>CADARO010000228.1:3368-7006 GCA_902790345.1 uncultured Eubacteriales bacterium | reverse complement strand
GGGGTGCTTTTCGCCCAGCAGATAGGGCACCAGCGGATGCATGCCGGCGGTGGTGAACAGCACGGTGGGGTCGTTCTCCGGAATGACGGAGGCGGAGGGGATCACGGCATGGCCGTGCTGCTGATAGAACTTCAGAAACAGCGACCGCAGCTCGGAGGAATGCTTGATGTTGGAATTCATGGGAAATCTCCATCCTTTCGATATGATATTCAGACACATAAAAAGCGCCTTTCTCCGACAAGGACGAAAAGGCGCATTCGCGGTACCACCTTGATTGACCCGGCAAAGCCGAATCCTCTTTGAGCGCGATAACGGCGCGATCCGCCCCGCCATTGGCCTGCGGGGAGCTGATGGAGTGGCGTTCGCGATGGCCTGTCCCGGCTTTCACCGGCCGCCGGGTCTCTGAAACGGGCGCTGTCGCTACTGGGCTCCGTCATGGCTTCATATTGATTATATTATAGCGCGGAGGACGGGGTTCGTCAAATTAAGATTAGTATCACTGATTTCCCGATCCATTATCGGATCAGATCGAACTCCCCGATATACGGCACGCGCGTGGGCTTGCCCTGATAGGCCTGCCAGGCCAGGTAGAGCCCCACGACCACGATGACCGCCCGCGCCAGCCCGCCCACCAGCGCCACGGCCCAGCCGATGAGGGGAATCCAGCCCGTGAGCACCCGCAGGATGGAGAAGACGACGCTCACGGCGATGTACGCCAGCGTGAGGATCAGCCCCTGATTGGCGCAGAAGCGGCCCACGGCCGATTTGGGGCACGCGATCAGCGGCACGGGGAAGCAAATGCAGCCCAGCGCTGCCAGCAGGGCGTTTTTCTTGAGATCGTCGGGATCAAAGTGAATATATGTCATGGTATTGCACCTCCTGTTCTGTTTGTGCTCAGTATAGCACAGCGGGGCCGCTTTTTCACGAAAGGAGGTTTACAGATTTCTTAAAATATCATGAGGAAAAGGGAGACGCGCCGAAGATTTTCAATGCCGGATCACGGTCTTTATCGCACTTGCGGGATAGCGCCAGAATAAGCGCATAAAGCATTTTCCCTCATGAATAACAAAAAGCATTGATGCGCCTGATGATTTGTGTTATTATTATCACTGAAAGAATTTGCCTTTTCTATTACCCCCCTACGAAAGCAGCCTCCTTCGCGGGGCGCACGGGCGAACAGCGCAGACGATGGATGACAGCCGACATTTGCCGAGGAGGTTTTTTTATGGAGCGCCGATATACTTTTTGGAAGGTACTGACTGTATGGTCGCTCTGCCTGATCGTTCTCGCTTTGACGCTGGTGCCCGCCGGGGCCTTCGCGGCGG
Organism: uncultured Eubacteriales bacterium; assembly: GCA_902790345.1. Lineage (GTDB taxonomy): Bacteria > Bacillota > Clostridia > Christensenellales > Aristaeellaceae > Firm-10. The sequence continues at coordinate 5,681 of CADARO010000228.1, read as the reverse complement.
CATCGGAAAGCACCCGGGTGCGCGTCGGCTATTATGAAAATGAGATCTTCCAGGAGGGCGCGCAGGAAGGCGCCGTGAAGAGCGGTTACGCCTACGAATACTATCAAAAGCTGTCGGAATACACCGGCTGGAAGTATGATTATGTGTACGGTGAATTCGGCAATCTCTACCAAATGCTCCTGAACGGGGAGATCGACCTGCTGGCCGGCCTGGCCTGGCGGGCGGATCGCGAGACGCTGATCGGGTATCCGAATGAGCCCATGGGCCATGAAAGCTATAACCTGATCGGGTATGACGCGGACGATACGGTCACAACCGACCCGGCCACATTGAACGGCAAGAGGATCGGCGTGCTCGAAAGCGCCATGGTGACCGTGCTGCAGGAGTTTCTGCAAAGTCGTCAGATTCAGGCGGATATCGTCCTGTTCCGGGATTACGCGCCCTTGTTTGAGGCGTTTGACAGCCGTGACATCGATATACTGGCCGCCGAGGGGGATGGAGCCTACGGGCGGACCCACGCCCGGCTGCTCTTTTCCTTTGGCGAATCGGATTATTACCTCTGCGTGAGCAAATCGCGACCGGATCTTCTCGCCGCCCTCAACGAGGCACAGACGGAGCTCGAGGTGAACGAGCCGAATTACCTCAACTCCCTGAGCGGCAAATACTACTCGGTGAGCATTTTCAGCCGGGCCTTTTCCACGGTGGAAAGGCAATGGATCTCAGAGCACAAAGCGCTGCGGGTGGGCTATCTGAACAATTACCTCCCTTACAGCGGCACGGACGCCTCCGGCGAAGCCACGGGACTGGTGAGGGACATCGTACCCCGCCTGCTGGAGGAGCTCAATCTGAGTGACCTCGACATCTCCTATATCGGCTTCGACAGCTACGAAGACATGAACGCCTCGCTGAACGGCAACAACATCGACACGGCGTTCCCCGTGGGCGGCGGGCTGTATTACTCCGAGGAGAGCGGCGTTTTCCAGTCCACCCCGGTGGTCTCAGCCACCACTGAGCTGGTGTACAAGGGGGAGTACACGGAGGACACAATCCGGCACTTCGCCATCAATGAAAACAACGGCATGCAGTATTACTTCGTCCTGACGTACTATCCGGACGCGCAGATCACCTTCTATCCCTCCATCGAAGACTGCCTGAAGGCGGTCAGCAACGGCGCGGTGGGCTGCACCACCCTCAACGGCCTCAGAGCCAACGATATTCTGAGAAACAGCCGCTATAACGATCTGTCTCTGCTTCAGACGACCTATGGCGACGACCGGTGCTTCGGCGTCCGGATCGGCAACGCGGGCCTTTTGAGGCTGCTCAATCGCGGCATCAACATGCTTGGCTCAGACTACGCCCAAAACCTGGCCTTCCGCTATACGGATCAGCTCTATAACTACACGGTTGTCGACATGCTCCGGGAGCACATGGCGCTCTTTGGCAGCATCATCCTCGCCATGGCGGCGCTGATCATCCTGTTCCTGATCCGCGACCGCAGGCGCTCCAGGCGCGAATTGAACAACAAGGAAAACGCCCGCAAGGCGCTTGAAAAGGCCAGCGCGGAGCTGGCGGAAAGCCAGCAGGCCAAGCAGCGGGATCTGGAGGAGCGCCTGGCGCTGCAGGGCGAGCTGCTGGAGCAGCAATCCCGCCGGGAGCAGCAGGACAAGATGATCACCGCCCTGGCTTCGGACTATCGCTGCGTTTATCACGTGGATCTGGATCATGACGACGCCGTCTGCTATCGGGCGGACCCCAGCGACCGCGAGCAGATCCCCGAGGGCATCCATTTCCCGTATCTCGAGCGGTTCACCTGGTACGCGAACCACTCTGTGGCGGAGAGCTACCGGGAGGGCTTCCTGCGGTTCATCGAGCCGAACCACGCGCGCGAGGCGCTGGAGCGGGAGCCGATCATCGTGTACCGCTACCTGGCGCAGCGCGGCGGCAGAGAGTATTACGAAATGATCCGCATGGCCGGCGTGCGTCACGCGGAGGATCGCGAGGACCACATCGTTCACGCGGTGGGCCTGGGCCTGACGGTCATCGACGCGGAAATGCGCGAGTCCATGGCCCGGAATCAGGCGCTGGTGGAGGCCCTGGACGCGGCCGAGCAGGCCAACCGGGCCAAGACGGCCTTCCTGTCCAACATGAGCCACGAGATCAGGACGCCCATGAACGCCATCATCGGCCTGGACAGCCTGGCCCTCAGGGACGAGTCCCTGCCCGGGGCGACCAAGGATTATCTTGAGAAGATCGGCGGCAGCGCGCGGCATCTGCTGGGGCTCATCAACGACATACTGGACATGAGCCGCATTG
>CADARO010000228.1:0-3345 GCA_902790345.1 uncultured Eubacteriales bacterium | reverse complement strand
TCAGCGGGATGCTGGAGCAGATCAACACCATGGTCATGTCTCAGTGCGGGGAAAAGGGCCTGAAATACGAATGCCGGGTCATCGGCGGCGTCAGCGATTACTACATCGGGGACGACATGAAGCTGAAGCAGGTGCTCATCAACATCCTCTCCAACGCCATCAAATTCACGGACGCGCCGGGCAGCGTGACCCTGATCGTCGAGCGGACGGCAAACTTTGAAAATCAGTCCACGATCCGCTTCTCCATCTGTGATACCGGCATCGGCATGGATCAGGCGTTCATTCCGAAGATCTTCGACGCCTTCACCCAGGAAAACACCAACCGGAACAACAAGTACGGCAGCACGGGCCTGGGCATGGCCATCACCAAGAACATCGTGGAGCTGATGAACGGAACCATCTCCGTCCAGTCGGAGAAGGGCGTGGGCACGGAGTTCACCGTGGTCATTACCCTGACAAACAGCGAGCGCCAGGGCGTCGCCACCAGCTATCTGAAGCCCGGCGAGATGCGCATCCTGATCGTAGACGATTCGGAGATCGACGCGGAGCACGCCCGAATCGTGCTGGACGAGGCCGGCATCAAGGCGGATACCTGCTTCAGCGGCGCGGAGGCGCTGCAGATGCTGGAGGTTCAGCACACGAAGCACGAGCCGTATAACCTGGTGCTGCTGGACTGGAAAATGCCGGAAATGGACGGTCTGGCGGTGGCGAAGGAAATCAGAAAGCGGTATGACAAGGAGACCACGGTCATCATCCTGACCGCTTTCAACTGGGACGAGATCATGGATGAAGCGCTGCACGCCGGGGTGGACAGCTTCCTGGCCAAGCCGCTGTTCTCCTCCAATGTGATCGACGAATTCGAGCGCATCGCCCGGAAGAACAACATGAGCCTCTATAAGGAGAAGAAGCGGGCCGAGCTGAAGGGCCGGCGCATTCTGCTGGCGGAGGACGTCATGATCAACGCGGAGATCATGAAGGAAATCCTTCGGATGCGCGAGGCGGAGATCGACCACGCGGAGAACGGCAAGCTGGCGCTGTGCATGTTCGAGGTAAGCGACATCGGGCATTACGACGCCATTCTCATGGATGTGCGCATGCCCGAGATGGACGGCCTGGAGGCCACCGCCGCCATTCGCGCGCTGAACCGGCCGGACGCCCGGACGATCCCCATCATTGCCATGACGGCCAACGCTTTCGACGAGGACGTTCAGCGGTCGCTGCAGGTGGGCATGAACGCGCACCTGTCGAAGCCCGTGGAGCCGGATCGGCTTTTCGAGACGCTGGAGGAGCTCATCTGGGAAGCGGATGAAAAGAAAAAAGCCGCGGCGGGCAGAAACTGCGGCATCGCGGCTTTCACATGATCAGTTTATTCAACTAAAGGGAAATCAATGAAAAACCCTTATCCCGACGCCGATCCCCACCGCAAGCAATATCCCGACGGCCGCGACCAGTTTGCTCCTTCTGTTGGCCTTTCGGTTCAGCAGCGTCGGCAGCTGAAACCCCGCGAACGCCCAGAAGGACGCGATCAACAGCGCCTCCAGCAGCACCAGCGGCGCGGCTTTATCGTAGTCAATGAAGGCGAAGGGCACGCGGTAGAACAGGTAGTCCGGATAGTTGTTCCACAGGAACAGCCACAGCCCGACGCCCGCGGCCAATATGGAAGCGCACCAGCCAACCCGGCGGACGCCCTGGGCCCTGACGCCCCTCAGCATGGCGGGCAGATGCAGGCCCAGGTGCAGCCCCATCAGCACAAAGCACCAGTGCGACAGCGTCAGGTGCAGCCGACGCCCCAGCGACGCCTTCATGAAACCGTCGAGAAAGGGCACGGCGTGCACGCTCATGTTGACGCCGCACAGCGCCGTGAGCAGAAAGCAGACGATCAGCGCCGCGTTGACGGCGGTTTGCGCCACGCGCAGGGGCGTATATTTTCCCCTGAACAGGGCCGCGTACCATCGCCGGTTCAACACCTGATGGAGGATCATCAGCGCCGTCATGGCGATGCCTGTCCACTCGTGGGCGGCCTCGCCGGTCACCTGATAGGACATGAGCAGCAGCAGCCCAACCGCCAGCAGGATGTCGACAGCGAGCTTGACAGATTTCGCGCGCATGGCCGGCCTCCGTTCAGGGCTTCACGGCTTCAGCCTGTTCCTTCAGCGCCTCCAGAGACTCGGCCCACGAGGCCAGCTCCTCCAGGGTGACGCCGGGGGTGAAGCGCTTGCCTTCCAGCCACAGACCGGTTCCGGCCTGCTCCTCCAGATGCTTCATGCTGTTGCCCAGGCCGCTGCCGCCGGAGGTGAAGAACACCGCCATGGTCTTGTCGGTCAGGTCCACGCTCTCCACGAAGTTGGACACGATGCGCGGCACGTCGCCCCACCAGATGGGATAGCCGATGTAGATGGTGTCGTAGCCCGTCAGGTCCGGCAGCTCGCCCGCGATGGCGGGGCGGCAGTCGGGATCGTCGGTTTCCAGGGAGGTGCGGCTCTTTCGGTCGTTCCAGTTCAGGTCAGCGTCGGTGTAGATTTCCTCGGGCACGATCTCGTAGAGGTCGGCTTCCAGCGCCTCCGCCAGCTTTTCAGCCACACCCCTGGTGGTGCCGGTGGCGGAGAAGTAGGCGATCAGGATGGGGCTGTGGGGCTCCTCGGGGGCGGTTTCCTCCGCGAAAACAGGAGAGAGAGCCGACGCGATCAGCAGCAGGGCCAGAAACAAAGCGGTCAGTTTTTTCATTTTCGGAAACTCCTTTCTTAAATCACATCCACAAGCAACCCCGTAAACAGGGAAAACAGCATAACAAACGCCAGGTAAATGGCGAATCGCTTCCAGCCCAGCACGATCTTCATCGCGCCCAGGTTGGTGATCTTTGTGGCCGGGCCGGTGAGCATGAACGCCGCGGCGCTGCCCAGGCTCATGCCGTCCGCCAGCCATTCGTTCAGCAGCGGAATGGTGCCGCCGCCGCACATGTACACCGGCACGCCGATGGTGGCGGCCATCAGCACACCAAAGCCGTTGTTTTTTCCGAACAGGCCGCTGACGAACTCGCCGGGCACATGGATCTGATACAGCGCCGTCAGCAGGATGCCCAGGGCAAACATGGGGCCGGTGGCCTTGATGTTGCGTCCGGCGTTTTTCAGGAAACGCAGGAACGGGTTGGGGTCGGTGTCCCGGTTTTTCCCTTCATGGAAGCCTGTGAAGTCAAAGAACGGTTTCCCTTTTCCACTGCAGAACCAGCGGATCAGGAGGCCTGCCGCGCAGCCGCACAGGAAGCAGCTGACGCAGCGGATGATCAGTGCTGTCTGCCCTAAAGCGCCGCTGTAAAAGATCAGCTGCGGATTGAGCAGGATGCTGCTT
>CADARO010000227.1 GCA_902790345.1 uncultured Eubacteriales bacterium | reverse complement strand
GGGGGCATCCGGCCCGGGATAGCTCTCCCCCGTCTCCGCCCAGCGGGTGACGAAGGCCACCCACTTCTTCATGGCCTCGTAGTTGTCCCGCAGGAAGGACTCGTCGCCGTAGAACTGATACAGCCACCAGGGCACGATGGTGATGGCGTCGCCCCACCCACAGGAGGTATTGGCTCCGCCAGGTCGGCTGAGCTGCATGGCCTCCAGGGCCGGGAAGTTCGGCGCGATGACGGTCACCTCGCCCCGCTCTGACTGCTCCAGCCGCACGGTCTCCAGCCAGCTGGCGGCAAAGCTGCGCATGTCCATCAGCCAGCAGGCCGTCCGCACGATGACCTGCATGTCCCCGGTGAAGCCGGAGCGCTCCCGCTGGGGGCAGTCCGTGGGGATGGAGATCGTGTTGCCCCGCAGGCTCCACGCGATGTTCTGCCAGAGCTGGTTCAGCCGCTCGTCGGAGCAGGAAAACGCCGCGGTTTCCCTGTTGGCCGTGCGGATGGCGAAGGCCTCCGCCTCCAGCACCTCCGCCTCCCCCGTGACCTTCAAATAGCGGAAGCCGTGATACGAACCGACGGGCTCATAGACCTCCTCGCCGGTTCCGGCGCAGACGTATTCGTCCGTCTGCTGCTTGTTGCGCCCGCCGATGTTGCGGATAAAGCAGCCATCCCGATCCAGGATCTCCGAGTGCTCCAGCTTCACCGCGTCGCCGCGCCGTCCCTTGAGGCGCACCCGTTCCACGCCGGCGATCACCTGACCGAAATCGAAAACCAGCTCTCCCCTGGGCGTCGTCATGCGCTTCCCCCTGAATCGCTCGTGCTTCAGGGTCGGAGCCAGGGTCTGCCGCTTCAGGGCTTCCGGGAAGTCCTTCTCCTCCACTGCCGTCCACAGGTCGTCGTCAAAGCCCGGCGCGCTCCATCCGGGCATCTCCTTTCTGGCGTCATAGCGCTCGCCGATGTAGATGTCGGAATAGTCGATGGGCCCCATTGTGCCCCGAAACGACGCGTCGCTGACAATTCGCTCCGTGCCGCCGTCCGGATAGGTCACGTCCAGCTGAAACAGGAAGGCCAGCCGGTTGGCGTACTGGCAGCTGTCTCCCGTGAGGCCGATGCGCCCGATGTGCCAACCGTCCGTGAGAATGGCTCCCACGGCGTTTTCGCCGGGCCGCAGGAGAGCCGTCACGTCGTAGACCTGATAGGTCAGCAGCTTGTCGAAGGGCGTCACCTCCGGGGCCAGCACGCGCCAATCCGGCCGCTGCCCGTTCACGAACAGCCGATACAGCCCGTGGGCGGTGGCGTATGCCGTGGCCCGGACGGGACGCTCGCGCATGGTAAACGCCCTTCGCACGAATTGGGCAGGCCGCAGCCGCTTCAGGTTTTCCCCGTCCGGCTCCTGGGGCCCTCCGAAGGCCCGCTCCATCTTCGGCTCCCGCAAGGCGCTCTCCTGCCGGGGCTCGATCCATTTCCAGGAAAAATCCGTGTATTCATCGGCGTACCGCATGGCGTTCTTCCTCTCCAGACAATTTGAGACGTGAATTTGTGTTTTAATTGTAACACGATCTTAGCCAAAAGTAAACCCATGCGAACCCGCGTCACCTTTGGAATATGAAAAAGGAAACCGGACGGGAGCGGATTGTCCCGGGCCGATTTCCGATATGGCTGTTCGATTTGGGTCAGTTCGTTTCGCCCAGCTTGATGCCTGTCAGGTACTCGTAATACTGGGCGATGGCGCTGTGATCCTTCTGGCCGCCCTCATGGTTGTGCATCCATTGGAAGACCTCCTGCGCGGACGCCGTCATGGGCACGAATGCGCCCACGGAATGCGCGCAGTCCAGGGCGTTGTTCAGATCCTTGATGTGCAGGTCGATCTTGAAGCCGGGCTTGTCGTTGCCGGAGAGGATCATGGGCGTCTTGGCGTTCATGACCGTTGACCCGGCCAGGCCGCCCTTGATGGCGTCGAACACCAGCTGCGGATCAACGCCCGCCTTCTGCGCCAGGGTCATCGCCTCGGCCAGCGCCTGAATGTTGCAGGCCACGATGATCTGATTGGCCAGCTTCGTCGTGTTGCCCGCGCCGATCTCGCCGCAGCGAACCACGGAGGAGCCCATCTTGCTCAGCATGTCCTTGTATTTGTCGAAGGTCTCCTGCTTGCCACCCACCATGATGGACAGCGTGCCGTCGATGGCCTTGGGCTCGCCGCCGGAAACGGGCGCGTCCAGCATATCCACGCCGTATTGGGCCAGGCCCGCGCAGATTTCCCGGGAGGCCACGGGATTGATGGAGCTCATGTCGATCAGGGTGGAGCCGGGCTTCATGTGCGCGGCGACGCCGCCCTCGCCCAGCATCACTTCCCTGACCTCCGGGCCATTGGGCAGCATGGTGATGACCACGTCGCAGCTTTCCGCCAGCTCCGCATAGGAGGCGGCCTTCGCGCCGGCGGCCACCACCGGATCGCATTTCGCCATGGTGCGGTTGGAAACCGTCACGTCATAGCCCGCCTTCACCAGGTTCATGGCCATGGGCTTTCCCATGATGCCCATGCCGATAAATCCAATCTTCATTTGTCAGTTCATCCTTTCCGCGTCATTTCAGGAAATCAGCCCGGCCTCTTTCATGGCGTCTCGTATGCCCGAAAGCGCCTTGCCTTCGGGCGTGGGCAGATTCGGCCGATAGGGCTTGCCCACCAGCCGGCCGCGCAGCGCCACCATGTCCTTCGCCGCCACGGGGAAGGACGCGGCGTCCATGGACAGGCGCACGGGATTCAGCTTGAACTGCGCCTCCAAAGCCCCCTGGGTGTCCCCCGCCACGAACTTGCGATACACGTCGCCGATGAGCTCCGGCATGAAGTTGCCCGCCGTGCAGACGCCGCCCACAGCGCCCGCGCACAGAGACAGGAACAGCAGCGTGTCCTTGCCGCCGAACACCTTGAAATCCACGTCACGGTTCCGGCGGATGAATTCCTGGGTCAGCGTCATATCGCCGGAGGTGTCCTTCATGCCCACGATGTTTTCCACGTCGTGAGCCAGGCGGCAGACCAGATCCGGCGTGAGACCGTAGCCCGTCCGGCCCGGGTTGTTGTAGAGCAGCACCGGCGTTTGGGGCACGGCCTCCGCCACCGCCTTGAAATGCTGATAGAGTTCATCCTGGGTGGGCTTCAGAAACATGGGCTGCAGGATGGAGACGCAGGCCGCGCCATTGTCCACGGCCATTCGCGCCAGGCGAATGCACTTTTTCGTGTTGATGGCGCCGATGCCGAAATAGACCGGCACGCGCCCGGCAGCCTGATCCACCATGATCCGCAGGCCGCGCTTCATCTCGTCCTCCTCCACCTGATAGAACTCGCCGTTGGATCCGAAGGCCAGAATGCCGTGCATGCCGCCGTCGATCACGTAGTCCACCTGATCGCGCATGCCGGCCTCGTCGATGCGCTCCTCCTCGTCGATCACCGTGACAATGGGCACGACGACGCCCTTGATAAAGTCCAGATTCATTGAGACGCCTCCTTGATTTTTCAGGAAAAGAATACCCGGTCGGCGTTTTCGCCGAGGATGAGCTCCTTCTCGGACAGGGAGAACCCGTCCGCTTCCAGGATGTAGTTCACATAATGCTCGTAGGGCGCTTCCTTCAGGGCGGACGGGTAGTCCGTGCCGAATATCATCCGCTC
>CADARO010000226.1 GCA_902790345.1 uncultured Eubacteriales bacterium | reverse complement strand
GCTCACGCTGATGATCTTCGTGCTGATGCCCTTCATGTTCATCGGCACCCGGTATTTCCGCCGGAAGATGCGGGCCGCCTTCAAAAGCACCCGGCATCAGGTGGGCGAGATCAACGCCCAGGTGGAAGACAGCCTGCTGGGCGTGCGGGTGGTGAAATCCTTCGCCAACGAGGACATCGAACAGGAAAAGTTTGACCGGGGCAATCAGAAGTTTTTCCGCTTCAAGCGCAATCAGTACCGCTACATGGCGGGGTTCAACACGGTGACGCGGCTGTTCGACGGGCTGATGTACATTACCGTGGTGGTGATGGGCGCGCTGTATCTCAAGGACGGGAAAATCTCCGTGGGCGATTACACCGCCTACCTGCTCTATATTTCCACCCTGCTCACCTCCATCCGCCGCATCGTGGATTTCACCGAGCAGTTCGAGCGGGGCATGACGGGCATCGAGCGCTTCTGCGAGATCATGGACGCGCCGGTGGAGATCCGGGACAATCCCGGCGCCCGGGACCTGCCCGGCGACGTCAAAGGCGAAATCACCTTCGACCACGTGGGCTTCCATTACGCCGACGACGCGGGCCGCGAGGTGCTGGGGGACGTGAACCTGACCATCCATCCCGGCCAGAGCGTGGCGCTGGTGGGCCCCAGCGGCGCGGGCAAAACCACGCTTTGCAACCTGATCCCCCGGTTTTACGACGTCACCGCCGGCCGCATCCTCATCGACGGGCAGGACATCCAGGGCCTGACCCTCCATTCCCTGCGCAACGCCATCGGCATGGTGCAGCAGGAGGTGTACCTGTTCTCCGGCTCCGTGAAGGAAAACATCGCCTACGGCAAGCCCGGCGCCACCGACGAGGAAATCATCCTGGCCGCCAAACGGGCCGGCGCCCACGAATTCATCGTCCGATTGCCCAACGGCTACGACACCTATATCGGCGAACGCGGCGTGAAGCTGTCCGGCGGGCAGAAGCAGCGCCTGTCCATCGCCCGGGTGTTTTTGAAAAACCCGCCCATCCTGATCCTGGACGAGGCCACCAGCGCCCTGGACAACGAAAGCGAATTGCTGGTGCAAAAATCCCTGGAGGAGCTGGCCAAGGGCCGCACCACCTTCACCATCGCCCACCGGCTCACCACCATCCGCAACGCCGACGTGATCTGGGTGCTGACCGAGGACGGCATCCAGGAACAGGGCTCGCACGCCGAGCTGATGGCGAAGGGCGGGGTTTACGCCCAGCTGTACGCCATGTATACCGAAAGCGACGTGGTGGCGTAACCGCGCAGCCGCTATAAGCAAAACGCCAGCCGGTCCAATGACGACGGCTGGCGTTTTTTATCGGGGTTTTGCGTTACTTGATGACCTTCAGAGCCTTGCGGTCGATGGTCAGGGCGACGAAGATCAGGAATACGATGCCCTTAATCAGCTGCTGGGTGGCGGAATCGTAGCCCAGCATGACCAGGCCGTTGTTGAGCACGGTATAATGATGTTGGTGAAGCGCACCTTCGCGCCGCCGGTGATGGGCAGGCCGCCCAGCACCAGGGAGATCAGGATCTGCGTTTCAAGCTGGTTGCCCGCGGTGGCCGTGATGGAGCCCACCTTGATCACGTTGACGAAGGCGGCCAGGCCGGTCAGCGCGCCCGCGCTGACGAAGGTGAGGAATTTGACGCGGTCGGTGCGCACGCCGGAGAAGCGCGCGGCGGTCTCGCCGGAGCCCACAGCCTTGACGTCGTTGCCGATGCGCGTGAACTGGAACAGGAAGAACGCCACGGCCAGCACGGCCAGCGTGATCGTGATCTTGATCCAGTCCTGATCCAGCGCCTTGATGGCGGCGCTGGCGGGCACGGCGGTCTCGGTGGTCAGGTAGGCGCACACGCCGCGGAACAGGTACATGGTGCAGATGGTGACGATAAAGCTGGGCAGCTTGAACTTCACGTGCACGAAGCCGTTCACCGCGCCGATGGCCGCGCCCGTCAGGATGCCGCCCAGGATGGCCAGCGGGATGCTGTAAAAGGACAGCACGCTGATCACGATGGAGGCCACGCCCAGGGTGGAGCCCTCGGTGAAGTCGATGGAGCCCAGCGTCATCACGAAGAATACGCCGGTCGCCACGATCGTGGGATAATACACCTGCGAGAGCAGCAGGCGGATGCGCATTGCCGTAAAGATCTTGCCGCCGGTCAGCAGGTTCATGGCGACCATGATGACCACCAGGCCGATAAAGGGCAAAAGGGCTTTAAAGGTATCTCCGCCCAGGAACGCGCGGAGTCTGGATGGCTGTTGTTCCCTGGTTTTCGCTTTTTCCATGTTCTCCGCCTCCTTACACCATTTTCTTGATCAGGTCTTTTTCGCTGAGCTCCCGGCTGCGCAGGAATTCGCCGCTGATGCGCCCGTCCTTCATCACGAAGATGCGGTCGGACATGCCCAGCAGCTCCGGGATCTCCTCGGAGATCATGATGATGGATTTGCCCTGCTCCTTGAGCTGCTCCATCAGCGCGTATATGGCCTGCTTGACCTTCACGTCGATGCCGCGGGTCGGCGAATCCAGCACCAGTATATCGCTGTTCTTGCCGATCCAGCGGGCCAGCACCACCTTCTGCTTGTTGCCGCCGGACAGGTCGGAGACGAACTGTTTGACGGACTGCATTTTGGTCTGCATCTGCTTGGCGTGCGTATCGGCGAATTTGGTCAGCTTGGGGCCGTACAGCAGGCTGTGGCTGGCCAGCTCCTCCAGCGACGGCAGCACCACGTTGTTCCGGATCGATTCGTTCAGGATGATGGATTCGTTGTCGCGGTCCTTGGAGGCGTAGGCCACGGAATGCCGGATGGCGGTGGGGATATCGCGGATCTCGGTGCCGTCCCGCAATGTGACGGAGCCTTCGCGGTTCCAGGACGCGCCGAAGATGGCCTTGCCCACCTCGTGCATGCCGCACTCGGACAGGCCGCCGAAGCCCAGTATCTCGCCCTTGTGCAGTTCAAAGCTGACGTCCCTGATCTCGCCCGGCACGGTGACGCCCTTTACGGTCAGCACCACCTCGTCGGATACGGGCGTGCCGTAATCGGTGCGGTAGTAAGCCGAGCCGATCTCGCGGCCAACCATCAGACGCTTGAGGTCGTCCTCGGTCGCGTCGGCGGCGTTCACGGTGCCGATGTACTCGCCGTCGCGCAGCACCGATACGGTGTCCGTATGGGTCAGCACCTCGCCCAGGTCGTGGCTGATGAAGATCACCGAGCGGCCGTCCGCCCGGATGGCGTCCATGATCTTGTACAGCTCCAGGCGGCCGTTCTGGCTGAGGGCGGTGGTGGTTTCGTCGATGACCAGGATCTTGGGCTTCATGTAGATGGCTTTTACGATCTCCACCAGCTTGCGGTCCTCGAAGTTGTACTGGTCGATCATCTGCGCGGCCTTGATGCGGCCGAAGCCGTACTGGTCCAGCAGCCGCTGGGCTTCCCTGTTCATGGCGCGGCTGTTCTTGATGCCGTGCTTCGTGAAGGGCTCCTCGTGGCCCAGGAAGATGTTTTCGGCCACGGTGAGGCCGCTCAGCGTGCCCATTTCCTGCACGATGATGGATATGCCCGCGTTGTTGGCCTCCACCTAGTTGCGGATATGCAGGGGGTTCCCGTCCAGCGTGAAGGAGCCGCCGCCGATGGTATAGATGCCGCACAGCATCTGGGAAAAGGTGCTCTTGCCCGAGCCGTTCT
>CADARO010000225.1:1091-7720 GCA_902790345.1 uncultured Eubacteriales bacterium | reverse complement strand
AATGCTCCACGAAGCCGGCGGAAATGATGCCTGTGGGAATGGCTACCGCGCCCACGCCGAGGAACGATATAATCACCGCCATGGTCTTTCCCAGGATGGTGATGGGGTAGACGTCGCCGTAGCCCACGGTCAGCAGCGCGGACACGCTCCACCACATGCCGGACAGGGCGTTGCGGAATTTGTCCGGCTGGGCGGGATGCTCCACGGAGTACATGCACAGCGACGAGGCCAGCATCAGCACGAAGATGATGAAAAGGGAGGACACGATCTGGTTCTTCTTTTCCTGAAGGACCGTGGTGATGACGTTGAAGGAGTCGTAGTTGGCGTTGATGCGGAACAGGTGGAAGATGCGCACCACCCGCATCATGCGGAACGCCACCGCGCCGGACAGGAAGAAGAAGGGCAGGATGGTCAGCAGCTCCACGATGCCGTCGTAGGAGTAGAGGAAGCGCAGCACGGCAGCCTTCCGGGATCGGTCGGGGTAGAGGTATTCCGCCGTCCAGATGCGCAGCAGGTACTCCACGGCGAACACCGCCACCGTGCCCACCTCCACCCCGTGCAGCAGGGCATGATAGCGCTGGAGGGACTGAAACGTCTCCAGAAACATGACCAGGATATTCGCCACGATGACCGCCACGAGGAATATGTCGAAGCTGCGGCTCGGGCCGTCGCTGAGATTGCTGATCTGAATGATATCAAATATTCGCTTTTTGAGGCCTTCACCTTGCCTGTTTTTTTCGCTGTGATCCATAGAAAAGACCTGTTCCTTTCCGTGGCATGATAACCGTTTCTATTATAAACAAATCACGCCCTGATTTCAACCGCCAGCCACGTTTTTCTGCTGAAAGGTCGGAATCGCGCTTTCCAGGCGGCGCTTTCCGTGCTATAATAGAGAAAAAGCTGGTTGAGGAGGGATTTTCATGTCTGAGCTGGCGCTTCTCGGCGGCCCGAAAGCCGTTACGCTTGATCCGGGCGACATGTTCACCTGGCCGATCATCACGCGGGAGGATGAGGAGGCCGTGCTGGCGGTGCTGAACCGCCGGGCTATGAGCGACACGGACATTACCACCGCGTTCGAGGCGGAATTCGCCCAGTGGATGGGCCAGAAATACGCCGTGGCCTGCTCCAGCGGCACGGCGGCGCTGCAGGCGGCTATGTACGCCGTGGGCCTGCGGGCGGGCGACGAGCTCATCTGCCCCAGCATGACCTACTGGGCCAGCTGTCTGCAGGCGTTCTCGCTGCACGCCACCGTGGTCTTCGCGGACATCGACCCGGAGACGCTGTGCATCGACCCGAAAGACATCGAGCACCGCATCGGCCCCCGCACGAAGGCCATCATGGCGGTGCACTACCTGAGCCACCCGGCGGACATGGACGCCATCATGGACATCGCCCGCAGGCACGGCCTGAAGATCATTGAGGACGTGTCCCACGCCCAGGGCGGCCGATACAAGGGCCGCAAGCTGGGCACCTTTGGCGACGTGGCCGCCATGAGCCTCATGACGGGCAAGTCCTTCGCCACGGGCGAAATGGGCATCCTCACCACGAACGACCGACAGATCTGGGAGCACGCCCTGGCCCTGGGCCGCTACGAGCGGTTCAACGGCAAGAACGTGGTCGAATCCGAGGACATCAAGCCCTACTGCGGGCTGCCGCTGGGCGGATACAAGTATCGGCCGCACCAGATGAGCAGCGCCCTGGGCCGCACGCAGCTCAGGCACTACGACGAGCGCATCGCAGAAATCGACCGGTCGATGAACTACTTCCTGGACGGGCTGGAGGGTCTGCCCGGCGTGCGGCCCATCCGGCCGAAGGAAGAGGGCAGCACCATGGCCGGCTGGTACTGCGCCCACGCGCTTTATCTGCCGGAGGAGCTGAACGGGCTGAGCGTGACGCGGTTCGTGGAGGCCGTGCTGGCGGAGGGCGTTCGGGGCGGCGTGTTCGCCGGGGCGAACCGGGCGCTGCACACCCATCCGCTGATGACGGACATGGACATCTACGGCGACGGCAAGCCCACCCGCGTGGCCTTTGCCACCCGGGACGTGCGGGAACTGGACAAGGGCCTCGACGTCAGCGCCGGCCTGGGCGCGCGCACCTTCGGCCTGCCCTGGTTCAAGCACTTCCGGCCGGAGATCATCGACGAGTACATCGCGGCTTTCCGCAAGGTGATTGAGAAGCACGAGGAGCTGCTGCCGGGCGACCCGGGCAATCCCGCCGACCTGGGCAAATGGTTTGCATTCTGACGACAGGAGAGAAAACGCATGACCGAGATACAGAGCGTGCAGAACCCCACGGTGAAGCGCCTCAAGGGCCTGAAGGACAAAAAGGCCCGGGAGGAAGCGGGCGAAATGCTGGTTGAGGGCGAAAAGCTGATGCTGGAGGCGGCGGACATGGGCCTGACGCCCTCCGATGCCCTCATCGAGGCAGAGCAGGCGGAACGCTTCGCGGCGCTGGCGGTTCGCATGGCGGAGCGCGGCGCGCGGGTGTACAGCGTGCCCCGGCGGGTGCTGGAGGCCGTGTGCGACACCAAGACCCCGCAGGGGGCCTGCGCGGCGTTCTCGCTGCCGGTTCCCTTCGACGCGGCGGCGGCTCCGGCCCGGCTGGTGGTGCTGGACGGCGTGCAGGATCCCGGCAACGTGGGCACCATCTGGCGCACGGCGGACGCGGCGGGCCTTAATGGCATCCTCATGAGCCGCGCCTGTGCCGACCCGTTCTCGCCGAAGGTGCAGCGGGCGGCCATGGGCTCGGGCTTCCGGGTGCCCGTGAGCGTGACGGACGATCTGCCCGGCATGCTGCGCGCGCTCATGGCGCGGGGCTATCGCGTGATCGCTTCCTCGCTGCACGGCGAGCCCTTCTATGAAGGCGCGCCCCGCGGGGCTGAGAAGTTCGCGCTGGTGATCGGCAACGAGGCCCGGGGGGTGCGGCAGTGGCGGCGGGGATCATGATGTATGAGCTGATGCGGGAATAGTGAAGCGGGAAAACAGAATGAGGAAGCACATAAAGAAATCAAAGCCTGTCACAAGGGCAAGCCTTTATTGGATTTCAACGGAAGAGGTTTACGCCGTATTCGCGATGATCGGTGGAATAGTTCTTTTGTTGTTGCTGCTGCTTTCGTGCGTCCGAATCCTCCAGGGAAAAATGTCGGCCAGTGGACTTAGTGGCGTGGCCTTGGCTGGTTTTGCGATTATCAGCATGTTGCTTTTGATCGGCTTTATCATCACGCAGACGCGGACGATACCACCATATCATTACTATAGGGGACATGACATACATTTTCCTGCCTGTCTGAAGGGCAAATCGCTCACATGCACAGATCAGGTGCATTACCTGTACGTCGATGATACATGGTTCGTGGCAGCTCTGACCATGGGCGCGAGTGCTTTGTGCGCGGATGTCATCGACTTTTCCGTGCCCATCGTAGAAAAAACGCTGTCTGGAAAAGGTAATGTTGCCTTTATATATCAATTTCAAACGAAAGATGGCGCTGTGATTGTCCTTCGACTTGGAAGACGAGTTAAATCATTCAATAAATGGGTCCGGGCTCATGGCGGATCATTCGCCTAGAAAACATCTTCCAGGAGATTTCAACGTTCATTGAGAGGATTCATAGAGAATTATGAAAACTTGACAGATTCGCCATAAGCTGCTATAATGAACGCAATTCATGAGAATGGAGTGTGGCCGATGCGCAAATAAACGTCTGAATCAAGTACCGCGCCGATTGACGGCGCTGTGTCAGACGGGATAACTGCGCTCATTTTGGCCATAATCGGGCGGTTTATGCCGCGCCGGATGCTTGACCTGATCGGGCCGCGTATGTTCCGCGGTCCGTTTTTTGTTTGCGCCGCGCCCGTCGGAAAGCGGGGAGATCACCTTGTCCATCATTCAAATCGAAAACCTGTCCTTCACCTATCCGGGCAGCGCTTACCCGGTGTTTGAAAACTGCGCCTTCACCATGGATACCGACTGGCGGCTGGGGCTTGTGGGCCGCAATGGCCGGGGCAAGACAACCCTCATGCATATCCTGGACGGTTCCCTTGCCGCCACCGGACAGATCACCGCGTCGGTGGGCTTCGACTACTTTCCCTTCGAGTTGCCGAAGGGCCTTTCGGCCCGGCAGGCCATGAAGCGGGCCGTGGCTCCGTTTGACGAGATGGAACGCGACATGGAGCGGCTGCTGGCCCGGGGCGAAGACGGCCTCGCCGCCTGGGGCGAGCTGGAGCACGCCTACGCGGCGGCGGGCGGCTACGAGATCGACGCGCAAATCGAGAAGGAGGCGGGGGAGTTGGGCTTCGCGGCGGAGGAGCTGGAACGGCCCGTCGAGTCCTTCAGCCCCGGAGAGCGAACGCGGCTCATGCTGGGGGCTATGTTCCTGCGGCGCAACCGCTTTTTGCTCATCGACGAGCCCACCAACCACCTGGACCGGGAAGGCCGGGAACGGGTGGCCGATTACCTGCGGCGGAAGAAGGGCTTTCTGCTGGTGTCCCACGACCGCTGGTTCCTGGATCAGACGGTGGATCACATCTGCGCGCTGCACAAGACGGGCATGCACGTGGAGCAGGGCAACTACTCCAGCTACGCCGCCAACAAGGCCCGGCAGGACGCCTTTGAGATCGAACGAAACGAGCGCCTGCAGACCGATATCCGCCGCCTCACCGAGACCGCCCGGGAGAAGGCCGCCTGGAGCGACCGGGTGGAGGCTACAAAGATCGGCACGCATCAGGGCGACCGAGGGCGCGTGGGTCATCTGGCCGCCAAGATGATGAAGCGCTCCCTGGCCATCCAGCAGCGCACGGAGAGCATGATCGAGGAGAAGAAGGCGCTGCTCAGGGACATCGAGTACGCCTCAGCGCTGACGCTGCATCCGCTGGAGCATCCCGCCCGGGTGCTGGTGCGGCTGACGGAGGCCGAGGCGGGCTACGACGGCCGGGTGGTCATTGGGCCGTTGAACCTGGAAATCGCGCAGGGGGAGCGTGTGGCCGTGTCCGGCGGCAACGGACAGGGCAAGAGCACGCTCATCAAGCTCATCCTTGGGGAACTGGAGCCCATGGCGGGCCGGGTGCATCGGGCCAGCGGACTGATCGTCAGCGCGCTGCCGCAGCTGGCGGAGGGCTTTTCCGGCACGCCCCGGGAGGTGGGCGAGCGGGAAGGCCTGGACCTCAGCTACTTCCTGATGCTCCTTCGCAAGCTGGACTTTCCCCGGGAGGCCTTCGAGCGGGACATGCGGGGCTTCTCCATGGGCCAGCAGAAGAAGGTGCTGGTGGCGGCCAGCATGGCGCGAAGCGCGCACCTGTACCTGTGGGACGAGCCCCTCAACTACATCGACCTGCCCTCCCGGGAGCAGATCGAGAACATGCTGGCCGAGACGAACGCCACGCTGCTGTTCGTGGAGCACGACCGGCGGTTTGAGGAGCGCATCGCCACGCGGCGGCTGACGATTGCGCGGCGAAATGTGTAATATATGCGTAAATATGGCCGATTCTGTTGACAATGGCTGCAGGATGGTGTATAAATATAACCAACCGATAGAGGCGCGGCGCTCATGACGAGCGCGGAGGAGCTTTTCAGAAAGCGATGACTCCGCGGGAAAGGGTGCGCCGCCGAAATGCGGGCCGTTCTGGAGCGGGCCGCGTTGGGGGCCAGCGGAATACGCGGGTCACTGTCACATGGCGACATGTGGAGCGCTATCGCGTAAACTGCTGTTTTCCGCAAACGCACATGCGGTTTCAGGGCGGTTGAGGCGATTCGCTTCAACCGCCTTTTCGGTGTGTATGAAGTGATACGGGACAATGAAAGGAGACTGCGAACAATGAAGAGGATTATGGCTTTGGTTCTGGCGATGATGATGGTATTCGGCGCGTCCGCCCTGGCGGAGGGCACCCTGCGGGTGGGCATGGAATGTGACTACGCGCCCTTCAACTGGACGCAGACCACCGAGAGTGAGACCGCCGTGGCTCTGCCGGACGGCACCTGGGCCGACGGCTACGACGTGCAGATCGCACGGCTGATTGCCGACGCGCTGGATATGGAGCTGGAAGTGGTCAAGACCGACTGGGAAGGCCTGCCCATGGCCGTGATGAGCGGCAAGATCGACGCCATCATCGCCGGTATGAGCGCCACCGAGGAGCGCAAGGTCACTCTGGACTTCACTGACAACTACTATGAGAGCGACCTGGTCATTGTGGTGCGGGCGGACGGCGCGTACACCGGCGCGACGACCCTGGCCGACTTCGCCGGCGCGAAGCTGACCGGCCAGCTGGGCACCTTCCATTACGATGTGCTGCCCCAGGTGGAGGGCGCGCAGATCCAGACTGCCATGGAGACCTTCCCCGCGATGATCACCGCGCTGAAGGCCGGCGCCATCGACGGCTATGTGTCCGAGCTTCCCGGCGCGGTGAGCGCTGTGGCCGCCAATCCGGAGCTGACCTTCGTTGAGTTCGCCGAGGGCCAGGGCTTCACCGCCTCCACCGACGACACCGCCGTGGCCGTGGCGCTGCAAAAGGGCAGCCCGCTGGTGGAAAAGATCAACGAGATCCTCGCCACCATCACGCCCGAGCAGCGCGAGGCGCTGATGCAGTGGGCGGTGGACAACCAGCCGCTGGCGGCGGAATAATTGACGACAGCCGGTT
>CADARO010000225.1:0-1081 GCA_902790345.1 uncultured Eubacteriales bacterium | reverse complement strand
GCGCAATGCGCAATTCGCAATTGGGTTACGGGGTACGCCCCCCGTCAACTGCGAATTGCCAATTGCGAATTGCCCATTGACTTGGGGGGGAGCGGCATGAGTTTTCCGACCACGTTCTTCGGTTGGGTCGCGTTTCTGCTGGATAAGTACGGGATGGTCTTCCTGCGGGGCACGGGCACCACGCTGCTGATCGCGCTGACCGGCACGGTGTTCGGCTTCATCATCGGCCTGTTGGTGGCCATCGCGCGCACCATCGAGCCCCGGGCCCGCGCGCCGCGCTGGCGCAAGGGGCTGGTGAATGCGCTGAAGGGCCTGCTGGCGGTGTACATCGAGGTGTTTCGCGGCACGCCCATGATGGTGCAGGCCATGGTGATCTATTACGGCGGCATGCAGTATCTGCACATCGACATGCCCGTGATGGTGTCCGCCATCCTGATCGTGTCCATCAACACCGGCGCGTACATGGCGGAGATCATTCGCGGCGGCATCATCTCCGTGGACAAGGGCCAGGTGGAGGCGGCCAAATCCATCGGTATGACCCACTGGCAGACCATGTGCTCCATCGTGTTGCCCCAGGCGGTGCGCAATATCATGCCCTCCATCGGCAACGAGTTTGTGGTCAACATCAAGGACTCCAGCGTGCTGAACGTGATCTCCCTGAGCGAACTCTATTTCACCGGAAAGAGCGCCGCCGGCAACTACGGCAGGTATTTCGAATCCTTCTTCATCATCGCCTGCATCTATCTGGTACTGACCTTTACAGTCACGCGCCTGCTGCGCCTGCTTGAGCGCAAAATGGACGGCAAAAAGAATTACACCATTTACGGCTCGCAGAGCGACAGCCACAGCAGCATCACCGTGAACGAGGAGGAAGCTTGATCATGGAGAAAATCCTGGAAATACAGCACCTGGAAAAGCATTTCGGCGATCATGTCGTCCTGAAAGACATCAGCTTCTCCGTGGAAAAAGGCGACGTCATCTGCATCATCGGCTCGTCCGGTTCAGGAAAAAGCACCCTGCTCCGGTGCATCAACTTCCTGGAAGAGCCGACCGGCGGTGAGATCCTCTATCACGGAAAAAA
>CADARO010000224.1 GCA_902790345.1 uncultured Eubacteriales bacterium | reverse complement strand
AGGGCCGCTCCGGCGCGGGCCTGGCCATGTACACCGGGCTGCTGCTGGAAAACTACCGGGTGTACGTGCCATTCGCCCTGATCGAGGAAGCCCAAATCGTCCTCGAACACCACGCCGCCGGTGAATTCTCCCACGAGCGTGGTGCTGGTGTAGCAGGATTCCACGCGCTTCCAGCGGTCCTTGCGGGAATGGATGACGAACAGGTAGTAGCGTCCGTTGATCTTGTAAAAATGCGAACCTTCAAAGCCTAAATAGTCGGACGTGCCGCTGTCGGCGATGATGCGGTCAAGACCTCCGGGACGCGGACTGGTCAGGTCGTCATTGAGCTCCGTGATGCGGATTTGTGTGCCGCCGTACACAATATACGCACGCCCGTCATCATCAAAAAACAGCGAGCTGTCGTGGTAGAAGCCCTCGATCTCGTTCCGTTTCCATGGGCCTTTCATATCGCTGGCGGAATACAGATACGTCTTTTGCGTATCATAGGCCACAAAGCTGATGTAGAATGTATCGCCGCGCCTGCGCAGGCTTGCGGCCCACATGCCCTTGCTGTAGGCATTCGCGTTGCCTTCAAGCCGTTGGGCAGGCGTGTTCTCCAGCATATCGTACACATGGGTGTAAAATTCCCAGTGGATCAGGTCGTGCGAGCGCAGGATAACGCATCCGGGCATGAAGTACATCGTGGTGCTCACCATGTAATAGGCGTCGCCCACGCGCAGGATGTCCGGGTCGGGAAAATCCATAGGAATGATGGGGTTGGTGCCGCTTGCGAACGGCCTGTATGGCATGGCGATCTCCTCCTTATCAGGTGGCTCAAAGCTCGGCGAGCTTGCCGTCGCGGATATACACGGGAATGACGTCAATCGGCGCGTCCGCCTGCATCCACCGTCCGCCTTCGTAAATCTGATGATCCCACAGGCCGCGCCAGCGTCCCCTGGGCAGGTATACGCGGCGGCTGACGGCTCCGCGTTCGAGCACGGGGCACACCAGCACGTCGTCGCCCAGGAAGAACTCGTCGTCGATCTCCCACGCGGTTTCGTCATCCGGCTGGTTGTAGAACAGCGTGCGCATCACGGGCTGGCCGTCCTCGTGGGCCTGACGCATGGCGTTGCGTAGGTAATCGCGCATGCGCTCGCGCAGGCCAATCATGCGGGTCATAATGGCACATGCCTCCTCGCCGTAGCTCCAAATCTCGTTCTCCGCGCCGGTGGGCAGCGCGCCGCCGCCGTGATCGGACAGGGGCGCTTTGTGCGGCTCGCGGTCGCCGTGCAGGCGCATCACGGGGCAGAACGTGCCCAGCTGGAACCAGCGGATGAGAAGTTCGGCAAAGCCGGGGTCGCGCGTGTCGCCGAAGTGGAAGCCGCCGATGTCCATCGTCCACCATGGGATGCCGGCCAGGCCCATATTGAGGCCTGCGACAAGCTGGGTGCGCATGCAGTCGAATGTAGATTCAATATCGCCGCTCCACACGAGTGCGCCGTAGCGCTGGCTGCCGGCCCACGCGCAGCGGATGAGGCTGACGGTCTCATCCTGGCCCGCGTCACTAAAGCCGTCCCACGCCATGCGAGCATAGCAGAGAGGATAGAGGTTGCCCTTTTCCAGATCCGAACCGATGCTGTAACGAATGTTGCTATACGGATAACCGGTGTATTCCGGCTCGGCCTCGTCCAGCCAGAACAGATCCACCCCCTGACTGCGGTAATTTTGGCAGAGCTTATCCCACAGATAGCGCCGGGCATCGGGGTTGGTCACGTCAAGATAGCAGGCGTTGCCCAAATGGCGCAGGCGGCTGCCGCGGTCCGAACGCACGAGGTAGCCTTTTTCCAGCAGCTCGCGGTAATTCTCGCTGTCCTCCTGCACGGTGGGCCACACCGACACCATCAGCTTCATACCCATGGCGTGCAGCTCGTCGCACATGGCCTTCACGTCCGGCCAATACTCGGCGTCAAAGCGCCAGTCGCCCTGATGCGGCCAGTGGAAGAAGTCCGCGACCATCACGCCCACTGGCACACCACGGCGGTGATACTCGCGCGCCACGTTCAGCAGCTCTTCCTGCGTCTGATAGCGAAGCTTGCTCTGCCAGAAGCCGAGGGCGAAATCCGGCATCATGGGCACGCGGCCCGTGGCGGCGGAATAGAGCTGCTCAAGGCGCGCGGGCGTATCGCCGCAGCAGATCCAGTAATCCATCTGGCTGGTGGACTCGGCCTCCCATTCAGTTACGTTACTGGCGAATGTGACGCGGCCTATGGCCGGATTATTCCAGAGCATGCCGTAGCCAAGGTTTGACACCACGAACGGCACGCTGGCCTGAGAATTGCGGTGTGCCAGCTCCAATGTGCAGCCCTTCAAATTGAGCTGCTTTTGCTGATATTGGCCCATGCCGTAGAGCTTTTCGCCGTCGTTGGCCTCAAAGCGCACGGTGATGCGGCTGCAGCCCGTGCCGGTGTGCGGCGCGTACATGCGCGGGCGGATTTCCAGCGCGGAGCACAGGGGCCGGTCGGTTGGCGCGTAGCGGTTGCGCTCATATTCGCGCAGGATGGGCTTCCCGTCGCGCAGGAAGGTCATCACGCCAAAGCGATCGATGTCGCAGCGGATATGACCGTTTATGATGCTCGCGCCCTTCTCGTCAATGCTGATCTGTACGGGCACAGACGCAGCAGGCAGCAGGGCGTGATCCTCGCCGTCTGTAAAAGAGGCGGCGCAGGTGGCGCGCACGCGCAGCGCGTCCAGACCCCACGGCTCAATCATCACCTGCTCGTTGTCAAAGCGGTAGAGGATGCAGTTTTCCATCTTCGTGAGCATGGTATCAATCCTTTCGTGGATGTTTGTCGGTTTGTCAGCCCTTGACCGCGCCCAGTAGTACGCCAGTCACGAAATAGCGCTGCAGGAAGGGATACACGCACATCATGGGTACCATGGCGATGAATACCTTGGCCGCGTTGAGCGATTTGTTGCTCATCTGACTGTACAGCTTGAGCTGGTCCGGACTCATGTGGTCGATCTGGGTGGTGACGACCATCTGCTGGATATACGCCTGCAAGGGATAGCTGCTGTCACTGCTGGAGAGCACCATGCCCTGGAAGAACTCGTTCCAGTAGCCGACGCCTGTGAACAGAATGATGGTGGCGAGCACGGGCACCGAGCACGGCACCACGATGTTGAAAAGAATCCGCCACGGCCCTGCGCCGTCGACAACCGCGGCCTCTGCCAGCGAATCCGGCAGTGAGCGGAAGAAGTTGATGATCAGGATCAGATTGAACACGGGCAGGCCGCCGCACAGGATCAGGCCAATCATACTGTCTATCATACCATAATTCACCATGGTAATGTACCATGGAATAGTGCCGCCGCTAAAAACCATACAGAAAATGGCCGACCACTTGAATATGTTCACGCCGGAAAACTCCCTGCGCGTCTTGCTAAGCGGATAGGCAAAGAGCACCAGCACCAGTGTGGTGAAGGCTGTGCCCAGCACCGTGCGCTCAACCGATATGAAGAAGGAATGGAAGAATTTGCTCTCCTTCATGATCTCGCGGTAGGAGATGGTGGTGAAGTTGATGGGCCAGAGCGTCACCATGCCGGAGTTGGCCGCCGTCTTATCCGATAAGGATAAGCACAGCGTGTAGAACAAGTAAAACACCATTCTTAAGTATAACATGATAAACCGTGTTTATCAATGAAATTTTATGATTTTCTTTGCATAAGTAAAACATGGTGTTCTTTATAAGCTACATCATTTGTGTTTTTCATCTGCGATAATTTGTTAGAACAA
>CADARO010000223.1 GCA_902790345.1 uncultured Eubacteriales bacterium | reverse complement strand
GGCGGGCATCATCGTGGACAGCCAGGGCCGCACCAACATCGAGGGCGTGTTCGCCGCGGGCGACTGCAACGGCCACGTCATGCTGGCTCACACCGCCTACCGGGAGGCCGAGGTGTGCGTGAACACCATCCTGGGCAAGAAGGACACCATGCGCTACCACGCCAACCCCTCCGTCATCTACACCAATCCGGAGATCGCCTCCTGCGGCCTGACCGAGGAAGAGGCCAAGGCCCAGGGCATCGACTACGAGGTGAAGAAGCTCTCCATGCGCTATGCCGGCCGCTTCGTGGCCGAGAACGAGGGCGCGGACGGCCTGTGCAAGATCCTGGTGAACAAGGAGCACCGCAACGTCATCGGCGTGCACATGATCGGCAACTATTCCTCCGAGATCATCTGGGGCGCCGCCGAAATGATCGAGCTGGAGCTGCGGGTGAAGGACGCCAAGGAAATCATCTTCCCCCATCCCACCGTCAGCGAGATCATCCGCGAGACCCTCTGGGAGTTTAAGGATTAATTAGGAATTGGGAATCAGGAATTAGGAATTTTGGGTTGTCTGAAAGCCCTCTCAGTCGCGGCTTTGCCTCCCCTTCCAGGGGAGGTGTCCCGAAGGGGCAGAAGGGTTTGCGCGGCCTCAGCCGCGCCTGAGGTCAAACTACAATTCCCCATTCCCCATTCCCCATTCCCCATTCATAATTGAAAGGATGAGATAGCCATGTCCAAGCAGTTGTTTGTCGATCCGAATGTGGTTCGCGCGCCTGGCAAGATCACCTTCAGCGACATCCCCGTGAACACCTACCAGAAGAAGGTCAAGGACGAGCTCGGCAACTTCACCACCGAGCAGTTCAAGAACATCTACCGCGACATGCTGGTTCTGCGTGAGTTCGAGACCATGATCCAGCTCATCAAGACCACCTCCGAGTATTGCGGCGTGCCCTACACCCATCCCGGCCCCGCCCATCTGGGCATCGGCCAGGAAGCCAACGCCGTGGGCGAGGCGTTCTGCCTGGACGTTGAGGACATGATCTTTGGCTCCCACCGCAGCCACTGCGACATCCTGGCCAAGGGCCTTTCCGCCATCGAGAAGCTGGATGACGACAAGCTGCTGGAGATCATGAAGACCTTCCTGGACGGTAAGACCTACGCCGTGGCCGAGAAGGAGCCCCATGAGACCGTGAAGGATCTGGCCATCAACTTCCTGCTCTACGGCGCCATGGCCGAGATCTTCGCCCGTGAGACCGGCTTCAACCGCGGCCTGGGCGGCTCCATGCACACCTTCTTCACCCCCTTCGGCATCTATCCCAACAACGCCATCGTGGGTGGCAGCGGCACCATCGCCATGGGCGCGGCGCTGTACAAGAAGATCAACCGCAAGCCGGGCATCGTGGTGGCCAACCTGGGCGACGGCTCCCTGGGCCGCGGCCCCGTGCTGGAAGCGCTGAACATGTCCGCCATGGGCCAGATCAACGAGCTGTGGGACGACGACATGAAGGGCGGCCTGCCTCTCATGTTCAACATTATCAACAACCAGTACGGCATGGGCGGCCAGACCGTGGGCGAGACCATGGGCTACGACGCGCCCGCCCGCATGGGCGCCGGCTTCACGCCCACCCAGATGCACGCCGAGCGCGTGGACGGCTGGAATCCGCTGGCGGTCATCGACGCCTACAAGCGCAAGAAGAAGCTGCTGCTGGAGGGCAAGGGCCCGTGCCTGCTGGACGTGGTCACTTACCGCATGAGCGGCCACAGCCCGTCCGACTCCTCCTCCTACCGCACGAAGGAAGAGATCGAGGCCTGGTGGGCGCAGGATCCCATCGTGGAGTACCGCAAGCAGCTGGTGGAAGCCGGCGTGGCCACCGAGGAAGAGTGCGACGCCATCGTGAAGTACGTGAAGGACGCCATCCTGCGCAACTTCAAGCTGGCCATCGACGACGAGGTCTCCCCCCGCATGAACCTGGACAAGAACCCCGACGAGCTGGCCGACATGATGTTCACCAACGGCCATGTTGAGTCCTTCGGCGGCGACACCAAGCCGGACGTCAACATGCCCATGGAGGAGTGCCCGCGCGTTCAGGCCATCGCCAAGAAGGAACGCTGGGGCTTCGACAAGGACGGCAAGCCCGTTTCCAAGAACAAGGTGTATCAGCTGCGCGACGGCCTGTTCGAGGCCATCATCGATCGCTTCTACAAGGATTCCACCCTGGCGTCCTGGGGCGAGGATGTGCGCGACTGGGGCGGCGCCTTCGCTGTGTATCGCGGCCTGACCGAGGCCCTGCCGTATCATCGCCTGTTCAACTCCCCCATCAGTGAGTCTGCCATCGTGGGCGGCGCCGTTGGCTATGCCATGGCGGGCGGCCGCGCGCTGGTGGAGCTGATGTACTGCGACTTCCTGGCCTGCGCGGGCGACGAAGTGTTCAACCAGATGGCCAAGTGGCAGGCCATGTCCGCCGACATCATCAAGATGCCCGTGGTTCTGCGCGTGTCCGTGGGCTCCAAGTACGGTGCACAGCACTCTCAGGACTGGTCCGCGCTGGTCACCCACATTCCGGGCCTGAAGGCCGCCTTCCCGGCCACCCCCTACGACGCCAAGGGCCTCATGGCCAGCGCTCTGGTGGGCACCGATCCCGTTGTGTTCTTCGAGAGCCAGCGCATCTACGACGTGGGCGAGCAGTTCCACGAGGGCGGCGTGCCGGCTGAGTACTACGAGATCCCCTTCGGCAAGGCGGACATCAAGCGGCCCGGCAAGGACATCACCATCCTGTCCTTCGGCGCCGTGCTGTATCGCGCGCTGAAGGCCGCCGACGAACTGAAGGCCAAGTATGGCATGGAGGCCGAGGTCATCGACGCCCGCACCCTGGTTCCCTTCGACTATGAGACGGTGCTGGAGTCCGTGAAGAAGACCGGCCGCCTGGTCATCGTGACCGACGCCTGCGAGCGCGGCTCCTTCGCCAGCGAAGTGGCCCGCCAGATCACCGAGATGGGCTTCGACTACCTGGATGCCGCGCCCACCGTGGTCGCCAGCAAGAACTGGATCACCCCGGCCCACGAGCTGGAGGAGAGCTTCTTCCCGCAGCCCAGCTGGATCCTGGACGCCATCGACGCCAAGATCGTGCCGCTGAAGGGCCACACCCGCGTCACCAACCAGACCCTGAACGAGAAACTGCGCAA
Source organism: uncultured Eubacteriales bacterium (assembly GCA_902790345.1). Taxonomy (GTDB): domain Bacteria; phylum Bacillota; class Clostridia; order Christensenellales; family Aristaeellaceae; genus Firm-10. The sequence goes on along the minus strand of CADARO010000223.1, from coordinate 623 downwards.
CGAGCGCCGCGGCGTGTAAGGGACTGCGCGTGAGATAACCCCATACAAAAGAGCGCCCCGGCGAGGTTTTCGCCGGGGCGCGTTGTTTTATTTCCACTATTCGATTGCAAATTCCTGGCCATCGATTTCAAAGCGGTCGTCGCTCAGCCATGTCAACTCCCCCTCAAACTCTTGCCATTCGCCATGGAAGATGATTTCGGGCTTTTCCCGCAGTTCGCCCAGCAGCAGCGGCACGCGCGCGGCCATCTCCCTTGCCTCAATGCGCGTACTCCCGCCCAGCGCGCCTTCGTCCACCTCGATCACGGAGACTTCATAGCGCCCGTCGGGAGAAATGGATCTCTTCGTTTCCACCGTCCCGAAGGGCCCCATCAGGAGTTCAAGCAACAGGAACAAACTGACTATTACCTTTACTATTTTGACCTAAATCAAATCTTAATGTTTTCTTACCATTTTTATTAGTATATATTTCATTAATTCTAGCAACATTACCTTCTAGTTCAAATCTATTTTTAGAATTTCTAATTTCTTTTTCTTCATTCATATATTTTTCCCTCCTCTTTTTTATTAACTTCATCTATTTTATTTGTTAATCTAATATAAAAATTAACAAGAACATATGGATT
>CADARO010000222.1 GCA_902790345.1 uncultured Eubacteriales bacterium | reverse complement strand
CACGTCGCTGGCCGCCTCAAAATTCAGCCCGAACCGGCGCTGCATCTCCAGCGATACGAAAATGGACGCCACGCCGTTCTCAGTGCGGCTCATGCGCTCGTACACATACGCCTTAAACTTCAACGCGCCGTAATCCTGGAGATAGAGATTGGCGTAGAGTGTCTCTGTGTCCACGCCTGCGTCCAGCAGCATGCCGGCCAGCCGCATGGTCTCGCCGGTCACACCGCTGAAACGGAACCGTCCGGAGTCCGTAATCATGCCCAGGTAGATGTAGGTCGCCGCCTGAACGGTCAGAATCAGCTGATCGCGGAAGGTCTCGTAGAAATCCGCCACCATCTCGCAGGCGGAGGAGCGTTCTTCCTCAACCCAGTTGAGCGCGCCGTATGAATCGGTCACGATGTGGTGATCGATCTTGATGATCTCTCTGCACAGGGCGAACTTCTGATTGGAGATTCTGTCGCGGTCTGATGTATCCAGCACGATGCCCAGCGCCTCCGAATAGACGTCGTCCGGCACGTCCGCGTCGTCCGGGCCGAGGAAGGCGAGAAAGTCGGAGCGCTGGCCGTCCACCAGCAGAATCTCTTTGTCTGGGAAGGTGGCTTGGAGGAGCGCCTTCATGCCCTTTGTGGCGCCGACGCAGTCTCCGTCCATGCGGATATGGCGAAACAGCATGATTCGCCCATATTCCTTGATTTTCGTCCAAATGGCGCTCTTGACCGCTTCGTTCATTGGTTTTCCTCCGCCATTTTGTCCAGGTCGTTCAGCATCTGCATGGCCTCGCCCCGGCTGTGAAGCGTCGCGCCGCTGGCCTTTTTATGGCCGCCGCCGCCGTATTTAACGGCGATCGGATTGATGTTGAAGCGGCTGGAGCGCAGCTCGCAGAACACGCCCTCGTCGGCTTCGGTAAAATTCACCCAGATATCCACGCCGGCGATGTCGTTCATCACGCTCACCATGCCCCGGGAGATGGAGAAAAGGTCCGCGTCCAGGCCGGCCATTTCTTCTTTCGTGGTGTAGATATACGCCACGCGGTGGGGCGTCAGCACGATTTTCTGAACAAAGCGCGCCCGCAGCTTCGCCTGCTCCAATGTGCTGGAATACAGATTGTGATAGATCTCATCCGTGTCGATGGGGTGCTCCATCAGATACGACGCCAGCCGGAAGGTGCGCGCGGAGGTGGAGTCAAACCGGAACCGACCCGAGTCTGTCACCATGCCCGTGTAGAGCGACTGGGCGGCGATGTCCGGTATCCGCCAGCCGCACTCGATGGCCATCTGGGTGATCAGGCCGCAGCAGCTCTCGTAGGTGCTGTCGATGGCTTCGTATTGGGCGATTTGCTCGATAAAAAGGTGATGATCGATGCGCGCCGTGGACTTCGCCGTCTCATAGCGCTTGTCGCTGATGAGCGCGCGGCCGGAGGTGTCCAGAATGATGGCCAGGGCGGTCCGATAGGCTTCATCCGGCACCACGTCCATGTCCGTGTCGGCCATGAAGGCATACCGGCCCGCTTCATCGCCCACGACATATACCGTTTTGCCCGGGTAGTTGGTCAGGATCAGGTGTTTCAATCCGATCTGGCTGCCCAGGGCGTCGCCATCCGGGCTGCTGTGACGATGGATGATGATGGGATCGTGCGCTTCAATGGCTTCCCGAATGGCTTCAAACATGGCGTTTCCTCATTCTTTCTCTTTCATTCCGATACGCGGCGAGAACAAAGCGCGGAGCCCTGTTCATTCGCGCCCTTCGATGAGCGCCAGGATGCGCTGGGCGGCGTCGGGGTGGGCGTTCTTGGATTGGCGGCGCTGCATCTCGTGCTGAATGGCCGCGTTCTGCGCCAGATCGCAGCCATAGCGGATCTGCTCCTCTATGCTGTGCGCGGAGATTGAAATGCCGTGTTCAGCGAAGAAGCGGCTGTTTTCCGTCTCGCAGCCGGGAATCGGCGCGGTGTGGATCAGCGGCACATTGCGCACCAACGCCTCGGTGGAGGTCAATCCGCCGGGCTTTGTGTACAGCACGTCGCAGGCGGACATGTAATTGGCCACATCGTTGGTGAAGCCGATCAGTCGGACGCGAGGTTCCCGGCCGAACCGCTCCTCCATGGCGCTCAGTAGCTTCTGATTGCTGCCGCAGATGACGGCGATGGTGCCGTTTTTGACCTCGTCAAGCAGACGCTCCGTGAAGGTGAGGATATGGCCCGAGCCCATGCTGCCGCCCATGACCAGGAAGAGAGGTTCCTCCTCCGGCAGGTTGAGGAGCTTGCGGGCATCGCAGCGGTTTTCCTCCCGGCTGAATTTGCTGCTGACCGGAATGCCGAAGGCCCGCAGCTTCTCGCGCGGCAGACCTCGCGAGGCGTATTCGTCGATCAGATCCTCATGGGGCAGGATGTAATAATCGCATTCCAGATCCTCCCAGAAGGGCTGACAGGTGTAGTCCGTGGCGATGGCCACGTTCACGGGCAGATCCACGCCGCGCCGCTTGAGATAGCTGAGCCCTTCCATGGCGAACAGGTGCGTCATGATGATGCCGTCCACCGGGTTTTCATCCAACCAGGCCTCCAGCCGCTTGGCGATGGGGATATTCACATAATAGAGAGGGGAAAGGTGGCGGTTTGTGCTGAGCACCATGCTGGTGCGATAGATCATGCCGAAAAAATGGGGCGAATAACGCGCCATGTTGATATAGGAATTGCTGATGATATTGCTGGTCGTCTGATTTGCCAGCGCCAGATAATCCATCAGAATCGCTTCGTGTCCCTGACGCTCGATTTCCTCCTTCATGGCTTTGGCCGCCGTGTTGTGGCCGCCGCCCGTGTTGCAGGAAAGGATCAGTATTTTCATGGAGAATAATCTCCTTTCGTCTCTTGTCGGTGATGCGCGAAAGGCTTCCTTTACGCGCCCTCATTATAGCATAAGCCCGAAAAAAAAGATAGATTCATCGGCTCGTTTGGCGTTTTTTAATCATTTTGTAGTCTTCCGCTCATGAAACGGAAAAGAGCGTCGCTTGTTTTGTCATTTCCGGCGCGCGCCGCCCCTTGTTTTCGCGTCACGGCGCGTCGTCGAAATCGTCGTCGCCCTCCAGCCCGGCGCGATCCACGGCCTCCCGCACAATGTCCCAGGCGTAACCGCGCCGCGCCAGCGCCTGACTGAGTTTACTTCGGGCAGCATAGGGATCTCCGCCCTGATAGCGCGCGGCCAGGCGTCTGGCCAGGGCCGTGGCTGCCTCCAGTTGGCTCTCGTCGTCCAGCTGCTCAAGGGCTTCGCTGGCAGTCTGCTCGTCGATGCCCTTGGCCCGCAGCCGCCTCTTGAGCGCGAATCGGCCCACGCCGCCGTCCTGACGCAGCTCGACGAAACGCTCCGCGAACCGCTTGTCGTCGATCAGCCGGTTTTCGATCAGTCGATCGCATACGCTCTGGGCGACCGGGGGAAGGTATCCCCGGCGGGAGAGGGCGCTTTTGAGAGACGCGCTGGTCATATCGCGGTCGGCCAGCATATCCAGCGCCGCGTCATAGGCCTCTTTCGACTGCCGGGCGCAGAGGCGGTTTGTGTAGTCCTCCTCGTCCAGCTCATCGCCCTCGTTCAGCGGGAGTTCATCGTATTCCTTGCGCCTGACGCGCAGAAACACCACGCCGTCCACATAGATCACGGCGCGGCGCTTTGTCAGTTCGATCGTGGTAATCATTCCCATGAAGAGACAGCTCCTTTTCAGGACAAAATAGCGGTGGATTCATCAATCCAACTCAAACGCGGGAGGTTAGCAACATATGGCGAACGGTTCCATGGCGATCCAGACCAAGTGTCTGACCATCATCGAGGATCAGCTGCAGCACGAGTT
>CADARO010000221.1 GCA_902790345.1 uncultured Eubacteriales bacterium | reverse complement strand
GCTACGACGAGAACGGCAGCCTCAATCAGGAGGTCGTGATCGACACGGCGGGCAACCGGACGTCGCATCCGGACGGCTGGTGCGAGCACCGAATCGTTTACAACGAGGCGAAGCAGAGGACGTCCGAACGCTACTACGACGTGTATGGCGAGCCGTCGCTGTTCAAAAACGACTACAGCGGCATCGACCGCGTGTTCGACGACAACGGCAAGGTGTTCCGGGAGACCTATCACGACGCCACCGGCGACGTGGGCCCCAACGCCTCCGGCGTCATCGTGGCGGAAACCTCCTATGACGAGGAGGGCCGGGTGATCGAGCGCCGCTATCTGGACGCGGTGGGCGCGCCCATGACCCTGGCGTCCCTGGGCGCCAGCGTGGAGCAGCGGGAGTACGACGAATACGGCAACGTGTGCCGCACGCGCCTGCTGGACGGAAACCGGCAGCCGACCCTGGGGGCCAAGGGCTGGGCCACGGCGGAATATGAGTTCGACGAGGCCAAGCATCGCCTCTCCGAAGCCTACTACGGCGCGGACGGCAAGCTGATCCTGGTTGAGGGCGGCTACGCCAAGCTGCTGCGGGAGTATGACGAGAAGGGCAACGTGATTTCCGAAACCTACTGCGGCGCGTCCGGCCAGCCGGCGGACAACGCCAAGGGCGTGGCCATCGTGCGGCGCGCCTACAGCGGCGACGCGAAATCCGCCGATTACGAGGAATTCCGCGACGCGAAGGGCGCGCTCCGGGTGGACGCCAACGCGGGCTACGCGGTGGTGTCCCGCTTGCTGGACGACAACGGGCGCGTGCTGCGGGAGAGCTATTTCAGCGCGGACAGTGAGCCCATGCTGAATCCCAAGAAGGGCTACGCCACCGCCGTGCGGGAGTATGACGAGGCCGGCAACCTGATCGCCGAATCCTACTTCGACGCGGAGGGCCAGCCCATGATGGTGAGCGGCCGGCACCTGCTGATGCGCCGCTTCGACGCGGACGGCAACGTGATCATGGAGCGGCAGTTCGACGCGGAGGGCAATCCGGTGATCACCGCCCAGAACTACGCCGTGGTCACCCGCCTCTACGACGAGAACAAGCGGCTCCTGGAGGAGCGCTACTTCGACGCGGACGGCAATCCGGTTCTCTGCAAGGCAGGCTACGCCGCGCAGATCATGACCTACGCCGACGGCAAGAAGCCGGTCAGCCGCTCCTACTTCAACACGGACGGCTCCCGCATGAGCGTGAGCGGCTATCATCAGGTCATCTACGCCTACGACGCGGCGGGCAACGCCCTCTCGGAGAGCTATTTCGACGAGGAGGGCAACCGGGCGCTGTGCGCGAAGGGCTACGCCGTACTGGCCACCGCGCGGGACGAGCGGGGCAATATCACGCGGGAAAGCTACTACGACGAGAAGGGCAACCTGCTGGCGCTGAAGAACGGCTACGCCTCCATCGTGAGGACCTTCAACAGCCAGAACAAGGTGACCTCCGTGGAGTATCGCGACGGATCGGACAGCCTGGTGAAGGCGAGAGACACCGGCTACGCGCGCATCGAATACGACTACGACGAGGTGGGCAACAAGACCGCCGAGCGCTACTACAACGCCAAGGGCGAGCTGGCCAGCCCCAAATATCTGAACCCCGCCGCCCGCACCTGGACCTATGACGAAAACGGGCGGATGCTCACCGAGCGGTACTGGGGCCCGGACGGCAACATGATGAACATTGCCACGGGCTACGCCGGCATCGCCAACTGGTACAGCGAGGACTACACCGTGATGGAGCAGAGCTACCTGGACGAAAACGACGAGCCCATCATCGGCTGGACGCGCACGGGCTACTGCAAGCTGCGCCGGACCTACGACGAGACGGGCAAGCTGCTGCTCAAAGAGGAGTATCTGGACGGCCACGACAACCCCACCCGGGCCAACAACGGCTACGTGTACGGCATCGTGTACGAATACGACGAGGGCGGTCGGCTGGTCAGGGAGACCACCGTGGACGCGGAGGGCCAGCCCTTCAGCGGCGCCCGCAGCTACGCGGTCGTCGAATACAGCTACGATGAAAACGGCAAGCGGTCGGCCATCTACCTGAACGCCAGCGGCTACCGGGTGAAGTAACGCAACGCAGGGACCAAAGGGAAGGAGACATGACGATGAAACGCATCATTTCTATTGCTATCGCGCTGATTATGCTGACCGGCACGGCCTGTGCCATGCCCATTCAGCTGACGAACGGCGTGGCCACGGTGGACGCCTTCGACCTTCACGACAACGTGGAGACGGAGCTGTCCCTCCAGTCCTTCCACCTGCTTGCGCAGGACCCGGAGGACGACAGCTATCTCATCTATTACGGCCAGGAGCTCTACACCGTGCAGGCGGACGCCATGGCCAAGGCCATCGTGCTCACCGAGGAAGTGCCCCAGTTGGGCGAGCTGCAGCCCCTGACCCCCGGCACCCGGGGCGAAGAAGTGGTGCCGCTGCAGCGCCGGCTGTGGACCCTGGGCTATCTCATGGGCTCGGCGGACGGCGATTACGGCGCGGGCACTCAGGCCGCCGTGGCTGATTTCCAGACGGCGGCGGGCCTTGAGGCCACCGGCGAGGCGGACGAGATCACCCAGCTGCTGCTGGCCTCTGTCATGGAGGACACCATCGGCATGGAGGCCGTGATTCCGCCCGAGGTGCTGTACGCTCCCATCATCGGGAAGACCAGCCTGGATCTCCAGCCGATCCTGGACAGCGGCCTGGAATTCGACTATGACGACATGTCGGGCGAGGGCTTCATCTCCGGCGGCGAGCCCGTGGAGGTGGACGCCTCCGGCAGCACCGCCCTGGACAAGTACACCTTCTCGCTGCAGTTCGGCCTGCTGACCCGGGAGAGCGAGGGCGCGGTGGACATCCTGCCCGCGCTGAAGCTGCGCTGCCTGTGCGTGCGCCGCCCGGTGCTCACCGCCGTCACCATGAAGGCCGGCGAGGCCCGGGGCATGGCCGCCGTGGACGAGCTCAAGGTGTCGCTGGAGGGCATCGACACCGTTGAGGAAGGCATCGTGCTGCTGACCGGCGACATGATCGACGCCCTGGCCAACGCCGCCGACGCCGGTGAGCTGAAGCTGCGGGTGGAGGGCCAGTACAAGACCTTCGACATCAGTCTGGAGGAGCTGGACGCCGCCGCGCGGGTCGGCCAGCTGGCCCGGGAAATCGCCCGGTAAAGGGCGCGAACAAGCGAAAAGAGAGATCCGGGCCGTCGCGGCGAGAAAACCGCGACGGCCCGGATTTTCTGTGCCCGGCAAAGGATTCAGGCATGCGCGGTGATAAAACAGTGAATACGCAATGACGACATGCAGAGATAATGACAACTTAACATCAGAGTGGTAAGATAAGGTCAAAATTAGGGGTGAACCAGAAAAGGAGATAACAACTGTGGTTAAGGTTAACATCATTTCCGGTTTTCTTGGCGCCGGCAAAACGACGCTCATCAAGAAGCTGCTGGGCGGCTCCCTCAAGGATGAGAAGGTCATCCTGCTGGAGAACGAATACGGCGAGGTCGGCATCGACGGCGGCTTCATGAAGGACACGGGCATCCAGGTGACTGAGCTCAACTCCGGCTGCATCTGCTGCACCCTGGTGGGCGATTTCACCGACGCCATCGACGAGCTGATCGAGAAATACAATCCCGACCGCCTCATCATCGAGCCCAGCGGCGTGGGCAAGCTCTCCGACATCCGCCACGTGGTGGATCAGGCCGAGCAGAAGCACGACATGAAGCTGGCCGGCTGCGCCACCGTGGTGGACGCGGGCAAGTGCAAGATGTATTTGAAGAACTTCGGCGAGTTCTTCACCGACCAGGTGCGTTCCGCCGAGACCATCATCCTCAGCCGCACCCAGATG
>CADARO010000220.1 GCA_902790345.1 uncultured Eubacteriales bacterium | reverse complement strand
GCTGTTCTACCGGGAGGACGTGCTGGAGGAGCTGGGCCTTTCCGTGCCGGACACCTGGAGCGACGTCATCGCCATGCTGCCCACCATTCAGGGCAACAATATGTCCGTTGGCGTGCCCTATCCCGACATCACCTCGGTGGACATGTCCGTGCTGAACTCGCTGATCTATCAGAACGGCGGGGCCATCTACGACGAGGAGGGCAAGAGAACCACCATCGACAGCGAGAGCGGCGTGGCGGCGTTTGAGCTGTACACCTCGCTGTACAACGACTACGGCCTGCCCACGGTGTTCGACTTCGTGAGCCGGTTCCGCTCGGGCGAAATGCCCATGGGCGTGGCCAGCTACAGCGTTTACAACACGCTGGTGGTCTCCGCGCCGGAAATTCGCGGCCTGTGGGATTTCGCGCTGTTCCCCGGCACCCTGCAAAGCGACGGCACCGTGGATCGATCGGTCCATTCCCAGGGCGTGTGCTGCATGATGATCGCAACGCAGGATGAGGCGGTCAGGCATAACGCCTGGGAGTTCATGAAGTGGTGGGTGAGCACGGACGTGCAGGTGCGCTTCGGCCGGGAGCTGGAGAGCGTGCTGGGCTCCTCCGCGCGCTACGCCACGGCCAATCGCCAGGCGCTGGATCAGCTGGCCTGGAGCGCCGCGCAGCTGGACGTGCTGACGGAGCAGATGGCCTCCACCGTGGGTTTCCGCGAGATCGCCGGCGGTTATTCCACCACCAGACACATGACCAACGCCATTCGTCGCGTCATCAACGACAAGGACGACGCCCGGGAGACGATCCTGAGCTACGCCCGCACCATCGACGAGGAAATCACCATCAAGCGGCAGGAATTCGGCCTGCCGACTGACCGAACGGGAGAGGAAAGGAGGGAAAAGCCGTGAGTTCGTTCATTGGAAAGTACGCCCGGATCAAGCGGGATCAATTCAGGTACAATCTGGCCAAGGCGAAGCGGATGAAGATCTGCTATCTGTTCCTCGCGCCCTACGCGATCCTGTTCTTCGCCTTCTTCATTCTCCCGATTCTCTCCTCGATCTATTACAGCTTCACCTATTACAACATCCTGGAGCCGCCCAAGTTCATCGGCTTCAAGAACTACATCAACCTGATCCTGCAGGACGAAGTGTTCCTGACCGCGGTGAAGAACACCTTCCTCATCGCCGTCATCACCGGCCCCCTGGGCTATATCCTGTCCTTCCTGTTCGCCTGGTTCATCAACGAGCTGCCCCGCTGGATCAGGACCATCGCCGTGGTGGTGTTCTACGCGCCTTCCATCGCCAGCAACGCCTTCGTGATCTTCTCGATCATCTTCCGGGGCGACGCCTACGGCTATCTGAACTCCTTCCTCATGCAGTTCGGCATCATCAACGCGCCACTTCTGTGGCTGTCGGATCCGAAGTACATCATGCCGGTCATCATCGTCGTCATCCTGTGGATGAGCATGGGCACGGGCTTCCTGTCCTTCGTGGCGGGCCTGCAGGGCGTGGATCGCAGTATGTACGAGGCCGGCTATGTGGACGGCGTGCGCAACCGCTGGCAGGAGCTGTACTACATCACCCTGCCCAGCATGAAGCCCATGCTGCTGTTCGGCGCGGTCATGTCCATCACCCAGGCCTTCAACGTGTGCGACGTGCCCCGGGCGCTGGCCGGCTATCCCAGCACGGACTACGCCGCACGCACCATCGTGACGCACCTGTTCGACTACGGCTTCTCGCGGTTTGAAATGGGCTACGCCTCAGCCATCGCCACGGTGTTGTTCCTGGTCATGATCCTGTGCAACAAGGTCATTCAGAGCGCCTTGAGGAAGGTGGGCACATGAGACGCAAGCAGCAGGTTCGGCACATCGTTCAGCCGAAGTCGAAATCCCGGGCGGAGCAGCTGAAATTCCTGGCTGAGCTGCACGGCGAGATTCAGCGGGCGCCTCAGCCGAAGGCGCTCGACCTGAAAAAGTTCCTCATCATCTCCGCCGTGGTGGTGGCGGTGTCGCTGGCGGTGGTGTTCTTCGCGGGCTACCGTCTGCAGGCCATCGACGCCTACAACCAGCAGGTGGAGGAAACCGGCCAGGGCGCCATCAACACCTCCTCGCCGGTTTACACCATCCTGCGCATCGTGGCGTTCATCGAGCTGGGCATCTATGCCCTTTACGCGGTGATCCGGCTCATCGCCCCCAAGCGCCGCAAGCCGAACCGCTCCATCTGGGGCGACATCGGCATCTACCTGATGCTGGCGCTGGTGGCCGTGGCCATGGCGTTCCCGCTGGTGTTCTCGGTTTGCTCAGCGCTGAAGCCGCTGGACGAGCTGTTCCGCTTCCCGCCCAAGGTGTTCCCGCAGCACGTGACGCTGGACAACTTCAGCGACCTGCTGGTCACCATGGGGCAGAGCTGGGTGCCCTTCCTGCGCTATCTCACCAACACCGTGTTCATCACCGTGGTGGGCACCTTCGGCCATGTGGTGATCGCCTCCATGGCGGCCTTCGTGCTGGCGAAGTACGATTTCCCCGGCGGCAAGGCGTTCTTCAGCCTGGTCGTGACGGCGCTGATGTTCTCCGGCTATGTCACCGGCATCCCGAACTACATCATCATGAGCCGCCTGCGCATGATCGACACTTATTGGGCGGTCATCCTGCCCGCCTTCGCCGCGCCGGTGGGACTGTTCCTGATGAAGCAGTTCATGGAGGGCCTGCCCACCTCGCTGATCGAGGCGGCGCATCTGGACGGCGCGGGCGAGTTCCGCATCTTCTGGAACATCGTCATGCCGAACGTGAAGCCCGCCTGGCTCACCATCATCATCTTCTCCGTTCAGAACCTGTGGAACACCAACGCGTCCACGGTCATCTACTCGGAGGAAAAGAAGACGCTGGTTTACGCGCTGCAGCAGATCCAGGCCGGCGGCATCGCCCGCACGGGCCAGGCCGCGGCGGTCACGGTGATCGTGATGCTGGTGCCTGTCACCATCTTCATCCTGTCCCAGAGCCGGATCCTGGAAACCATGGCCAGCTCCGGCCTGAAGGACTGATCGGGGAGGGCGCTTATGAGAAAGACACATTGGCTCCTGCCCGCGCTGCTGGCTGCGCTGGTGGCGGCGCTGTCCGCGGCCCCGGCGCTGGCCATGGATGGCAGCGACTACACCTATACCTACAACTATGATTTCTGGGGCGAGCTGCGCGAGTCGCCGGACGCCTACCGGGCGCAGAGCGTGTTCAATTACCGCGACCTCGGCCTGGATACGCCCCTGAAGACCCCGCAGAGCCTGTTCGTGTGGGGCGACGAGCTGTTCGTGTGCGACACGGGCAACAACCGCGTTCTGCAGCTGCATCGGAGCGGCAACGCCTTCACCCTGGCGCGGGTGATCGACGAGGTGAAGGGCGCTTCGCCCTCCGCCTTCAACGCGCCCTACGACATCTTCGTGGACGACGAGGGCCAGATGTACGTGTGCGACCAGAACAACAACCGCATCGTCAAGATGGATCGGGACGCCAACTACATCATGTCCTTTGAAAAGCCCGCGGACGAGACCTTCACCCAGTCGCTCACCTTCCTGCCCAGCAAGCTGGTGGTGGACGTGGCGGGGCGGGTGTTCGCGCTGTGCAAAAACGTGAACAAGGGCCTGGTGAAGTACGAGCCGGACGGCACGTTCACCGGCTTCATCGGCGCCAGCGAGGCCCGCTTCAACTGGTACGACTACATCTGGAAGCTGCTCTCCACCAAGGAGCAGCGGGCCCAGCAGGCGAACTTCGTGCCCACCGAGTACGAGAACATCTACATGGACCCCAAGGGCTTCATCTTCGCCACCATCGCCACCTTCGAGGAGAACGCCGTGGAGAACACCAAGCCCATCCGCCGGATCAACGCCGTCGGCTCGGATATCCTCATCCGCAACGCCC
>CADARO010000219.1 GCA_902790345.1 uncultured Eubacteriales bacterium | reverse complement strand
GATGCACCGCGCTGTCCGCGAAGGGATTGCCCTCGATGCTGACCACGCTCCCGGGAATCACCACCGCCACGGCGTCCGCACCCCGGAAGGCGTCGGCCTCGATGGCCGTGAGGTTCGCGGGGAGGAAGAGGGTGGGGGCGTCGGCCCCGCAGTACAGGGTGGCCGAGGTCAGGGGCTCGTTGCCGATGCCCATGCTGACGGCGGCCCACTGGGCCATGCTGCCGCCGTAATACACGTCGCGCAGGCTGTCGCAATCCTTGAAGGCCTCCCGGTCGATGCTGGTCACCGTGGCCGGGATGGTCACGCTGGTCAGATGGCGCATTGAGCCGAACGCCCCTTCGCTGATGCTCGTCACGCCGTCTCCAATGACGATTGTCCTCACTATATCGCGCAGTCTATTCCAGGCTATGCCCGAGAAAAAATCCATTTCTCCCGTGCCCCCGATGGTCAGCGTGCCGGTTGACTGGTCGAAGACAAAGGAAAGATTATCGCTGCATGTGCCGTAAAGCCGGCCGAGAGACCAAAACCAGTAGGCGCCCGCCTCGCTGACGTAGGCCTCGGCGGTGGAGCCAGTCCAGCCATGGATTCTCAGATTATCCCGGCAGCCCTGGAACACGTCGTGGGAATCATCGCCGATGATGGCCCGGGGATTGCAGATGGTAATATATTCCAGGCTGGCGCAGTCCCGGAAGGCGAGATAGCCGATGCTGGCCACGCTGGGTGGCAGGGTGATGCCGGGCAGGCTGGAGCAGTTCCGGAAGGCCCGGGCGCCCACGCTGGTCACGGTGTCCGGGATGGTCGCGCCGGTCAGCGCCTGGCAGTCCTCGAAAGCCATCCTGCCCACGCTGGTCACGCCCTCCTGAATCACCAGGGTTTCGATATCCCACCGCAGGGAATACCAGGGAATGTCGCGGATGGAGGAGTAGTCCTCCATGTCTCCCGTGCCGGAAATGGTCAGCGTGCCGGTGCTCTCGCTGAAGGACCAGACGGCATGTTCGCCGCAGCTGCCGCCCTCGTCCGCCAGGGTCGCGCCGCCCCATAACATCCCCAGCAGCGCCAGGATCAGAAGAAAAGTCAGCGTCCGCTTCATGCGTTTTCCCTCCTTGTATCACAGTGATGTGGCAGGATACCTGCCTTATGTCGTCTTTTGAAATTATTATATCAAATGTAAAAAATAAAAGCAAGGACTATTATGTCCGTCTGGATAAAAACAGAACCGCCCGGCATCGCGCCAGGCGGTTCGTTTCATGTATTTCTCTGTCAGTCCGCGTAGATGATGTCGCCGAACACCTCGCCGGCGTGCATTTCCTCGTCGCCCACGGTGAGCATGGTGGCGTAGTCCTCGCGGTTCATCTTCACCCAGCCGGCGGTCTCCCCGTCCAGGGAGGTGACGTACAGCCAGCGGATGTCGTCCGTGGCGGCCAGGATGACCCGGCTGTTCGCCTCGGGGGTCAGGGTGGCGGCGTAGACCCGGTCGGTCTGGCTGGCCAGCAGGGGCAGCTCCTCGTTCAGCGACACGATCATGCCGAAGGGATAGATGGGGCGGGGCACCTCGGCCAGGCGGTAGTACACCTCGCCGTCGTCGGTCTCCTCGCTCCAATGGAAGCCCGAGGCCAGGATGTAGTCCGCCGGGCGGCTCCAGGTGCCCACCATGGTGGCCCGCACGTTGGTGGTGATGGTGCCGGTGAGGGGATCGACGTTCATGCCTTCCGGCACGGAGGGAATGCCGCCCACGTCGGTCAGCTCGCCGTTGGCGTACAGGTAGCAGTAGGTGTAGGGGTCGTCGCTGGGGCCGTATTCGGGCACCATGAACAGGGTGGCGTAGTAGTCGTCCTCGGTGAGGCCGCCGCCCGTCCAGCCCACACGCATGGCGTAGACCTCGTCCGCCAGGTAGCAGCAGTTCTCCTGCATCACGGCGGCGGAACCCACCGCCAGCATGAAGTCGCCGTCGTTGTATTCATCCAGGCTGGAGACGAAATGGAAGGTCTCCTCCGTCTCGTCGTGGTCGAAGTCGGCGGTCAGGCCGTCGCTGATTGTCACGATGGTCCAGGGCATGGGGCTCCAGGCGGGCTCAGCCAGCGCGGGCAGGGCCCATAGCGCCAGCGCCAGGCACAGGCAGCAGATCAGATTTTTTTTCATAGTCATCCATTCCTTTCCCGTTGTAGTCAATGCCATCATGATAGGCGATTGAGGCAGGGGTCTGGCGTCAATCGGGGTACTCAGCCCTTTCCCCCTGGCCCCCTTCCCCGCTTCGCGGGGACGGGGGAACTGGGTTTGCAGGGCTGCGCCCTGCACCTCACTGGGGCGACCTCATCCGGCTCGGCTGTGCCGACCCACCTTCCCCAAAGGGGAAGGTGGCAGCCTGAAGGGCTGACGGATGAGGTTTCCCGGGTGCAGGGCGAAGCCCTGCTCAGTGTGGGCGAAGCCCACGACAAATCTTTCCCCGTCCCTGCCAGAGCGGGGAAGGGGATTAAGGGGAAGGGGCACGCACTGCCTTGCTTCGCCAGACCCTTAAATAATGACATTGCGATCTGTCTTTTAGACTGGCGGAATGGAAAAAGGTTCCGGCATCAGGGCCTCTCCACGCCGGTGACCACGTTGTCGCCCGCCACCAGCACGAAGGGCTGGCCCTTGCCGGCCCGCATCTCGATGCGCAGCTGCTCGGTGTTGGCGGGGGTGGCGGTGCCGTCCTTCTGGAGGATGACGAAGTCGAAGGGCTCCTTCACCTTGAACGCCGCCGCGATCTGCCGGCCGTTGGCGCCATTCTTTTGCAGGGTGATGCCGTGCACGCCCTTGCCGGCCCGGGCCTGGGTCTCGAAATCAGCCATGAGGGAGCGCTTGGCGTAGCCCTGATCGGTGATGACGATCAGCTCGCCCTCGTCGCCGCCCTCGATGGCCGCGATCACCTCGTCCTCCGCGCCCACCAGCATGCCCTTCACGCCCGCGGACACGCGGCCGATGGCGGCGATCTCGCCGATGGGGAAGTGGATCACAAGGCCCTGCCGCGTGACCAGCATGAGGGACTCCATGCCCTCCGAAATGGGCATCACGGCCAGCAGCGCGTCGCCCGCCTTCAGGTTGATGGCGGCGAATTTCGGTTTGCGCACGGCGTATTCACTGAAGGCGGTGCGCTTCACCATGCCCTTTTTCGACACGAATATGAGGTCGCCCGGCCAGTCGCCATTCGGCGTCACGCAGAACATGGCCACCACCGTCTCGCCGGCCTCCAGCCCCTGCAGAAGGCCCCCCAGGGGCATGCCCCGATCCTTCAGCCGGCATTCCGGCACCTGGGACACGATGAGGGGATAGCAGTTGCCCCTGTCCGTGAAGATGAGCAGCTTCTGGTCGGTCTCGGTGGTGAAGAGATACGCCGGGGCTTCGGGGCTGGCTTCGGCGGCCAGCTGCTTTTCGTAGTTCTTGGGCAACATGCGCTTCAGGAAGCCGCCCTTTGTGAGCAGCACCACGGCCTCGTCCGCCACCAGCGCTTCGGGCTCCACCACCATTTCGGCGGCCTTGGCGTCCACGCCCTGAGCGATGTCCGGAGACTGCTTGTCCATAGCGACGAGCACGGAGCAGCCCTTGTAGTCGAAGGCGAGTTCCGGATTCACGTAGCCGATACCCTTGATGGTCTTGCGTGCAATCTGCTGGTAGTCAATCACGGCCTTGGTGGTGATTTCGCCGGAAATCACGACGAGGCCCGTGTTCACGAGCGTTTCGCAAGCGACGCGGCTGTTCGGGTCCTGCGCAAGGCAAGCGTCGAGGATAGCGTCAGAAATCTGGTCGCAAACTTTGTCCGGGTGTCCCTTGGACACCGATTCAGAAGTAAAGAGATAATGTGCCATGTAGGCTCCTTCATGTTTTCAGCACCAAAAAGAATGTCGCATTTTTGAGCATTCCCAAGCGCTGAAAAAACGGTTTGAGTTT
>CADARO010000218.1 GCA_902790345.1 uncultured Eubacteriales bacterium | reverse complement strand
CCCCGCTGCACGCCGTGGCCGACCTGTGCCTCACCGCCAAGTCGGACATGGCCTCCTTCGTGGACTCGCTGGTGGCGCCCCTGTCCCTCATCAACGCGCTGATCGTGGCGCTGGGCCAGCGCCGCCGCCAGCAGGTGGCCGCGTATTTCGACGGCATGGAGCGCATCTGGGAGGAGTACCACGTCTATCTGGGAAAGGACAAGACCGCCAATGACTGACATCATCGTGATCGGCGGCGGCGCGGCGGGCATGATGGCCGCCGTGTGCGCGGCTCAGGCCGGCGCGCGGGTGACCCTGCTGGAGCGCAACGAGAAGCTGGGCAAGAAGATCTACATCACCGGCAAGGGCCGCTGCAATGTGACCAACGCCGCCGATGAGGACACCCTCATGCGCAACATCATGCGCAATCCCCGCTTTTGCTACGCGGCCCTCAGCGCCCTGGACAACCGGGGCATCATGGCGTTTTTCGAGGAGCGCGGGGTGCCGCTGAAGATCGAGCGGGGGGAGCGGGTGTTTCCTGTGTCCGACCACGCCAGCGACATCACCCGGGCCCTGGAGCGGGAGCTGACCCGGCTGAATGTGAACGTGCGCCTGAACACCCGGGTGCAGGAGCTGATGCTGGACGAGAGCGGCGCGGCGGCCGGCGTGGTGACCGACCGGGGCCAGATGTACGGCGCGAAGGCCGTGATCGTCGCCACCGGCGGGCAGAGCTACCCCTCCACCGGCTCCACCGGCGACGGCTGGGCCATGGCGGAAGCCACGGGGCACCGCACAAAGCCCCCGCTGCCTGCGCTCACCTCCATCGAGACGGAGGAGGACTGGCCGTTCTCCCTGAGCGGGCTGTCCCTCAAGAACGTGGCCCTCAGCGCCTGCAACGCCAGGGGCAAGCGGTTTTACCACGAGCAGGGCGAGCTGCTCATGACCCATTTCGGCATCTCCGGGCCTCTGGCGCTGACGCTGTCCAGCATGCTGCCGGAGGAGCCGGCGGGCACGCGCCTGGCGCTGGACCTGAAGCCCGCGCTGGACGAGGCCACCCTGGACCGCCGCCTGGTGCGGGATCTCACCGAGCAGTCCCGAAAGCAGATGGCCTCCATCATGGACGGACTGGAGCCCCACGCCCTGGGCCTGGCGGTGCTGGAGCTGGCGGGAATCTCTCCCGCGCTGCCGGCCAACGCCCTCACCCAGGAGGGCAGGCGGCAGATCGTCCGGCTGCTGAAGGCCATGCCGCTGACGGTGAAAAAGCTGCGGGGCCTGGAGGAGGCCATCGTGACCCGGGGCGGCGTCGCCACGGCGGACATCAATCCCTCCACCATGGAGTCGAAGCGGGTACCCGGGCTGTACTTCGCGGGCGAGACCATCGACATCGACGCGCTCACCGGCGGCTTCAACCTGACCCTGGCGTTTTCCACCGGCGCTCTGGCCGGACGGTGCGCCGCTGGCGCGGCTTTGGAGGATGGGGAATGGGGAATGGGGAATGGGGAATTTTGAGTTTGCCTTGAAATGGGATAACGGAGGAGAAAGATATGGGCAAGTATTTTGCCGTGGCCATCGACGGGCCGGCGGCGGCGGGGAAATCCACCGTCGCGAAGCGCGTGGCCCAGGCGCTGGGCGCGCTGTATCTGGACACCGGCGCCATGTATCGGGCGGTGGGGCTGTATATGCTGCGTCACGGCGTGGCGCTGGACGACATTGAGGGCATCAAAAAACACGCGGCGGAGGCGCGGGTAGATGTGAAATATGTGGAGGGCACGCAGCGCGTGCTGCTGTGCGGCGAGGACGTGTCCCAGGCGATCCGGGAGAACGCGGTGTCCGCCGCGGCCTCGGCCGTGTCGGCGGTGCCCGCGGTGCGGGAGCTGCTGGTGGCGCGCCAGCGGGAGATCGCCGAGGGCAATGTCGTGGTCATGGACGGCCGCGACATCGGCACCAAGGTGCTGCCGGACGCGCCGGTGAAGGTGTTCCTCACGGCCTCGGCGGAGGTGCGGGCCCGGCGGCGCTTCGAGGAGCTGCAGTCGAAGGGACAGGACGTGCCCTACGAGCAGCTGCTGGAGGAGATTCGCCAGCGGGATCACAACGACGCCACCCGGGCGGCCTCGCCCATGGTGCGGGCGGAGGACGCGGCGCTGCTGGACAGCAGCGACCTGACCGTGGATCAGGTGGTTGAAGCCATCGTGGCCATGGCCCGGGCGAAGAAGGAGGCCGCGCGATGAAGGTGAACCGGTGGTACTACTTCTTTCGCGCCTTGGTCATTCCGCTTTTGCACCTGCTGTTTCCCTTCCGCGTGACGGGCCGGGAGAACATCCCCGCGGAGGGCGCGGCCATCCTGTGCAGCAACCACGTATGCATGCTGGATCCCCTGTTCATCGCCGTCGCCACCCGGCGCTACATCCGCTACATCTCCAAGAAGGAGCTGTTTGACAACAAGTTCCTGGGCTGGTTCTTCCGGCATCTGGGCATGTTTCCCGTGGCCCGGGGCGGCACGGACATGACCGCCATGCGCACCATGATGGCCGTGCTGAAGGAGGGCGGCGTGCTGGGCATCTTCCCCCAGGGCCACCGCTACCGGATGGACGACAACCGCACCCTGGAGACCGGCACGGCGGTCATCGCCCTGCGGGCCCGGGTGCCGGTGATCCCCATCCACGTGCGCGGCCCGGTGCGCCTGTTCCGCATGAACGAGATCCACATCGGCGCGCCCGTGCCCCTGGACGACCTGAAGCGCATCGACGCCCCCAGCCTCGCCGAGGCCGACAACCGCCTGATCGAGGCTATCTGGACGAAGAACGCCTGATCCCGTCGGGGTCTGGGGCCACGGCCCCAGCGAGGTGTCGGGGCGAAGCCCCGACACTCGCCTTCCCCCGTCCCCGCGAAGAGCGGAGAAGGGGGTCAGGGGGAAGAGGTATGCTGCTGATTGCGTCGCCAGACCCCCAAAACAACAACCGGACGCCATGAACTCACAGCGCCCGGTACGTTCCGTCTTCTTCCAAAATATACCCCGCTCCGCAGGACACCTGGAAGTCAAAATACCCAGCCTGCGGGCGGGCGTTTTTTTCCATGATGGCCATGATGGTGCCGCCGTGAACCACGAGGGCGCAGTCCTCTTCAAAGAGGCGCGGCCGCAATTCGTCGAAGGCCCGGGCGCACCGCGCCGCGAAGGCCGCCCGGCTCTCGCCCCCGGGGAAGGGCAGCTCGCCGCCGGAGTCGATCCAGGCCTGATAATCCGCCCGGCCGTTCAGCTCGCTGTAGTTGAACCCCTCGAACGCGCCGAAATCGCACTCCCGGAAATCGGGCACGGCGATGGGCTCCGCGCCGGGAAACAGGATGGCCGCCGTCTCAATACACCGCCGCATGGGGCTTGCGAACACCCGCTTCACCGGCGGGATTTTTTTGTCTCTGAGGGCGGCCCGGCCCGCCTCGCACAGGCTCTCGTCCGTGCGGCAGCCGATGTAGCGCCGCTCCAGGTTGCCCTTCGTCTGACCGTGGCGAATCAGTATGACGCTCATTTGATCCTCACCCCGATGCCGCATACCGCCCGCGTCACGCTGTCCGCCGCCTGAGCCGCCACGCACAGCGCCCGGCCCACCGCCTCCCGGAAGGCCCGCTCCTCGCGGTCGATGGGCACCACGCCCGCGCCCACCTCGTTGGACACGATCACCGCCTCCGGCTTTTCGGCGCACACGCGCGTCGCGAAGGCGCGGGGGTCTTCGCCCCGCCGGAGAGCGTCGCGCACCGCCTCGTGGAAATCCGGAATGATCTCCGCGCCGGGGTTCTCCGCCCGGGCCAGCGCCTCCTGGCCCTGATACGCCCCGCCGATGTACAGCTTCATATGATCTTTCCTCCTATGATGACCGCCGCGGTCAGCAGCAGCTCGGTGGTCTGGGAGAACCAGCCGGCCAGGTCGCCGGTGACGCCGCCGAACTGCTTATAGGCCATGTGGCGGTAGT
>CADARO010000217.1 GCA_902790345.1 uncultured Eubacteriales bacterium | reverse complement strand
GCCCAGGTCACAGAGGTGCTGGGGTCGATGGGCAGGCAGCCCAGGTTGAACAGCTCGCGAACCTGCTTGCAGTACGCTTCAAACTCGGGGGTGGCGAACTGGTTGAACACCACGTTGGGCTCCTGATTGGAGAAGGAGTTTTCGCCGATGATGACGGCGCCCGGGTCGCTGGCGGAGCCGGTCATGGCGTCGATGGGATACAGGGAGCCGAAGGGGCCGGTGCCCATGCCGGTCACATAGCCGTTGGTGTCGCCGCCGGCGGCCTTCATTTCCTTGATCCAGTTCAGGAACGCGTCCCAGCGGGCGTCGCGGTCCAGAGAGGTGTCCTTCACCCAGTCGGTGCTCACGCCCACGGCGTCAGACTGAGTCTTGGAAATGCCATAGTAGAAGTAGTCGCAGGAATACTTGTGGGTCACGACAGCGTATTTCTCGCCGCCGATGGTGACGCAATCCCACAGAGCCTTGGGATAGATCGCCAGGATGTCCTGACCATACTCATTGAGCAGGTCGGTCAGCGGATAGAAGGCTTCCTGAGCCACGTAGTTGCCGTACTGGTTGGAGATGAAGGCCAGGTCGTATTTCTGGCCGGCGGCAACCATCATCTGCAGCTTTTCCAGGTGGGTGTTGTTGTCGTTCTTGTACATCTTCAGGGTGGCGTTGAACTTCTCGGTCAGATAATCGTTGATGGCGGCCATCACGACATCCTCGGAGTTCGCCGTCTCGCCCAGCGTGTACCACTCGATCTCATAGGGATCGAGCGTGCTCGGGTCGATATCCGCCAGCGCGAAGGACGCTAGGCAGGTGCAGAGCAGCGCCAGAGCCAGAACCAGAGACAGGATCTTCTTCATGGGTATGCCTCCTAATTATATTTTTGCCACAGTCCGGCCGCGCTCTGAGGACAACGCGGCCCGAACTGAGAACAACGGGGGAGAAAAATCAACCCTTCACCGCGCCCAGCGTCAGGCCCTTCACGAAGTACTTCTGGAAGAAGGGATAGAACGCCAGCACGGGGGTCATGGTGATGACGGTCAGCGCCATCTTGGCCGATTCGTTGGGCAGCGACTCGATCATCAGCGCGCCTTCCTCGGACATGCTCAGATCGGGATCGGCCCGCAGCAGCGTGATCTGGTTCATGACGCGCTGCAGCATGTACTGAATGGTCCACAGCCGTTCGTTGTCGATGTAGAGCATGACGTTGAACCAGCTGCTGAAATAGGAGATGGCCACGAACAGGCCGATGGTGGCCAGCGCGGGCTTCGAAATGGGCAGCACGATCTGCAGGTAGATGCGGAATTCACCCGCGCCGTCGATCTTCGCCGCCTCGATCAGGGATTCCGTGCCGCCGTTTGAGAAGAAGGTGCGCAGCACGATGATGTTGTACGCGCCCACCATGCCGGGCAGCAGCAGCACGAGAAACGTATCGCGCAGGTGGAAGATGGTGGTGTTGACGATGTAGCTGGCCACCATGCCGCCGCTGAACAGCATGGTGAAATAGGCGAACAGCGTGAGCGGCTGGCGCAGCTTGAAATCCTTCCGGGAACAGGCATAGGCGAACATGGTCATGAACCACAGGCTGAAGAATGTTCCCAGAATCGTGAGCAGCAGGGTGGTCCGGTATGAGTAGACGATCTTGCTCAGGCTGCGGCCGAACAGCATGCGATACGCCTCCAGGCTCCAAGCCTCCGGGAAGAAGCTGATGCCGTTTCTGGTAATGGCCAGCTCGTCTGTAAACGAGGTGATGTACACCAGCAGGAGCGGCAGCACGCACGCGAGGCAGAACACCGTCAGAACGGCGCAGATGACGGCATTGCCAAAGGAGCCAATCGCCAGCGGTCCATATTTGTTTCGCTTTATTTTCTTTTCTGCCCTGGCAGTCATTTTTTTCCATTCCTTTCGCACGATTCATTTGAAAACCCCGATTCCCTTCGACATCAGAACATGGACAGGTCCTTGTCTACCCAGCGGACGATCTGATTCGTGATGACGACGAACAGGAATCCGAACACGGACTGGAACAGCGCCACGGCGGAGGACAGGCCCACGTTGTTGGATTGCTTCAGCGTTGTATACACATACACGTCCACCGTGTTGGTCACCTTGAGCAGCTGACCGGAGTTGTTCGGCACCTGATAGAACAGGTCGAAGGAGGAATGGAACATGGAGCCGACGGCCATGATCGCCAAAATGATGATCATGGATTTGAGGAAGGGCAGCGTGATGTGCAGGATCTGCTGCCATTTGGTGGCGCCGTCGATGACCGCCGCCTCGTAATACTCGTCTGAGATGCCGGTGATGGTGCCCAGGTAGATGATGCTGCCATAGCCCAGGCCCTTCCATTCATGCACCAGCGTCAGTATGAAGGGCCAGTACTTTGGCTCGCTGTAAAACGCGATGGGCTCCCGCCCCAGGTTCTTCAGCGCGTGGTTCACCATGCCGTTGTCGCCGCTCAGCACCGCCAGCACGATGACGGAGACCACCACGTAGGACACGAAGTGGGGCATGATCATCGTGGTCTGGAACACGCGGGTCAGCTTGCGGCTGTGCACCTCGTTGATGGCGATGGCCAGCGCCGGCGGAAAGAGTCGCCCCAGCACGATAAACACTAGGTTGTAGAGCAGCGTGTTTTTCAGCGAAGCCCAGAACGTGGCGTTCTTGAACATGATTTCAAAGTTTTTCATGCCGATCCACTGACTGCCGAAGATGCCGGCCCGGGGCTTATACTGCTTGAAGGCGAGTATGGTGCCGACCATGGGCATATAGGCGAAGCAGATGAGCAGCACGATGCAGGGAATACACATGATGAACAGCGGCACGTTCGTGGAGAGAATCAATTTCAAGTTCCTGTTTTTCCTGATTTGCTTGGCTTCGTTTAAGGTTTTCTGCACAATCGAAGACCTGCCTTCCACAGCTCGAATAGATGTGATTTGTTTACATAATCTAAACCAATAAGCAAATTATAGCACTATTTCCCCGCTCTGTAAAGCCTTGTCAACCTGTTTTTTTAAAAACCATAACGGAAACAAACCCGGAAATAAAAAAGGAGAACGCCTGCGAAACAGACGCTCTCCCTTTGCGCATCGGTTATTTGCCGCCCTCGCGGAAGGGCATGACCCGCCCGGCGACGTTCCATCCGTTCAGAGTCCAGGCGGGCCGCGCGGGCATGCGCTCCTTCGCCACGGTGACAGAAACGGCGATCCGGTCGCCCGGCATCATCGTCAGATAGTTATCGCTGTAGAACGCGGGAAGCGCCGGATTGCCCGCGCCGTCCGCCAGGCGGAGGCTGACGCCCAGCGCCGGGCTGCCCGAGCACGTCAGCTCAACGACAAAGCGAATCTCCCCGCTTTCCAGCTCTTCTTCGCTCAGCGCTTTCAGCGCCACTTCGGCCCTGGGCATGGCGGAGAAGACCCTGTAGTCCTGATAGGTCGCCCGGTTGTGCCAGTAGGTGTTACGGCCCAGCACCTCGCCATGGGCGTCCAGCAGTGTCAGCCGCAGGAACACGATGTCCGTCCCGGAGGCGGAGAAATCGGCGGTGGTCACGAACACGCCGTAGGCATCGGGCTCCAGCGCCTCCGTCTCCAGCCGCTGGGAGGAGACCAGAGCGCCGCCGAGGTCGAACAGCTCCACGAGGGTCGTGACCTTTTCAAACCGGCGGGGCGTGGCGTTGGCCAGGTAGATGCCGTCGTCCCGGGGATCGAAGACGGGGCGGGTGGGCTGATTGCCGGCCTTGCAGCCGAAGTAGCCGCCGTTGACGTCCAGATAATAGTCGTAGGTCTGCCACATGAAGGACGGCCAGGAGGACTGACTCATCCACATGAGCAGGCCGTTGACCTGGCGCACGGCCAGGGCGTCGAACAGGCCCCGGTGGTTGTCGTAGTTGATCAGCTGGGCCGCGCGGACAAAGTCCTCCAGCGTCCAGGCCTGGGCGGCGTCTTTGCACATTTGCCGGATGCCCGCGCGATAAGCCTC
>CADARO010000216.1 GCA_902790345.1 uncultured Eubacteriales bacterium | reverse complement strand
GATGGTACGCGACGTGATGAACTCCTCCAATCAGGTGCTGGAGGGCCTGAAGGAATCCACTGGCATCGACCTGGCCAACCTGCTGGCTGGCTACGCCGGCGGGAAACTGGCTGCCAAGGGAGAGGAAGAGAAGAGAGAAGAGGGAACAGAGCACAGATAACAGATTGGTTTGATGGAAGATTGAGCAGCGCGGGCGAGCCGGGTGGTCGTCCGCGCCGCGCCAACCTCTTTTCGACCGCGCGGAACGCGCTGAAGGGAGCGCTATGGACTTGCTTTTGAATCAGGAGCTGATCAGGACAGGCGTCATCGTGCTGCTGGCCGCGCTATTGATCTTCGTCATTCTGCGCGGCCTGGCGCGGGCGAAGACGGCGGAGCGGGACGACGGACAGGAGGAGAGGCCCGATGACGCGGATCAGCCCCCGCTGACCGCCTGGGCCCGCGTGGTCGGCAGGCAGTTCTACAGGCGGACATGGTTCGTCACGTTCGAGACGGAGAACGGCGACCGCATGACGCTGCCGTGCTACGCGTATCCTGTGCCGGAGATTTGCGAGGAGGGCACGCTCACCATCCGAAACGGGCAGTGCGTGGGATTTGAGCGCGGCTAGGTTTCAATTCACAATTCGCAATGCGCAATGCGCAATGGGGGAGGGCGGAGGATCTCATCCGTCAGCCCGCAGGGCTGACGGATGAGGTCTCGCGGCCTCAGCCGCGCCTGAGAGCATACTATAATTCCCCATTCCCCATTCCCAATTCCTAATTGAATCAAGGGGGTTTTTCCATGACGGGCTTCAACATGGGCGGGCGTCTGCCCATCTTCGGGCGCGTGGGCGAGCCGACGCCGGGCATGACCATCGCGTTTTACATCCTGCTGGCCGCCGCCGCGGTGGCGGTGGTCTTCATCATCCGCGCCCGCCTGAACGACGGGCGGCACATGGAGGTCTCCGTGAAGGCCCGGGTGGCCGATAAGCGGGAGATCAAGGGCGGCATGGACTGCGTCGTCTCCTTCGAGCTGCCCGAGGGGGAGACGAAGGCCCTGCGCCTCGCCGCCTCCGAGGCCACCTCGCTGGCCCCGGGCGATAAGGGCAAGCTGACCTATCAGGGAAAGCGGTTCGTGGCGTTTGAGAAGGAGGGGATGGGGCTGTGAGCCGGGCCGACGGGCTCTTTGTGCTGGTGCTGGCGCTGGGAGCGGTGGCCTTCTTTATCATCCACCTGATCTCCGTGTGGAAGGCCCCGCTGGTCACTAGGAACGCCACAGTCCGGGGCAAGCGCGTGACAAAGCATCCGAAGGACGCGCAAGTCAATGGGAACGTGGTGCGCAGTTCAACCATCGTGGGAATGGCGCGGCCCCGGATCGACTACTATGTGAACTTTGAGCTGGATGATCGCCGCCGCGTGGAGTTCCAGGTGGGTCGGGACACGTATGAGGCCGCTCGCAAGCGCATGACGGGTACCCTCACCTGGCAGGACAGCTGGTTCGGGCTTAGGTTTGTTTCCTTTGAACCGGAGGTAGAGGAAGAATGAGGGGAACCATGCGGGAATCCGACCGCACATCGCGCTTTGCCGAAGCTGCGCTGGTGATTCTGGCCGCCCTCATGATCCTGTGCCTTGTTCAGCGGGATTGGGCTGGCGCGGCGTTTCTTTCGCTCCTGCTGCTGGCCGACGCGGGAGCGCTGGCCTTCTATGCCATGCGACGGCGTCAGGAGGACAACGCGCCAAGGGTGGCGGTGCGGGCCGTGGTGACGGAACGCTTTACGGATCGGACAGGCGTGAGCCGGGGCGTCTACGCCACCTATTACTACCTGACCCTTCGCCTGGACGGCCAGGGTGAGCGGCGCTTCGAGGTGTCTCCCGCCGACTACGCCCGGCTGAAGCCCGGCGACGAGGGCGGCCTGATCTACCAGGGCACTCACCTCATCGCCTTCGAGCCCGACGGCGTGAGGCTGATGCCGGAGGAGGAAGACTGAAGCGCTGACAATCGTCATCAAAGAAACGCATCGCAAAGAGAACAGCCGCCACTCGGCCAAGTGACGGCTGTCTTTGTGATGTGAAATCACAAGATAGAATAAGCTTCAAAGAGTAACCGCGTGCGTGGTTCGCTCTTCGTTTTTTATTATATGCGCCGCGCCGCGCCTTTCCCCCAAAAATCAATCTCTTCTCTTTTCTCTCTTCCCTGTTCTCTCTTATCTTTTTGCTTTTCCCCGTCCCCGCCCTCGCCTGCCGGTCAACGCCTGGTTGTGATTTGTGCGGGATAATAGTGCGGCTGTGCGCGATCGGGGCATAACGATCCTGCCGGATTCGAACCGGCCCGTATCCGCCCGAGGATACAACCGCTAAAGTGCAGCTGTGGGCCGCTGCCGCCTGACATTCGCCCCGGCAGGTTACCGTCTGAAACCGTTACTCCATCAGCTCTGTGGCCCAGTTGGCCGCCTGCAGGCGGTTGTCGGTCTCGCGAAGGGTTTTCGCCAGGTTGTCGACCTGCTTTTGCAGCGCGCGCACATCCACCGCGGGCAGGATCTTGATCTCCGTGCCCCGGGCGCGATGGGTCGTCTGCCCGGCGGCGTACACCAGGTCGCGGTAGATCGCCAGCTTCGCGCTCAGGCAGTCCTTGCGGGCGATGAGCGCGGTCAGCGTCTCGCCGCCGGCGGTGGCCTGGCAGTTCGTCCGGTTGATGGCGGCGATGAGGTGCTCCAGCCGCCTGATCGCGCCGTTGAGTTCCTCAAGGAGCGCCTCGGGCGCTTCCACCGGTTCTTCTCCCTCCTGCACCATGCAGTTGTTGATCAGGCGGGTTTTCAGCGCTTCGATCTTGCGATTCAGGTCGGCGCGCTCCTGCAGCGCTTCCGCGAGTTTCATAAGACGTTCCCCCTCGTTCGTTTCGATGGGCCTATTATAGCACAGGGGAGGGGAATGCGCAATGCGCAATGCGCAATTCGCAATTGGGGTCTGGCGTCAATCGGGGTACTATGAGGCGACCGAGGAGCGCGCCAGTGGCGCGATTAGCGACGAGGAAACCCAATGAGCAAGGGAGCGTGACGCCGCAGTCGGCAGGCGACCATTATTGCTAATTGAGGGCAGCCTCAGACCCCGGAGCTATGCTGCGGCGCAGCGCAGCGAGCAAAGGGGGCCAGGGGGAAAGGGCAGGTACTCTGATTGTCGTGTTGTGTCAGGACATCGGTAAGTGTTTTGTATCAGGACATCGGTAAGTCAGTGGAAGGTAAGGAGTAAGGCTTCGGCAGGAGAAACGCCAGGGTGGAAAGCCCTGAGGAGCGTAGCGACGAAGGGCTTCCCACCCTGGCGGCGCGGCGCGAGCCCCCTAGCCACGGAAGGAATCGGCTCGGTTCGGGAGAAGCCGGGAACCAGAATGCCTGAATCGTTTTTTCTGGTTCTCAATCTGATTTTACCACCGTCAACGGCGTGAAGCAACAGGAAGTCATGTCAAGAGTTCCCAGCAGAAACTCTGCAAGGAAGACGTCGTACAGGCCTTGCTGCTTTTGTTCCCGCAACCCGACCTGCAATCCTCTCAGGGCGAAGCCAATGGAGACCCGCACACCGCCCAGGACGATCTCGCCAGACTTGAGGACCTTTCTGGGGAGATAACCGGCGGGGTATTCGAGGATGTCGAAGTCGCCGGTGTACTTCCGATCTGAGGGCCGGTAGACCTCGTCGGGGGTCTTCATGCCGAGGGCTTCGTTCGGACGGACGCTGTTGTATTCCTCGACCCAGGCATCCAAGGCGACTTGGTTGGCGGCGATGCCTCCGGAAATCCTGCCCTCGATTTCGCGGGCAATGTCACCGTGCATGCGCTCCAGAGAGCCGTTTTGGCCGGGGCAGCCTGGCAGGGAACGCTCGGGCAGGATGCCCAGAGTGACCCACCAAGCGGAGAGTGTCGTAAGTCCGAGAATGCCGCTGGTAGCGGCAAAAGGCACGCCATTGTCGCTGTGTATGGCCCTGGGGAGCCCGTATTTGCGGAACAAT
>CADARO010000215.1 GCA_902790345.1 uncultured Eubacteriales bacterium | reverse complement strand
CGGCACGCTGGAGGTCACCAAGAACGGCGCGAAGATCACCGTCACCGCCGGCTCGGCTTCCCGGGCATACAATGGGCAGGACCTGACCGACGACAGCTTCACGGTGGAGGGCCTTCCCGACGGCTTCACGCTCACGGCCACCACAGCCGGTTCCCAGTTCATCGCCGGAACGACCGACAACGTGATCACCGACCACACCATCTTCAATGCCGAGGGCAAAGACCGGACGGCCAACTTTACCAATGTGGTATACGCGAATGGCACGCTGGAAGTCACCCTGAAGAACATCGCGTTCTTCAGCTGGCCCGCCGTCTACACATACGACGGCCGGTATCATTCCTCCACGGTACCGGGCCTGGTCAGAATACAGTTTGCCAGCGTCGATAACGTCCAGTGGTCGGATATTGCCTTCTCGTGGGATTCTTACAGGGACGTGGGCACACACCCGGGCTCCTTCACCGCCTCTTTTGTCAACAATGAGAAGGAGCTCTCGAAGAAATACGCCATCATCTATGAGGGGCCGGACGGTTCTGAACCGTTTTCCTTCGTGAGGATCACGCCCGCCAGTCTGAAAGTGACCACCGTCTCCGCGTCCAAGGTGTACGACGGCACCCCCCTGAAGGGAGAAGTGACCCTCACCGGCCGGGTCGGCGGCGACGCCATCACAGTGAGCACTGAAACGTCCATCACGGATGTGGGCAGCGTCACCAACGACAGCTACACGATCGACTGGGGTTCGACCAAGCCGGACAACTATGATCTGACCGAAGAATTCGGCACGCTGACGATCACGCGCGCCACCCTGACCGTGGTCACCGAGTCCGACACCAAGACCTATGACGGCACGCCCCTCACCGCAGGCGCGCACCTGGAGGGCCTGAGCCCCCATGATGACGCCACGGTCAAAGCCACGGGCAGCATCACAGACAAGGGCAGCACCATCAACACCTATGAGATCGACTGGGGCACCACCAACCCGAACAACTACGAGATCGTCGAACGGCTGGGCCAGCTGAGCGTGACGGAAGGCGAACCCGCGCCGCTGACCGTGATCACTGAATCCGCTTCCAAGACCTATGACGGCACGCCCCTCACCGCGGGCGCGCGCCTCGTTGGCCTCAGCAAGTACGCGGACGCCACCGTCAAGGCCACCGGCGCCATCTCATACGCGGGCAGCACCATCAACACCTATGAGATCGACTGGGGCTCCACCGATCCGAACGACTACGTCATCACCGAAAAGCTCGGCACGCTGACCGTGACCAAAGCGCCCCTGAAAGCGATCACCGAGTCCGCCACCAGGGCATACGACGGCACAGCCCTCACCGCCCCGGCCCGCCTGGAAGGCCTGATCGGCTCCGACGCGGCCACGATCACCGCCACCGGCTCCGTCAAAAACGCCGGCAGCGCCGCCAACACCTACGCCATCGACTGGGGCTCCGCCAATCCGGACAACTACGACATCACCGAGGAACTCGGCACGCTGACCGTCACCAGGGCCACGCTGACCATACGGACCTACAGCGACTGGAAGGAATACGACGGCACACCGCTCACCTGCGATGAATACGATATCTCCGGCCTGGCAAGCGGCGAGACCGTCACGATCAAGGTTACGGGCACCATCACGGAGATCGGCTGGACAGAGAACACCTACGAGCTCATCTGGGGCACAACAAATCCGGACAACTACATCGTCAAAGAATACCTGGGCTGGCTGGAAGTCTACGACCCCTCCGCGGAGCCGATCGACGAGCCCATACTCAGCGTCAGCCTGTTCAATGAGCAATCCGGCGACACGGCCCAAAGCGAACCGGAAATGGCGGAGGATATCGCGCCGACATATGTCTCCCTCCCGGCGCCTGAGCCTGAACCGGAGCCGGACGCCGGGGCTGAATCGTGAGCGGGCAGAAGCGAGGGATCGTCATGAACGGGGTAAAGAAATGGCCGCTGGTTCTCGTCGCCGCGCTGCTGGTCACGCTGATCATCGCCTCAGGCGCGCTGCACCGGGTGGACAAATGGGCTCAGGACTGGCTCTTCCAGCGGCCCGGCGCGCCCTCCGGCGACATCGTCGTCATCGGCATCGACGAGGCGGCCTTCGACGCGCTGGGGCCCTATCAGACCTGGGACCGATCCGTCATGGCCGCGGCGCTGGAGGCGCTGGCCGCCGACCCGGACAGCCTGCCCGCCGCCGTGGCCGTGGACGTGCTCTACGCCGGCGACACCGCCCCCGAGGCGGATCAGCGGCTGGCCCGGGCGGCGGAAGCCCTGGGCTGCGTGGTCACCGCCTCCATGGCGGAATTCGGCACGCGGATCACCTGGGAGAGCGGCCGGCCCGTGTCCATGGAGACCGGAATCGCCACCGCCTACGAGGAGCCCTATGAGGCGCTGCGGCAGGCCACGGTTCAGGGCCACATCAACGCCATGGTGGACCGGGACGGGGTGCTGCGGCACGCGCTGCTCTCCGTGCGGCCGGAGGGCGAATCCGGCGCGCCGGTGTATTCCATGGCCTTCCAGACGGCGCGGCTGTATCTCGCCGCCCGGGGCCAGGCATTGAAGGAGCCTCCCGCCGGCCCCCAGGGGCACTTCTACATCCCCTACACCGCCAGGCCCGGCGGGTATTACGACGGCGTGTCCATCGCCTGGCTCATGGCGGGCAAGGTGCCCTCAGGCTACTGGAAGGACAAGATCGTGCTCATCGGCCCCTGCGCGGCGGCGCTGCAGGACGCCTACTTCACCTCCATCGACAAGGGAGCCCAGATGTACGGCGTGGAGGTTCAGGCCAACGTGATCCAGAGCCTGATCGAGGGCCGCTACAAGGCCGAAATCCAGGATCCGCCCCAGCTGATCGCCCTGTTCCTGCTGAGCTGCGCCGCCATGACGCTGTTCCTGCGGCTGAGGGTGGCTCCCGGCGCCGGGGTATGCGCGGGGCTCATGCTGCTGAGCGTGGGCGGCGCCACGCTGCTCTATGAAGCGGGCTGGGTGGTTCATCCCCTCTGGCTGGCGGCGGCCGCGCCGGCGCTGTACGTGCTGGCCCTGGCCATCCATTACATCAGCGTCGCCCGGGAGCGGCGGGCGCTGGCGCTGGAAAAGGAGCGCATCGGCGCGGAACTGGCCCTGGCCACCCGCATTCAGGCCAACGCGCTGCCCAAGACCTTTCCGCCCTTCCCGGATCGGCCGGAATTCGACATCTACGCCTCCATGACCCCCGCCAAGGAGGTGGGCGGCGATCTGTACGACTTCTTCCTCATCGACGACGACCACCTGGCGCTGACCATCGGCGACGTGTCCGGCAAGGGCGTGCCGGCGTCGCTGTTCATGATGGTGGCCATGGCCCTCATCCACCACGTGGCCATGCGGGAGCTGAGCCCGGCGAAGATCCTGCAAATCGTGAATCAGGAAATCTGCTCGCGCAACCCGGAGGAGATGTTCGTGACCGTGTGGCTGGGGGTGCTGGAAATCTCTACCGGCAGGCTCACCGCCGCCAACGCCGGCCACGAATACCCGGCGCTGAAAAACCCGGGCGAATCCTTCGAGCTGTTGAAGGACAAGCACGGCTTCGTCATCGGCGGCATGGAGGGCGTGCGCTATCGGGAATACGACATCGCGCTGACCCCCGGCTCGAAGCTGTTCGTGTACACCGACGGCGTGGCCGAGGCCACCGACGCCGCCCAGGAGCTGTTCGGCACGGACCGCATGCTCGACGCCCTGCGGGCCGGAGAGGAGGGCGCGCCGGCGGACGTGCTGGCCTCGGTGGATCGGGCCGTCCAGGCCTTCGTGGGCAGCGCGCCCCAGTTCGACGACCTGACCATGCTCTGCCTGCAGTACAACGGCCCCGCCGGAACGCCCGCCGAATAATCCGCGGCACAAAAACCCCGCGGCCATGGAATCTATGCCATGACCGCGGGGTTTCATTATGTCTGCGGCGTCGCCCGTCAGCGGGGCAGCAGGGAGCGGATGCAGTCCGCCAGGCGCTCCATCTGGCGTACCTCGTCCT
>CADARO010000214.1 GCA_902790345.1 uncultured Eubacteriales bacterium | reverse complement strand
TTCCCTGGCCCTGCGGCGGGCCACCGCGCGGCGATGGGCGCGGCGAACGCGCGCCACGATGCCGGCGACGATCAGAATGACCAGAAAGAGGAGCAGAAACCCCAGGGCGATGTAGACCCACTGGGGCACCCGGCGCAGCAGACCGCCCACGAAGTCCACCGGGGCCACCGGCGCGGCGCTCACGTCCCGGTCGGAGACCAGCACGGCGGTGACCACCTCGCCCTCCTCCGGGGCGAAGGTGAGCCGGCCCATGACGGTGCCCACCGACACGGGGGCCTTGAAGTCGTGGGTGTACTCGATGGTCAGGTTGTCCTTGAAGGACTGGAGCAGCTCCTCCGCGTTGTCCACGTGGGTGGTGACCTCATAGGCCGCGGACCGGTTGATCAGCGCGTTCAGCCGCACCACGCCGCCGGAGGCGTCCTCCTTCACCGCGCCGGAGATGGGCACGGTCAGGTTCAGCATGTCGTACAGCTCGGCGAAGGTGAAGGTGTGATACTGGGCAAAGCCGAAATTCAGCAGGCGGCGGGCGTCCTGCCACTTGGCGTTGGTGAAGGCGGTTGTGCTCTTCAGGGTGACGCAGATCAGCTTCACGCCGTTTTTCTCCGCCGCGCTGACCAGACACTGGCCGGCGGCGCTGGTGGTGCCGGTCTTCACGCCCGTGGCGCCGGAATAGCGGAACTCGCTGCCGTAGACCACCATCAGGTTGGAGTTCTGGATCACGTACTCCTCCCGCAGGTTGGTGGGGGCCATGGTGTACTGGCCGGTGCCCACGATGCGGCGCACGGTGGCGTTTTCCATGGCGGCCTGGGTGATGAGGGCCAGATCCCGGGCGGTGGTGTAGTGGTCGTCGGCGGTGTAGCCGTGGGGGTTCACGAAGTGGGTGCCGGTGCAGCCCAGCTCGATGGCCTTGGCGTTCATCATGCTGACGAAATTCTCCACCGAGCCGCCGATCAGCCAGGCCACCGCGTTGGCGGCGTCGTTGCCGGAGCGCAGCATCATGCCGTAGAGCAGGTCGGTGAGGGTCATTTCCTCGCCCACCGTCACGGGCACCACCGAGGAATCCTTGGGGATGTCCTCGGCCGCCGCGGGGATGCGGTAGATCTCGTTCAGGTTGCCGAATTCCACCGCCAGCAGCAGCGTCATGATCTTGGTGGTGCTGGCCGGGTTCATGCGCACGTCGGCGTTTTTCTCCAGCAGCACGCGGCTGTCCTCCTGATTGATGAGGATGAAAGACTGGGCATAGATCTGCTCGGGGGTGAGCGCTTCCGGGTGGTCGTCGCTGTAGCGGGGCACGGAGGCGTCGAATGGCGGCAGCGTAGGCGAGGGCGTAGCCGTGGGGCGGGCCGCCAGCGCGGGCAGGCTGACGAACAATAGCAAAACCGCCGTGCAGACGGCGGACAGGCGGAGACGCAGTGAACGCATTGGTTTGTTTCCTTTCTGCCAGGGTGGCGCGCTCTTCGCTCCCGGGAAGGGCACACACTTACTTATATCATATCACTACGGGCGAAATTTGTACAGACCATCATTCAATTCTAACAATCGCTCTGACAAAGACCCCTGACATAGCACATCTCCACCGCCCCCAGCCCCTCCTTTGTGAGGCCCGAAGCGCGGAAGCCCCTGGCCTCGTAGAAGGCCCGGGCCCGGGCGTTTTTCTCAAACACCCACAGGGCGGCCTCGGCATAGCCCGCGGCGGAGATGTCGCTGAGGACCCGGTCCATCATTTGGCCGCCATAGCCTTTGCGCCAGTTGCCCGGCAGGCTGTGGATGGCGATGATCTCCGCCTTGCCGGAGAGCGCCTCGTCCCGGGCGGCGTCCCAGAAGGCCAGGCAGTGGGGCACCCCGTCCAGCAGCAGCAGATACCCGTTGCCCTTGCCCTCCTCCAGCAGCCGCCTGTACATGGCCGTGGCCCTGTCCAGTTTTGTGACGCGCGCCAGGGTCTCGTCGTCCAGAATGCCGCGAAAGGCCGCCTTCCAGCTCTCCGTCTGAATGTAAGCCAGGCTGTTTTCGTCGCCCGGCTGAACCTTGCGAATGAGTACGTCCATCTTTACGCCTCCTTTGCTCTGTCACTTGGCCGCCGCCGCCACCAGCTCCTCCAGCGCCTCGTAGGTCACGGAGCCCACCTGGTTGTAGGTCACCACGCCCGTCCTGTCCAGCACCACCGTCTGAGGCAGCATGGTGGAGCCGCCCATGGCGGCGATCACCTCGCCGCCCTCGTCCACGGCGAAGGGAAAGCCGTAGTCGAAATGCGACAGGTACTCGACGGGGTCGTCGGTGATGAGGTCGGAGTGGATGGCCAGCACGGCCACGTCCGTCGGGTGCGTCTTTTGCAGCGCGTCGAAATGGGGCAGCTCGTTCACGCAGGGGGTGCACCAGGTGGCCCACAGGTTGATGACCACCACCTGCCCCCGATGCTCCGCCAGATCAAAAACTGCGCCGTCTGTCTGCTGAATCGAGAAGGACGGCAGCCGCTCGCCCACCTCATGGCCTAGGGCCGCGTCCGGAACGGATTCCACAACCGACGCGGCGTCCGGTCGGTTGAATACGATCAGCGCGGCGCACAGCACGGCGAGCGCCGCGCACCACAGCGCCCGGGAAACGCCCCGTGAAATCATCTGGCCGCGCCTCCTTCCCGCCGGGCCGTCTCAGGCCCCATCAATGTGAACCTGCCCGCCCGCAGGGAGATGGCCTTTTCCGGGCACACGTCCACGCACAGCCCGCAGTGGACGCACTCGTGGTCGCCCACCCGGCGGATGTCCACCGGGCACGCCCGCTGGCACGCGCCGCAGCCGGTGCAGGCGGCCTCCTCCACCCGCACGCCCATGAGCGCCACCCGGGCGAACAGGCCGTAGATGGCTCCCAGCGGACACACGAAGCGGCAGAAGGCCCGATAGACGAACACGCAGGCCGTGGCCATGACCACCATGATGACGAATTTGCGGGTAAACAGCGGGCCCAGCATGCTGAACAGATCCGCGTTGACGGGATTTGACAGAAGGCCCACCGCGCCCTCCAGGGTGCCCGCCGGGCAGATGTACTTGCAGAAGGCCGGCAGCGGCACCCGCCGCAGGGCGTAATACAGCGGGATCGCCACCACGAACACCGCTAGGATTATGTATTTCAGCCAGCTCAGCGCCCGGGTGACGCGGCTCTTTTTCAGCTTCGGCGTGGGCAGCTTGTGCAGCAGCTCCTGAATCAGCCCCACCGGGCACAGCCAGCCGCAGATCACCCGGCCCAGCGTCAGCCCGAACAGCATGAGCATGCCGACCACGTAGAAGGCGGGCCGGTTAGCCGAGGCGGCGATGGCGTTCTGCAGCGCCCCCAGGGGGCAGGCGCCCACCGCGCCGGGGCAGGAGTAGCAGTTGAGCCCGGGCACGCACACCGCCTTGGCCGGCCCGGTGTAGATTTTTCCCTCGATGAAGCCCCGAATGTGCGCGTTGTACAGCACGGCGGCGTACAGCTGCGCCAGGCGGCGGGTTGTGGGGCGGTGGCGCTGCCACCATGCTTTCAACTTATCCAAGGCCAATACACTCCGTACAAATGTTGATCGCCTTTACCAGCACGTCCTTCAGGCCGCCGTTCAGCGCGCCCAGAACCAGCAGCAGCGCGGCCAGGGCATAGAGCCCGGCCCGCAGGGCCACTCGGCTTCTGGTCTCCGGCTGGCCCTTCATGACGGCGCGGGGCCGCTTTTCAGTCCGGGGCCCGCCGAAATACCGGGATCGTGCGCCGCAGACCAGCCCGGCCGCCACGGCCGCCAGCCAGGCCAGGGCCAGGGGGACGAGGCGCCTGAGCGCCCGGGCGGCGTCCTCCCGGGTAAAGAGGGGGGCGGCGGCGGATTGCATAGCCTCCCGGCGGGCCAGGCCGCCGAGGTACAGCGCCATCACCGAGGCGATGAGCGCCGCGGTCAGCGCCAGGGTCAGCGCGGTGACGCAGAGGCGGATGATCTTGTCTCTCTTCATGGCTTCCTCCGGATACAGCGCGGCGTCCGCCCGGCGAAACAGGCGGACGCCGCGGGGCGCGTTTGCTTTATTTC
>CADARO010000213.1 GCA_902790345.1 uncultured Eubacteriales bacterium | reverse complement strand
GCGCCGGCCATGTGGCGGTCGTAGTCCTGCTTCAGCTCGGCCGCCCGGGCGCGATCCTGATTGGCGGCGTCATAGATGCCGTCGATCTCATCCTGCCGCGCCTTCAGCACGGCCATGACCGGCTTGAACAGGAAATTCTTGATGAGCAGGCAGAGGATCAGCAGGTTGCAGTATTGAAAGATGATCGTCCAGGGAACGATCGAAAAAAACTCCTGAACCCCGTTCATGATCTCATTCCCCCGTTAAAGCCTCTCTCAGAGCCTGCCGATGAGCGGATTGACCATGACCAGCAGCAGCGCGATGATGAAGCTGTAGATACCGGTGGTCTCAGACAGGGCGATGCCCAGAATCATGGTGGAGGTGATGTCGCTCTTCGCTTCAGGCTGACGGCCGATGGCCTCCAGCGCCTTGCCGGCGGCGAAGCCTTCGCCGATACCAGGGCCAAGGCCCGCGATCATCGCGATGCCCGCGCCGATTGCCGAACCCGCCAGGACGATAGCTCTGCTCAGTTCTTCCATGATTAAAAACCTCCCATAATAAAGTCGTGTGTTGTTATGTCAACCTTCCGACGCCAGCTTGATGTTGACCATCATCAGCATGCAGAAGATGAACGCCTGAATGCAGCTCGAGAACAGATCGAAGTAAACCGACAGGATCGCCGGAATGCCCACCTGGAAGATGGGCACATTTTGAAGCAGCTGCCCCACCGCGCCGGGGATGGCCCCCAGCACCGTGGACGACAGCGCGCCCAGCGCCGAATACACCAGCATGGAGATGATCATGCCCGAGGCGATGTTGCCGAAATGACGGAATGCCATGGACATGGGCGTCATGGCCTCGCTGATGATGTTGATGGGCAGCAGCACCGCCACCGGCTGCAGGTAGCCCTTCAGGTAGCCGCCGAAGCCGCTGGCCTTGATCTTCCAGTAGGTGATGAGGGTGAAGATGACCAGCGCCCAGCCCAGCACCGTGGAGAAATCCCCCGTGGGCGGGAACGCGCCCAAAAGGCTCGACAGGCTGGAGCACACGCTGATGGCCAGCACCGCCGCCGCCAGCGGGGCGTAATAGCTGAACCGCTCGCCCATGTTGTTCTTCACCAGGTTGTTGGCGGCGTTCACCAGAAACTCCGCGATCACCTGCCGCTTGCCGGTGGGATGCACCTTCAGATTCCGCGTGAGGAAGATACACAAAAGCGTGATCACCGCCATGACGATCCAGGTGGTCACCACTGACCCGGAGAGAAAGAACCAGTCGTTCTGATAGATGATTTTGGCGCCGTTGACCTCCATCAGATGTCACTTCCTTTGGATTTGCGATTCATGATGATCTGCCATCCCTTGATGACGATGGACGGGAAGATCAGCGGCGCGACCGCCGTGATCCAGTTGACATTCAAAAAGTAAATGCTGGCGCCCAGCAGCAGCACCATGGCCAGCATGCGCCGGTTGTAGGACAGGCGCATCTTCGCCTTGGCCGTCTTGGCGGCGTTTTCGTCGTTTGGATCCAGGGAATCCGTCAGCCGCTGCACGTCCATGGCCATGATGAAGAAATTGCCCACCGCCAGCACATAGCCGATCAGCGCGCCCAGCAGCACCAGGCCGCTCATCTGGCCCACAAGGAGGAACACCAGCAGCATGACCGCGCACAGGATCGCCGTGCCGATGGCGATGCGCCGCGTCTCCTGAACAACCGCTTTCTGGGGCTTCATATCGTCTTTCTCCCGCTGAACTCCGGCGGCGCTGAGCCCCGGAGGTTGGTTTTCGCAATGCGATGCCGCGCGCAAGGCAAAACATTGTTTTTCTTAACACGCAGTTACTATCATTATAAACGATCTCAGTGCTTCGATCAAGGAACTTTTTGCAAACAAATCAAATTCAAAGGGATTATTTCCGTTTTCTTTGCGTCACCGCTGCCAAATCTTGTTCGTGGACAAGAACCATCCGCATGTTTATAATGTGTTTATCACCAACAGGGAGGAATGCCCGTGTCTCTGAATCTGCCCCTTCGCCTGCCGCCGCGCCGCGCCCGCGCCGCGAGCCGCCTTCATCTGCCCCGGCCCCGCCGCGCCGATCAGGCCGCCTCGCCCCTCACCTTCCGGGACGTGGCCGCCAACGAGGCCGCCATGAACCAGCTGCGCGCCCTGGCGGACTACCTGGCCCATCCGAAAAAGTACGCCGCGCTGGGTGCGCGCCTGCCCCGGGGCGTGCTGCTCTACGGCCCGCCCGGCACCGGCAAGACCCTCATGGCCCGGGCGCTGGCGGGAGAGGCGGGGGTGCCCTTCTTCTCGCTGAGCGGGTCAGATTTCGTGGAGATGTACGTGGGCGTGGGCGCGGCCCGGGTGCGGGAGCTGTTCGGCCGGGCGAAAAGGGCCGGCCGCTGCGTGATCTTCATCGACGAGATCGACGCCATCGGCAAGCGCCGGGACGACGGCTCCGGCAGCGACGAGCGGGATCGCACCCTGAACGCCCTGCTGAGCGAGATGTCCGGCTTTCAGGAAAACAGCGGCGTCATCGTGCTGGCCGCCACCAACCGGGCGGACACGCTGGACCCGGCCCTCACCCGCCCCGGCCGGTTCGACGCGAAGATCGAGGTGGGCCTGCCCGACCGGCGTCAGCGGCTGGACATCCTCCGCCTGCACTGCCGCAACAAGCCCCTGGCGGAGAGCGTGGATCTGGCCCGCCTGGCCGCGGACACGGTGCGCTTCAGCGGCGCGTCGCTGGAGAGCCTGGTGAACGACGCCGCCATCCGCGCGGCCCGGCGAGGCGGACATGTCATCGAGGAGGCCGACCTGCACGCCGCCTTCGTGGCCGCCGTGGCGGGCGAGGACCGGCCCGTGGCCGCCGCCCGGGAGGAGCTGGCCGTGGTGGCGCTCCACGAGGCGGGGCACGCCGTGGCCTGTCACGCGCTGCTGCCCGGCCATCGCATCGAGCGCCTCAGCATCCTGCCCACCACCGGCGGCGCGGCGGGCTACAACCTGACCATCCCCGCCGAGCGAATGCTGCCCGACCTGAACGGGCTTTCCGCGCAGATTCAGGTGCTGCTGGCCGGGCGGGCCGCCGAGCAGCTGCTCTACAGCGAGACGAACCTCACCGCCGGCGCGTCCGGCGACCTGAGTCAGGCCGCCGAGCTGGCATCGACCATGGCGCTGGATCTGGGCATGGTAGCCTCCCCCGCCCTGTCGCTTCGGGCGCTGTCCCGCTGCGCGGGCGGCGGGTCGGAGGGGGCGGCGCTGGTGAAGCGGCTGCTGGAGGACTGCTATCAGGCGGTGAGCGTGCTGCTCAGGGAGCGCGCCGATCAGCTGGAAGCCCTGGCCGCCCGCCTGCTGGAGGCGGAATCCCTCACCGGCCGGGAGGTGGAGGCTTTCTTCGCGGACTGGCCCGCGTGAATCACCGGGGCTCGTCCAGGGCCCCGATGGCCGCCGTCAGCGCCCGGCCGATGTCGTCAAGCGCCATGGACGGCACGCCCTCCCGGGCCTGCTCAGGCAGAAAGGGCACATGGATGAACCC
Source organism: uncultured Eubacteriales bacterium (assembly GCA_902790345.1). Classification (GTDB taxonomy): domain Bacteria; phylum Bacillota; class Clostridia; order Christensenellales; family Aristaeellaceae; genus Firm-10. The sequence goes on along the minus strand of CADARO010000213.1, from coordinate 3,490 downwards.
CGCCCGCACGCCCGTGCCCGCGAAGTGATGAAGCACGGTGTACATGAGATCGTTGCACACGAACGTCCCCGCCGAATACGACACCGACGCCGGCAGGCCCGCCGCCTCAATCCGGGCCGCCATGGCCCGCACCGGCAGCGTGGCGAACAGGCCGTCCGGCCCGCCGGGAACCACCGGCGTGTCCTTCGGCTGATTGCCCGCGTTGTCCGGTATGCGGGCGTCGCGCAGGTTGACGGCGATCAGCTCCGGCGTGACGCCAGCCCGGCCTCCCGCCTGGCCCACGCAGATCACCGCCTCCGGCCTGATCCGTGCCGCCGCGTCCAGCACCGCCTCCCCCGCCGCGCCGAACACCGTTGGCACCCGCAGCTTGTCCAGCCGATACCCGCCGATTCTCTCCGGCAGGCGGCTCACCGCCTCCCAGGCGGGGTTGACGCGCTCCCCGCCGAAGGGCTCGAAGCCGGTGATCAGCAGCCGCTTTTCCACCCGGCCTTCCCGGGCCGCCAGCGCCTCGTCCCGCCGCCGGGCCATCTCCTCCGCGTCATAGGCCAGGAAGTAGGGGCTGTCGTAGGACACCAGTCCCGTGCCGAAGCCTTTTTCGTCGATCTGTTCGTCGATGATGGCCAGATCGTCGAATGGCCGACCGTCCGAATAGCAAATGACGCGGCTGCGCACATGGGCGTCCTGGGGCGTCTGGGGCCGCAGGTTCTTCACCACCCTGTGCCGCCATGTCCTCAAGCAGCGGAACAAATGCCGCAGCCGGGCGGTCTCCATGCGGATGGCCTCCCCCACCGGCCCGAGGCACACGGCTTCCCCCGTGTCGAAGGTGTAGTCGATGAGCCAGTCGTCAAAGAGCGCCGCGTCCGCCGGTTTCGGAAAGAGCAGGCGGTAGATCGCCCGGGCGCGTTCCCGGGCGCTTTTCGTCCATGCCTCCCCCTGGCCCAGGCCCAGCTCGCAGCGCAGCGCCCAGGGGTTCCGGTAAAAATGAGGGGATTCGTCGTCGAAATCCCGGCTGAGAATCAGCTTCTCGATCTGGCTCATGTGATTCGCCCCGTTTCCCTTGTTCTGATTTCATTCAGTATAGCCGCATTCGCCCGAAATGTCAATTTTCCCGCCCGGTCCGCATTGACACGCCCCCGCCGCCCGTCTATAATGAAGTCGGACATCAATGACACATCGGAGGCGAGAAAAGCCATGTCATACATCCAGCATCTCAGCCAGTATCATCCGAAGCCCTATCCCATCCTGCCCGGGGATTTCCACGTGTCGCCCCGGGGCAGCGACGACGCCGACGGCTCAGCGGCCCATCCCTTCGCCACCATCCAGCGGGCGATCCAGGCCGTGCGGGCCGTCAAGGCGCAGAAACGCGGCGTGACCGTGTGCGTGCACGCGGGGGAATATCCCACCCCCGGCCTGTGCCTCACACAGGAGGATTCCGGCAGCGCCGACTGTCCCATCACCTACCGGGCCTACGGCGACGGCGAGGTGGTGCTGGATGGGGGCGTGACCCTCAGCCCCGGGGATTTCCGGCCGGTTTCCGGCGAGGCGAAGGAGCGGCTGCACAGCGACGCCAGAGAGCTCGTGGTGGAGATCGACCTGAAGCGCCTGGGCCTCACCGAGGCGGACTGGGGCCCGGTGTATCCCATCGGGGCCTTCGGCACGGAAAAGAAATACGACGCCCATCAGAGCGGCGAGAACTGCGAGCTGTTCGTGAACGGGCAGCGCATGACCCTGGCCCGCTACCCCAGCGAGGGCTTTCTGCGCCTGGCGGCGGTGGCGGACGTGGGCGACTGCTTTGAGTTCCCGGAGCAGAACTACGACCTCAGCTGGCATGAGCGCCGCAATCACTTCGGCGGCAAGTACATCATGGACAAGGAGACCACCGCCCGCCTGAAATCCTGGAAGAGCCTCGCGGGCGTCTGGGCCTACGGCTACTTCTACCACGACTGGGCGGATTCCTCCACCCCCGTGACCCGCTTCGACCTGGAGCACCGCGCCTTCTTCCCCGCCTACGTGTGCCGCTACGGCGCGCGCAAGGACGCGCTGTATCGCTTCTTCAACGTGCTGGACGAGCTGGACCAGCCCGGTGAGTGGTATCTGGATCGGGACAGCGGCATGCTCTACCTGTATCCCCCGGAGCCGCTGGAGGGCGCGCGGGTGGAGCTGACCATCTCGCGGCGCAGCGTGATCCACGCCGAAAACGTGAAACACCTCACCTTCGAGGGCTTCACCATCCGGGGCACCCGGGGCGACGCCGTCACCATCCGGGGCGACGACAACACGCTGCGGCGGCTGACGGTGTACGGCGTGATGGGCAACGCCGCCGAGGTGTCGGGCTATCGCAACCTGGTGACGGAGTGCCACATTGCCCACACCGGCCGGGGCGGCATCCACCTGTCCGGCGGCGACCGCGACAGCCTCACCCCCGGCGAAAACCGGGCGGACAACAACCTGATCCACGACTGGGGCGAGGTGTACATGATGTACAATCCCGCCGTTCGGCTGGACGGCGTGGGCAACGTCTGCTCCCACAACGAAATCCACAGCGCGCCTCACAGCGCCGTGTTCTACTACGGCAACGACCATGTGGTGGAGTACAACGTCATCCACGACGTGGTGCTCCATTCCTCCGACGCCGGGGCCATCTACTCCGGCCAGGACTGGGCCGGGCAGGGCTGCGTGGTGCGCTACAACTGCCTCTACAACGTGGGCGCGGGGGATTTCCGGCCGGACGGCATCTACTTCGACGACATGCTCTCCGGGCAGAGCGCCTACGGGAACCTGGTGATCAACGTGAAGAAAAACGGGTTCCTCATCGGCGGCGGCCGGGACAACAGCGTCACCAACAACGTGGTGGTGGGCTGCGGCACGGGCATCAAATACGACGACCGGGGCCGGGACGCCTTCGTGGGCAACGGCTGGGCCCGGGCCGCCGTGATCGACTACGAGACGGGCAGCATGTGGCAGCGGCTCAGAAAGGCCCCCTATCGCTCCGACGTGTGGGCCGCCCGCTATCCGGCGCTGGCCCGGATCTCGCTGGATTTCAGCGACCCGGACAACCGCGACTTCCCGGTGAACCCGGCGAACAGCGTGGTGAAGAACAACATCGTCATCGACGCGGAAGCCAGCCTGGGCGTCATCCGGCCGGACGTGGCCCGCTACAGCGATATTTCCCAGAACGCGGTGTTCGACAGCGAGGAGGCGGCGGGCTTCATCCCCGGAGAGTACATCCTGCGGGAGGACGCCCCAGCCCTCCGTGACGCCCCGGGCTTTCAGAACCTGCCCATCGGGAAAATGGGCCGCTATTGAATCGACCGCATAGGATAGAAAAGCGCATCGCCTGCGTATGGGCGATGCGCTTCTATTATGGCTTCATCAGCGGTGCGGGCCGGGCTTGCCGCCGGGCGTCCTGGTGCCGGGCACGGCGCGCTGGGTGCGGCCGGCCCCGGTGGGCGCGGGCCGGGCAGGCTGAACCGGCGCGGGCCGGGCAGGC
>CADARO010000212.1 GCA_902790345.1 uncultured Eubacteriales bacterium | reverse complement strand
CGCACGGTGATCTCAACCTTTTCCTCGTTGGGATTCAGGCCGTGGAAGTTGGCGTAGAGCACCGTCTCCTCGCCGTCCTGCTCGGTGTACCACTTCCAGGTGGATTCCTCCTGATTCCACGCGCCGGGATCGGCCTCGCCCTTTTCACATTCCTCCAGCGTCACGGTCTCATACATCATTTTGTCGTTCAGGAACACCGCGCCGGTGTGGCGCACGGTGGGCGCGAAGTACCAGTCGCCGCACACCATGGTGGTATAGGGATTGTACGCGCCGAACACGCCGTTGTTCACCCGGGCCGTCCACACGTCGCCCCGAACCTTCGTCCAGCCGGTGAGCTCCTCCGCGCCGGTGATGACCGCGCCCAGCGGCTCCTCCGAGCGGTAGACGATGCGCCTGTCCTCCGTGCCGGCGTGGAGGGGATTGACGTATTCCCGATACACGCCCGGGGCCACCAGCACCTCGTCCCCCGGTAGGGCCACCTTCGCCGCGTCGTTGATATGCCGGAACGGCATCTGCTTCGAGCCGTTGCCATCCCGTGAGGCCTTCGCGTTGACGTAATAGATCATGTTGAATCCCTCCCGTATTTTTCCGCCGCGGGCCGCAAAGCGCCGCCGGCTGTGCTTTTCCATTCTGTGTTTCATTATAAGGGCAGGGCGGGAGATGTGTCAATTGGAAAATCAGTTCCCCGCGCCGGGGCGGTCTTGAGGCTCCGGAACGATCGCTCCCTGTTCCTTCAGATACCGGACTACGGCCGCCGTGTCCACCGCGCGGGTATCCGTTGTCCCCTGCCGGATCGCCTGGGCGGCGGCCGCGCCGGCGGCCTGGCCCATGGCCATGCAGGAGGCCTTGACCCGAATGGCGGAATTGTTTGCCCGATCAGATGAAACACACCGTCCGGCGACATAGACGTTTTTCAGCCCCCTCGGCCGCATGGCGCCCAGGGAAATCGTGGGAGTCAGCTCGTCGCGCAGATAGACGATCTCCGAAGGCCCGTTCTCGCGATGAATGTCGATGAACCAGTAGGTATAGCAAATGGCGTCGGGATAGACCGTTTTCGCCAGATACTCCTCCCCGGTCATCACCACGTCTCCCAGGATCCTGCGGCTCTCCCGCGCCCCGGATTCCGGCGCGCTGCCGAGAATGTTCACCGGCGCTTCGGCGGCCCGCAGGGCGGACATCAGCGCCACCTGCGCCCGTCTGGCCTCGATCTCCGCCTTGCCCCGGGACGCGCTGTCCGCTGCGTTGAGCCCATTCACATGATTGGTGTTGTCGCCGCCGGCGCGCAGAAAACCCGTTATATCCCCGCCGCACAGCAGAAAATTTGAAAGCTCGGGACGTTTCGCCAGCATGGCCCGCCAAGCCCGATCCGCCTCCGCCAGTGCCTGCTGATCGGATGTGGTCGCGCAGGGATAGAGGCGCATCGTGCCGGGCTGCGGGGAATCGGCGATCTGAAACTCCGCGCCCGACCAGGCGCACAGATCTCCGTCGCCGGTGCAGTCGATGAAGATCTTCGCCCGATGCCGCACGAGGCCGGCCTTCGTCGTGACAATGACCGCGTCCAGAGAAGTTCCGCCGGGCGTGTCAGATGTCTCCACCGCGACGACACCCTGACGGTAAAACAGCCTGACGTTCGCGGCCAGCAGGAAATCGTCCATGCACTGGGCGGCGGCAATCGGATTAACCCTGACCCCGTACTGCCAGTGAACCCGATAGGGCGCGTCCATATCAGGAATGTCCGCGAAGCCTCGCCGGGCCAGCTCTTCCACAAATTCCCAGCCGATGCCGGCGATGACCATTCTGTCGCCCCTGGGCCGGTGCGGGTTGTTGAACTGGTCGATGGAATTGCTTCCCAATACGGTCATCGTGCCGCCGGGCATGGCGAAATGCTCGAACAGCGCCACATTCAGCCCCGCGCGGCCGGCCTGGACCGCGGCGCAAAAGCCAGCGCAGCCGGCCCCCGCCACGATGACGTCGAATTCCTGTCCCTCAATGATCTTCATGGATACCCTCCGGATGAAAACAGACGGCCGCCCAAACGGACGCGGTCTCCTGATGATGCCCTGATTATATCACACCCGCGGCGCGGAGGCAATAAATGGGCCGGTCGCGCCACGCCTGCGCGTCCGTCTGCGAATCGTTGAATGAAATGTTAAAAAAGCCTCGAAGTATTGACATTGGCGCGTGGATGATGTAAAATATATTTCGCTGGTTACGGAGAGATGGCCGAGTGGTTGAAGGCGCTGGTCTTGAAAACCAGTGATGCCGAAAGGCACCGGGGGTTCGAATCCCTCTCTCTCCGCCACAACAACATAGTTATGGAGAAGTACCCAAGAGGTCGAAGGGGCTCCCCTGCTAAGGGAGTAGGGTGCGATAAGCGCCGCCCGGGTTCAAATCCCGGCTTCTCCGCCAGAAAACCCGAAATGTGAAAAGCATTTCGGGTTTTATCTTTTGTCCACACAGATGACAAAAGCCCTTAAAGACTATATTTGAGCACGATGAAAAGCCGGTTTCTCCTCCCCCATGCCCTAAAAAGCGCCCGCCCCGTCCTTCCTGGACAGAGCGGGCGCCCGTCATTCATGAGGATCAGAACAGCCCGGTGATCACGCCGTTTTCGTCCACGTCGATGGCCTCGGCAGCGGGCACCTTGGGCAGGCCCGGCATGGTCATGATGTCGCCGGTCAGCGCCACCACGAAGCCCGCGCCGGCGCTCACCTTCACCTGGCGCACCGTCACCTTGAAGTCGTCCGGCGCGCCCAGCTTCTTCGCGTCGTCGGAGAAGCTGTATTGCGTCTTCGCCATGCACACGGGCATGCTGTCGCAGCCCATTTCGCTGAGCTTTTTCAGCTGCTTCTTCGCGTCGGCCGTGAACACCGCCTCGCTGCCGTGATAGATCTTCTTCACGATGGCGCTGATCTTCTGCTTCAGCGTGGCGTCGGAGGGATAGCAGAACTCGAAGCCGTGCTCGGTGTCGCACAGGCGCACCACCTCGCGGGCCAGCGCCTCGCCGCCTTCGCCGCCCTTGCCCCACACCTCGCTCAGAGCCACGTTCACGCCCAGCTGGCGGCACTTGTCCTCAACCAGCTTCAGCTCGGCCTCGGTGTCGGTGGGGAACCGGTTGATGGCCACCACGCAGGGCAGCTTGTACACCCCGGTGATGTTCTCCACATGGCGCAGCAGGTTCGGCATGCCCGCCTCCAGCGCCTCCAGGTTCTCGACGCCCAGCTCGGTCTTCTTCGCGCCGCCGTGCATCTTCAGGGCGCGCACCGTGGCCACCACTACAACCGCGTCCGGCTTCAGATTCGCCATGCGGCACTTGATGTCCAGGAACTTCTCCGCGCCCAGGTCCGCGCCGAAGCCGGCCTCCGTCACGGCGTAGTCGCCCAGCTTCAGGGCCATGCGGGTGGCCAGCACGCTGTTGCAGCCGTGGGCGATGTTGGCGAAGGGGCCGCCGTGCACCAGCGCCGGCGTGTGCTCCAGGGTCTGCACCAGGTTAGGCTTGAGCGCGTCCTTCAGCAGCGCGCACATGGCGCCCGCCGCGTTCAGCTGGCCCGCCGTCACCGGCTCGTCGTCGTAGGTGTAGCCCACCACGATGCGGCCCAGGCGCGCCTTCAGATCCTCGATGCCGCTGGACAGGCACAGCACCGCCATGATCTCAGACGCCACGGTGATGTCGTAGCCGTCCTCACGGGGCGTGCCGTTCACCCGGCCGCCCAGGCCGTCCACCACGAAGCGCAGCTGGCGGTCGTTCATGTCCACGCAGCGGCGCCAGGTGACCCGGCGCGGGTCGATGCGCAGGGCGTTGCCCTGATAGATGTGGTTGTCGATCATGGCGGCCAGCAGGTTGTTGGCCGCGCCGATGGCGTGGAAGTCGCCGGTGAAATGCAGGTTGATGTCCTCCATGGGCACCACCTGGGCATAGCCGCCGCCGGCCGCGCCGCCCTTCACGCCGAACACCGGGCCCAGGGAGGGCTCACGCAGCGCCACGACGCTCTTCTTGCCGATGCGGCGAAGGCCGTCAGCCAGGCCCACGGTGGTGGTGGTCTTGCCCTCGCCCGCGGGCGTGGGGGTGATGGCCGTCACGAGGATCAGCTTGCCGTCCGGCGCGGTGCTCTCCTTGAGCAGGCTCAGGTCGATCTTGGCCTTGTTATGGCCGTAGG
>CADARO010000211.1:4219-4861 GCA_902790345.1 uncultured Eubacteriales bacterium | reverse complement strand
CACGACATGAAGCTGGCCGGCTGCGCCACCGTGGTGGACGCGGGCAAGTGCAAGATGTATTTGAAGAACTTCGGCGAGCTCTTCACCGACCAGGTGCGTTCCGCCGAGACCATCATCCTCAGCCGCACCCAGATGACCAGCCAGGAGAAGATCGACGCGGACATCGCCATGCTGCGCGAGCTGAACGCGGACGCCCGCATCATCACCACCCCCTGGGACGACCTGACCGCCCAGACCATTCTGGACACCATCGAGTCTCCGGAGGCGCTGATCGACATCAGCAAGATCTACGTTGAGCATCATCACGAAGACGAGGATGAGGACGAGGATCACGACGAGCACGAGCATCATCATCATCACGACCATGACGAGGATGAGGAGCACGAGCACCATCATCACCACGATCATGACGATGACGACGACGATGACGAGCACGAGCACCATCACCACCACGATCATGACGACGATGACGAGGACGAGCACCATCATCACGATCACGACGAGGATGAGCACGGGCATCATCACCATCATCATCACCACCACCATCATCACGACGGCGAGCACGACGCGGACGAGATCTTCGACGACATCGGCATCGAGACCGCGCACAAGTTCGAGGAGGACGCCCTCAAGGCCGCGCTG
>CADARO010000211.1:0-4185 GCA_902790345.1 uncultured Eubacteriales bacterium | reverse complement strand
GACGGCAGCTGGCTGCATTTCGACTACACCCCCGGCGAGTGGGAGGTGCGCCACGGCAGCGCGGACTACACCGGCCGCCTGTGCGTGATCGGCTGCAAGCTGAACGAGGCGAAGATCAGGGATCTGTTCGGCGTGTAAAGGCAGGTTTTATCAATGGATAACGCACCGATTTATATCATCACCGGCTTTCTGGAGAGCGGCAAGACCACGATGATCCGCGAGATGCTGACCGACGAGTACTTCACCGGCGGCGAGCGCACGCTGCTGCTGGTGTGCGAGGAGGGCGAGGAGGAGTACGACGACGAGCTCCTCAAGAAGGCCAACGCCGTGAAGGTGGACGTGGACAGCATCGAGGACATCGAGGGCGGCCTGATGCGCCGGCTGGATCGGGAATACAAGCCCGAGCGCGTCATCATCGAGTACAACAGCACCTGGACGCTGCTGCGCCTGTTCAACGCGCCCAAGCCGGAGAACTGGGAGCTGGCCCAGCTGGTGTGCATGGTGGATTCCAACACCTTCGAGATGTTCCTGAACAACATGCGCCAGTTCATGACGGACGGCCTGCAGCTGGCAGACGCGGTCATCTTCAACCGCTGCACTGAAGCCACCGAGAAGAGCCGCTATCGCCGCATGGTGAAGGCCATGAACGGCAACTGCGACATCATCTTCGACAACGTGGATGGCACCAGCGACGACGGCGTGGCTGACGAGGACCTGCCCTACGACGTGAAGGCCGACGTGGTGCGCATCGGCGACGAGGATTTCGGCATCTGGTATCTGGATGCCCTGGAGCATCCTGACCGCTACGACGGCAAGAAGCTGCGCGTGACGGCCAAGGCCTATCGCGTGCCGGATCTGCCGCCCAACTGCTTCGTGCTGGGCCGCGAGGCCATGACCTGCTGCGCCAACGACATCGGCGGCATCGGGTTTATCTGCACGGTGCGGGGCAAGCTGCCCGAGCCGGATCAGTGGCTGGATTTCACCGTGAAGGCGCAGAAGGGCTACAGCATGCTGCACGACCGGGAGGCCATCATCCTGGTGCTGGACAAGGTGAGCGCCGGCAAGGCCCCCAAGGAAAACCTGGTGTACTTCAACCGCTGAGGAAAACGAACCGAAGGAACGCGAGCGAAACGCCTGCGTTCCTTTATTCTTTGACAAAATATGAATTGTATGGGCCAAAGCTAGAAATATTTACGTAACATCTCATATAATTACCGTATATGCCCGCCCGTTCAGGGAACCGGGCGGCGCTCAAAAGCCTCTAATAAACGGAAATAGACAAAAAGGCAAGGACGGACAAGCTATGCAGGATATGAAGCAAATGGTGGAGAGCCTGAAGGCCAACATCGGCAAGGTGGTGGTGGGCAAGGAAAACGTGGTGGAGCTGATGCTGTGTGCGCTGCTCTGTCAGGGACACGTGCTGATCGAGGACGTGCCGGGGGTGGGCAAGACCACGCTGGTCTCCGCGCTGGCCCGGTCGCTGGACTGCTCCTTCAAGCGCATCCAGTTCACCCCGGACATCACCCCCAGCGACGTGACGGGCTTCTCCATGGTGAATATGAAGACCGGCGAGATGGAGTTCCATCAGGGCGCGGTGATGAGCCAGATCGTGCTGGCGGACGAGATCAACCGCACCTCGCCGAAGACGCAGTCGGCGCTGCTGGAGGTCATGGAGGAGAACCAGGTGACGGTGGACGGCGTGACCTATCGCATGCCCAGGCCCTTCATCGTGCTGGCCACCCAGAACCCGCTGGACTTCGTGGGCACCTATCCGCTGCCCGAGGCCCAGCTGGACCGCTTCTTCATGAAGATCGCCATCGGCTATCCCACCAGCGAGGAGGAAAGCCTCATCCTGGAGCGATTCTCCTCCGGCGCGCGGCCCATGGAGACCGTGAAGCCCATCTGCTCTGCCCAGGACATCGTGACCATGCAGCAGATGGTGGCGCAGGTGTACTCCTCCAAGGAGGTGCGCTCCTACATTTCCCAGATCGCCCAGGCCTCCCGCAGGCACAGCGCGCTGCAGCTGGGCGTGTCCACCCGAGGCGCCATCTTCCTGCTACACGCGGCGCAGGCCCGGGCCATGCTGAACGGGCGGGACTACGTGGTGCCCGAGGACGTGCAGTTCATGGCCGCGCCGGTGTTGGCGCACCGCGTGCTGCTCAGCCCTGAGGCGCGCATGCGCGGCATGACGGCCGAGCGCGTGCTGGCCCAGGTGATCGGCTCCGTGAAGGTGCCGGTGAAGTTGCCGTGAGCGGCCGCACGGGCGTCTTCCTGCTGATGACGGTCACGCTGCTCATCATCGCCCTGTCCACGGGCACGGCGGTGTACTACCTCCTCTCGGCCATGCTGGGCATGATGGCGCTGCTGGCGTTTTTGAGCGCGCTCTTAACGCTCATGACGCTGGAGATCGGGCTGGCGGCGCAGAAGAAGCGCGCCACGCGGGGCGAGAGCGTCACCGTCCGGCTGCGGGTCAGGCGGCGCACGCTGCTGCCGCCGGGCCTGGTGGAGCTGGAGGTGTCTGCGCCGGACGAGGGCCGGGGCAACGGCCGCGTGGTGGTTGTCAACGCGCCCTTCCGGGGCAGGGAGTACCGCTATACGATCAAATGCGCCCATCGGGGCGTCTACGAGATGGGCGTGGCCCGGCTGCGGGTGACGGATATATTCGGCCTGTTCACCTTCTCCCGCCGGGTGAAGGAGCGCATGGCCCGGGTTGAGGTGACGCCGCGCCTGGGCCGGGTCCCCGCCGTGATGGTTCAGCCCAGCGACACCGGCCCCCAGGGCCGTGTGCGCATGACGGAGGACATGGCCTCGCCCTCGGGCGTGCGGGGCTGGCAGGAGGGCGACAGCCTGAAGAAGGTGCACTGGAAGCTGACGGCGCGCCGCCATGAGATGATGGTGCGCACCTTCGAGGAATCCGCCCGGCCCGATTTCCTGATCCTGCTGGACTGCTCGCCGGTGAACGCCATGCAGAGCCACGTGCGCACCATCGAGGACGCGCTGTGCGAGGCGGCCGCGGCGGCGGCGCTGGCGCAGATGGAGGCGGGCTATCCCGTGAGGATGCCGCTGAACACCAAAAACCCCAGCGAAATATCCGGCCAGATGCCGGGGGAGATCGGCCATTTCCTGAACGCCCTCACCTGGCTGAGCTTCGACAGCCCCTATTCCTATGAACAGGTGATCGAGCTGGAGCTGAGGCGCCTGCTGCGCACCGGCGCGCTGATCCTGGTATCCACGCGGCTGAACGCGGCGCTGGCGGAGCTGGCGCTGCGGGTGAGGCAGCTGGGGGTGGCGGTGCAGTATGTGTGGGTGGCCGAGACGACCCGCCGGGAGCACGAGGACATGAAACAGCGCCTGGAGCTGATGGGCGTGACGGTGCGCCGCGTGAATCCCTGGCAGGAGACCGAGGCCGATATTTCTGATACAAATCAAGGAGCCATTCAATGAAATTGCGAACCCGGCTGAAGGACATGGGCGGATCGGCTCTGATCGCGTTCATGATGAGCTATTCGCTGTCATGCATCCTGCTCGGCGCGGTGGCGGAGGACTATTCCCGCCCCGCCGTGGCGCTGTGCTGCGCGGCGGTGGTGGTCGTGTGCGCGCTGGCGGCGCTGAACAGGGTCACGGCCCTGGTGGCTGTGGGCGGCGCGGCGGCGGCTTGTGCTGCGCTGGCGATCCTCAGGATCAATCCCCTGGCCTCGGTGCAGCGGGTGGGCCTGTCCATCGCGGCGCTGGTGGAGGGGGAGCCCGCCAACCTGCGGGACGAGCTCATGACGCTGACGGTGTGCCTTTCCGTGCTGTTCGGCGTGGCCTCGCTGCTGATGGTGAGGCTCAGCGGCGGCGTGTATCCGGCGGTGCTGCTGTTCGTGTTCGCGTTGCTGAGCAGCTGGTTTCTCACCCAGACCCTGCCGCATCTGTCGCTGGTGCCCGGGCTGATCGCCCTGGCGGTTCTGTATGCCCGGGCGTTCCGGGAGAACGGCGGCGTGCTGCGCGCCCTGCCCGCGGCGCTGATCGCGGCGGTGGTGGCGGTGCTGCTGATGCCCTCCTCGCCCGTGGTGTGGCCGCCCCTGCAGGACGCCGCCGACAAGGTGCGCGAGATGTTCAACGACTACTTCATGTTCAATGAGCCGCGCATCGTGTATTCGGTGAGCGCAGACGGCTATCAGCCCCAGGTGGAGCGGCTGGGTG
>CADARO010000210.1 GCA_902790345.1 uncultured Eubacteriales bacterium | reverse complement strand
CGCGAGCGCTTCGACCGGCTGTTCGACTATCTCAACAGCCACGCCTGACAGGAGGAAGGAAGCATGCAGATGAACGGCAAAAACTGCCCCCAGGGGCTCAGCGAGCAGGACATGGTTCAGGATATGCTCTCCGAGGAGAAGTCGCTGCTCAGCAACTACGGCACGTTTATTCCCGAAGCCGCCTGCCCGCAGCTGCGGCAGGTGCTGACGCAGAACTTCACCGACTGCGCGCAGAATCAGTATGACATCTTCGACAAGATGAACCAGCTCGGCTGGTATCCCACCAAGGCCGCGCCTGCGGCGGATGTCAACGCCGCGCGGGATAAGTTCAATCAGCTTCGTCAGACGCTCGGTTGATCGAAGCCGGCAAGAGAAGTCGCGCCATCGCGCGGCTTTTTTCTTTATACCGCCGCGCCGCCCGTCTCGCAGGCCGCCCAATAGAACGTCGCGCCCAGAAGAATGACCGACGCGGCCAGAACCACCTGAACGGAAAGCGTCGCCAGATGGACGCAGACCACCAGAGCCGCCAAGGCACACGCCGCCGCGCAGAACAGCGCGAGGGCTTTTTTCCCGCGTGGTCGTTCCCTCAACAAAACCATGAGGAGCACGCTGAGCATCAACGCGGCGCTCAAAAGCTGGCTCACCCGCAGCCCGCCCAGCATGAGACTGTCGGTTCGAAGCCCCTCCACCACGACGCGCTCCGCCGCGTAGAGGAACAAATAGGCGGCAAACAAATCGCCCCGTCGCTTCATGAAGCGCCTCTTTTCCAGAATGAGGAGCGCCGCGAACACAGCGAAGCACCAGGCGGATTCATAGAAGAAGGTGGCCGCGTGCCAGAGTCCGTCCGTCTGGATATAAACCGCCAACGGGAAGCGCGTCAGCGCCGGATTGTTCAGCGCCACGCCATAGGCTTCCTGATTGAAGAAATTGCCCCAGCGGCCAATGGCCTGACCCAACACCAGACCCGGCGCGCACAGATCGGCCAGGGTGCCAAAGGAGATATTCTTTCTCTTGGAATACAGGATCGCGGCCAAAACGCCGCCGATGACGCCGCCGTATATCGCCAGCCCACCTTCGCGCAGGTTGAAAACCGACAGGGGATGGTCGGCATAGCTGCTCCACTCGAAGGCCACATAATAGATTCGGGCGCAGACGATGGCCATGGGAAGCGCTAGCAGGAGAAAATCCACGGCCGTGTCCTTTTTGAGATTCAGGCGCTTTTCGCGCAGCGTGGCGCAGAGCGCGCCCAGCACAAGCCCCACGGCGATGAGAAGGCCGTACCAATAGATGGGGAAGCCCAGAACGCGAAAGGCGACCCGGCTGATTTCAGGCATAACAGTATCCTCCATTGCTATCATTATATTGAAGGCGGCGCGCCCTGTCAACAGCGGCATTCTGCATTTTCCACGTGTCAAATTGAAAAGCAAAGGCGATCTCCAGATTAAGTCTATGCGCCAATGGCTCAAAAGTCTTGCAATCAATCCCAATACGCGATATAATGTCAGGTATAAAATGTTTGAATTATGCTCGGGGGCGTATGAAATGGGTGCACGGAGGCCGACAGGACGATTCTTTATCCTGCTCATGCTGGTCATGGGCGTCGTTCTGTTTGCCGTCATGAATCTGCTGCGGCCCGGCGAGCCGCGCTATGCCATCGTGACCAACGGCTCCAGCAGCGACACGCGCCGCGTTCAGGCCGTCATCATGCGCAACGAAGACGTGGCTTCCATGGAGAGCGGCGGCACGATCAGCTATGTGGCTCAGGAAGGAGCCATGGTAGCCGCCGGGGATGAAATCGCCTATATCTATTCCGCCGGTTACTCCGCCAGCCAGCTGCAGGCGCTGGAAAAGGTGCGCGCCGAGATCAGAGCCTACCACCTCTCCATTCTGGGCACCATCATCGACACCCGCCTCGACCGGCTGGAGTCAAACGTCCAGTATCTGGCGGTGCAGCTCAAATCCCTGGTGAACCGGCGGTCGGCGGGCAACCTGCTCAATCTGGAAAGCCAGCTTACCCAGGCCATGGAAGCGCGGCAGACCTACCTGAGCCAGAATCAGCGGGAAGACGTGAAGCTCACGACGCTTTACGAGACGGAGAACAAGCGCGAATCACAGATCGCTTCCTGGCGCTCGGTTGAGACGGCGGCCTCCGCTGGCGTTGTCAGCTTTTACCTGGACGGCTATGAAAACTTCCTGTCCATCGACAACACCGCCAACATCACCGTGGACGCCCTGCGCCAGGTCATGCAGGGCCGATCCGTCAACTCAGACACGTCGCGATTGTCAACCAGCATCTATCGGCTGGTTCACACGGATCGATGGTATGTCTACATCATGACGGAGGACGGCAGCTTCAACCCCGTCACAAATCAGCGCTTCTGGTTCCAGATGGAGGGCTTTGAAGACGTGGTGTACGACGCGACGGTGGTTTCCAGCGTCAAATCGGGCAGCACGGTCATGACGCTTCTGCAAATCGACGACCCGCTGGGGCCGCTACTGAACCAGCGCTGCGGCAACGCCACGGTGAGCACGGAGATGAGCGGCCTGAAGGTGCCGCGCCGCGCGATTTTCCGGGAGAATGGCCAGACGGGCGTCTACGTCTACGACGGCGCAGGCGGAACGTTCATTCCGGTGATCGTGCTGTCCAGCGATTCGGAAGGCGTGCTCATCAGCACTGAATACGAATCCGCCCTATATGTGGGCAGCTACGTCATGCTGAAATGATCCAGAGATACAGAGACCGGGCCGCCGCCCGCATTGGAGATAATTAAGGAGGAGTCTTTCAAATATGGCTCGCAAGCAGACATCGAGGAGATTGAACCGTTTTCTGGACCTGATCGGACTGGTGGACTCTGAGCGCGAAGAGGATATGGATCAGGAGCCTGTCCGAACCGCTCAGAGAAGAACGTCACGCCGCTCCAACGCCGACGAATTCGATGAGTTCGCCGACTATGAAGAGCAGACATCGAGCCGTCAGCGTCGGAATTTACTCTCTTCATCGCGCCGAAACAACCGGGTCAACGTGGAAAGCGAGGACGACGAATTCAACGAGGAGCAGGGTTGGACAAACGCCTCGCCCAGCTATCCCCGCAGCGGCCGGACGCAGGGCCTGGGCTCGACTGCCCGAACCTCCGCCTCCACAACGCGCACATCCGGAACGAGAAGCGGTTATCGCTCCTCCGGCGCCATGAGCGGCCTGTCTTCCTACGAGCGTCGCACGTCGGGGACGGCCTCCTCCTATCGCTCCACCGACGCGCAGACCCGTTATCAGAGCGCGGCTTCGCCCACCTACACGACGCCCCGACGGGACCCGGCGAGCTATGCCCCCGCGCCGTCTGCTTCCGGCGCCTATCAGCGCCATCAAACCGTCATCTTCATGCTGCACTCCGTTGACGAATGCAAGGAGCTTATCCTCTCGCTGATCGACAAGAAGAGCGTGCTGATGAATCTGGATGAGCTGGATCCGGTGCAGGCGCAGCGGGCGCTGGACACCATGAGCGGCGCCACTTACGCCATCGGCGCCACCCTCAGCCGGGCCTCCGACCGAACCTGGCTGATCACGCCCAGCAACGTGGACGTGGAGCGCTCCTCCATGGAAGACAACGGCTATAACTGATTGATGATAGTGCATTATCATTGAAAGGCGGGGATTTTAGGTGTACGAGTCCGTTATCATCAAAATCCTGACGGGCGTCAGTTATTTCTGCAATATCATAACGGCGTTGCTGGTCGTCTATTGCCTGATGACGTGGTTTGTCCGGCCCAACAGCCCGGTGTACGTCTTTGTCCATCGTTTGGTGGAGCCGTTTGTGGCGCCGTTTCGGCCGCTGGCCCTTCGCCTGATGGAAAAGGGCCTGATGGTGGATATTTCCGTGTTTCTCGCGATCATCGCGGTCCGGGTGGTTCAGTCGCTTTTGTGGAATCTGGCATATCGGTTCCTCCTGTAAACGCCATGGAAGACGAGATTTTTCTGAAACGGGTCAGAGAGCTGGCGCTGCGCGCGCTGCATCGAGGCGACGTGGTGTACACGCATTTTCTCGATTTGGCCCAGGCGCAGAGCGTGCGCCTGATCGCCCGGGAAACCGGCGTTTCACTGGCGCTGAACGGGGGATATGAGGACGCGGAGCGGCGCGTCGCCGCGTTTTATGCGGGCGAAGCGCCACATACTGGGCGCGCTGATGGGCCTGGGATTTGAGCGCGAGCGAATCGGCGACATCGTGCTGGATCAGGGCTGCGCGTGGCTGTTTGCCGAGCCGGAAATGGCTTCCTACATCGTCGCCTCTCTGGAAAGCGCCGGGCGGGTGAGCGTCAAATGCGAGATCGTCGAGGGCGTCCCGGAACTGCCGGAACCCGAAGGGCGGCATGTTCGCGACACCGTGCCCTCCATGCGGCTGGACGCGCTGGTGGCCGCCGGGTTTTCGCTGAGCCGGTCTGAGGCAGCCCGCGTCATAACTCAGGGGAAGGTCTTCCTCAACCAGGTCCAAACCCTGCGTACCGACGCGACGGTTCAGGAGGGGGCGCTGATTTCCCTGCGCGGCTCCGGGCGATTCCGCCTGGAGGGCATCGAGGGGGAGACCCGCAAGGGCCGGTGGGCTGTGAGGCTGTTTATATACGGCGAGAAGAAATAAATATTTTTCAGGCAAGCAGGAATTTTGAAACCTGTGTCGAATAGAATCGAATAATATGGTTTGGCTACAATTATAGAAAGGAATGATCCGCATGGCGATTACCATTAAAGATATTCATGAAAAGGAGTTTACCAAGCAGGTGCGCGGTTACAGCATCGACGAGGTGGACGATTTTCTGGATGAACTGGCCGATCAAATGGAGGCTATGATTAAGGAAAACCGCGAGCTGGCCGCTGAACTGGAAGCGATGAAGAACGCCGCGCCGGCTCCCGCGCCCGTGGCGACGCCCGTGGTGGAAGCCGCGCCGCAGGCCGCGCCCGCCCCGCTGATGGACGAGCCGCAGTACTTCAAAAACCTCGAAACCACCGTGCGCGAAACCCTCATCAACGCCCAGCATCTGGCCGACGAGACCGTCGCCGAGGCCCGCAAGAAGGCCAACACCCTGCTGGCCAGCGCTGAGGAGCAGGTGGCCGCGATGACCGCCAGCGCCAAGGCTGAGGTGGAATCCGCCCGAGCCGAATCCGCCGAGCTCAAGGCCGGCGCCGAGGATTACCGCGCCCGCTTCCTGCGCCTGGTTCAGGAGCAGGCCAACCTACTGAAGGCGGACGACAGCCTGTTCTCCAAGTAATCAAGCGCCCGCGCAATGTCCATAAAAGACGCCTCGCTCCAACGCGAGGCTTCTTTTATGATGTGAATACCTTTAGCGTGCGCGGGCATAATTGGCTGTGACGAATGACTGCTTTGAGGATGAGGTTAGCGATGTCAACGCAGAGATGGAAGGGGAAGGACGCGCTGTCCACCGGGTTGATCGCGGGGGCGGCGCTGTGCCTGGATCGCCTGAGCAAAGGATGGGCAGCCGGCCCGGCGCTGCAAAGCCCCATGGTGGCGATTCCCGGCGTACTGCGCTGGCGCTACGCCGAGAACACCGGCGCGGCCTTCAGCTTTCTCCGGGACGCCGGGGCGCTCTTGTGGGCTCCGACGGCGCTGATTATCGGCGCCGCGCTGATCTGGCTCATTCGGCACCCGGCCTGCGGCGGCTGGATGCGTGTCGGGCTGAGCCTGTTGATCGGCGGAGGACTGGGCAACCTGATTGACAGAATCGCGTTCGGTTATGTGATCGATTTCATCGAGGTGTTGTTCGTGCGCTTCGCCATATTCAACGTGGCGGACATCGCCGTCGTATGCGGCGTGGGCTGCATGATGATCGGCATTTTGAGGACGGAGGGAAAAGCCCGTGGCTTTGTATCGCGTTGAGAGTGAAGCGGAAAAAAAGCGGCTGGATGTGTATCTCGCCGAGAAAAATGATTTCACGCGGTCCCGCGCCGAAAAGCTCATCCGCGAGGGCAATGTGGCGGTTGACGGGGAAGTCGTCTCCAAACCCGGCTTCGCGCTGCGTGAGGGCATGACCGTGGAGCTGACGCTACCCGAGGTCAAACCCGTCGGCCTGACGGCGCAGGATCTTCCGCTGGACATCGTGTATCAGGACGATGATCTGGCCGTGGTCTTTAAGCCAAGCGGCATGGTGGTTCATCCCGCCGCGGGCAACCCGGACGGCACCATGGTCAACGCGCTGATGATGAAGCTGGACGGCCTTTCCGGCATCGGCGGCGAGCTGCGGCCCGGCATCGTGCATCGAATCGACAAGGACACCTCCGGCCTGCTGCTCGTGGCGAAAAACGACCGCAGTCACCTCATGCTGTCGGAACAAATCAAGGCGCACACCGTGGAGCGGGCCTACCGCGCCATCGTCATCGGGCACCTGAAGCAGCCGGAAGGCGACGTCGAGGGGCCGATCGGACGACATCCGACCGATCGCAAAAAGATGGCGATTGTGCCGGACGGCCGCGAGGCGCACACGCACTGGCAGGTGCTGGAGGAACTGCGCGGCGCGACGCTGATTGAGGCTCGGCTGACGACGGGCCGCACTCACCAGATCCGCGTGCACATGGCGTCCATCGGACATCCGGTGCTGGGCGACCCGGTTTACGGGCCGAAGAAATCGCCCTATCCCGTTGAGGGTGGGCAGCTGCTGCACGCCTTCCGGCTGGGCTTTATCCATCCCTCCACAGGGGAGAAAATGCTCTTTGAAGCGCCGCCGGAGCAGCGCTTTACAGACTGGCTCAGGAAGCTGCGCGTCACCTGACGGCCATGATGAGCGACGAAAAGGTTGACAAAGCCGAATGTTTACAGGTATATGAAAAGCCCATCGTGTCGAAAATACGGACGACACGATGGACTTTACATAAAATGTTCGGAAAATATCAAAAATTCGT
Organism: uncultured Eubacteriales bacterium; assembly: GCA_902790345.1. GTDB lineage: Bacteria > Bacillota > Clostridia > Christensenellales > Aristaeellaceae > Firm-10. The sequence continues at coordinate 338 of CADARO010000210.1, read as the reverse complement.
TCCGTTTTTTACAAAGCATTGCGGAAGTCACCCGGGTCCGGATGGTATAATAATACCCGGTTTGAAGCATCCGATACGCAGAGAAAAGGGGACGGTTAGATGGGTGGCTTTTTCGGCGTTGCATCGAAGACTGACTGTGTGTACGACGTTTTCTTCGGAACCGACTACCATTCGCATTTGGGCACGAAGCGGGGCGGCATGGCGATTCACGGGCCGTCCGGCTTCCAGAGGGCTATCCACAACATCGAAAACTCGCCCTTCCGCACGAAATTTGAAAACGACGTGGAGGATATGAAGGGCAATCTGGGCATCGGCATCATTTCCGACACGGAACCCCA
>CADARO010000209.1 GCA_902790345.1 uncultured Eubacteriales bacterium | reverse complement strand
CTTCCGTGCTCAACTTCTTCTTTTGTGACATAGTAATGCTCCCCCTATGATGACAGTGTTTTTCTTTTTTCACTGTCTCTCATAGAGGGAGCATATCACAATAACCCGTCCTTATGCTTTTAAACCCAGTGGAGGAATTATGTACGGCTTTTTTTCCCTTCTGATTAAGTTGGTTACTATTGTGGTGATCTGCTTTATTATCATAGTCAAAAGTGTCAAGGCACAAAAACAGAAGAGTAGACAGCAAGCTGATATTGATACGTTACTAAAAAAAATCGAGGCTGATAAAAAAGAAAGGAAAGCTGCTTTTGAAAATCAGCGTATCGAAGACCTGCATTATTTCCACGAAAAGATATTCGTTTTATCTCCTGAATTGCTGGCTGCATGGGGTGCCAGTGTTCATGACGTCGATTCTCAACTTAATCGTCAACTCATTTCCTTATATGAACCGATTTGTTTTTGTTTTTGCCGAGAACTTAAAGAGGCTATTTTCACCGGTTATATTACAAAAAACAAATTTTTAGTAACATCTTTAAAAAAATGCTCCTGCGATTATTTTGAAAAGAACAAAAGGCCATGCGAACATATTTACCGGCTTTCTCTTTTCCTGAATCATAATGATACATCAGATTGCCCAGAAACTGATGCAACAATATATGAAAGATTCAAATCGCTCTCTTTTGACTGTAGACTTCACTATATCGACACAATGTATTATTTAAGTGTCAATGGCCGTGATTATTTACAATCTCAATTTCTTCGTGAAGAATCAGAGGCCGGACTGCTTATACTTTCCAATGACTTGAATTATCCTGAACTCTTGAAAAAAATGACAAAAGATGAGATCATATTATGGTTATCAAGCTGTGGGATAACTGGATGTAGTTTTAATTGGTCTAAAGCACGTGTTATTGCATGGGCAATCGAACACGCGCATGATCTGCTGGAACAAAGATTTTCAACTTGGGTTCACGTTTCTCTTCCACCAGAGTTTCTTTCCTGGCAAGAAAAATTCATTAATGAAATGGATCACAGTACATACAGTCATCCGCATTTCTGGCATGAAGCATGTCATAAAATGCGCGAAAAAGATAATCTGGAAATATAATTGTTCGTCGGCGGCGTGGGGTCATGCCGCCCTACGGCCGTTCGCACGCACTTTGTGAACACCGAGCGCGTAGGGAGGCATCCCCTGATGCCTCCGAACAGGGTCCCGAGCCGCTGCGCATACCGGTCAAACGCAAAACAGGCCGTCAAACCGCGCCGGGAACCGCGTTGCAAATCTAAGTCGTCTTCCGATTCTGCGTCATTGTTCGATGGTTCCCTCCGGCGGCGTGGGGTCACGCCGCCCTACGGCAAAATTGTGAGTTCCCGCGTAAAAACCGGAGCATCGGCAAAAACGCACCCGTAGGGGCGGATGCCCACATCCGCCCGAATGCAGGCCGGTTGCGGCGGGCGCATGTGGGCATGCGCCCCTACATGCCATAACGAAGCTGCTGTACCATCGGGCGCGGCGATAAAAAACCGCCGCAGATCGTTCATTCTGCAGCGGTTTTCTCTATTTTTCGCTGTGATACGCGCAGCTTGCGCAGTCGCCGCTGCAGCCGATGCAGCGGCCCTTTTTCTTCCGGCGGTACATCCAGACGGCGCTGACCGCGATCCAGGCGGCCAGCAGGCCCACCAGGAGCCAGTCGAGCCAGCTCACAGCACCAGCCCCAGGATCTGATACACGATCAGCGCCACCAACCAGGCCACGGCGGTCTGGCCCAGGACCAGTCCGGCGGCCTTGAGGCCGGAGCCCAGCTCCCGGCGCACTGCGCTGACGGCGGCCACGCAGGGGGTGTAGAGCAAAGTGAACACCAGGAAGCTGATGCCCGCGCGCAGGCTGAACAGGCTCGTCAGCGCCGCGCCGCCCAGCAGCACCTGAAGGGTGGCGACCACGGACTCCTTGGCGATAAACCCGCTGATGAGGGCCGTGGCAATGCGCCAGTCCCCGATGCCCAGAGGCCGCAGAACAGGCGCGATCCAGGCGCCGATGGCGGCCAGCAGGCTGTCCGCCTGGTCGCTGACGACGTTTAGCCGGGTGTCGAAGGTCTGGAGGAACCAGATCACGATGGTCGCCACGAAGATGATCGTAAAGGCCCGCTGGAGGAAGTCCTTGGCCTTCTCCCACATGAGCTGCAGGACGCTCCGCAGGGACGGGAAGCGGTAGTTGGGCAGCTCCATGACGAAGGGCACGGGATTGCCCCGGAAGGCGGTGCCGTTCAGCAGCTTGGCGCACACGATGCCCACCAGGATGCCGAATACGTACAGGGCGATCATCACCAGGGCCTTGTGCCGCGCGAAGAAGGCCGCGATGAACAGGCCGTAGATGGGGATCTTGGCGCTGCAGCTCATGAAGGGCGTGAGCAGGATGGTCAGCTTCCGGTCGCGCTCCGAGGACAGGGTGCGGGTGGACATGACCGCCGGCACCGTGCAGCCGAAGCCGATGAGCATGGGCACGATGCTGCGGCCGGACAGACCGATGCGCCGCAGCAGCTTGTCCATCACGAAGGCGATGCGGGCCATATAGCCGGTGTCCTCCAGGATGGACAGGAAGAAGAACAGGGTCACGATGATGGGCAGGAAGGACAGCACGCCGCCCACGCCGGTGAACACGCCGTCGATGATGAGGCTGTGCACCACGGGGTTGATGCCGTAGGCGGTGAGACCCCGGTCCGCGGCACGGGCCAGGCCGTCGATGCCCATGGCCAGCAGGTCGGACAGGCCCTGGCCGATGACGTTGAAGGTCAGGAAGAAGATCGCCAGCATAATGAGACCGAACACGGGCAAAGCCGTGTACTTGCCGGTGAGGACCCGGTCGATGGCCACGGAGCGCAGGTGCTCCCGGCTCTCGCGGGCCTTGACCACGCAGGCGCGGCACACGCCCTCGATGAAGTTGTAGCGCATGTCCGCCATGGCGGCGTTGCGGTCCAGGCCGCAGTCGTTCTCCATCTGCACGATGGTGTGCTCGATGGCGTCCAGATCGTTCTGATGCAGATCCAGCAGCTCGGAGACGATGGGGTCGCCCTCGATGAACTTGGTGGCCGCGAAGCGGGCGGGCAGGCGGCTGGACTGGGCGTGGTCCTCGATGATGTGGCACACGGAGTGGATGCAGCGGTGCACGGGGCCTGCGGGGCAGAAGTCGTAGACCTTGGGCTTCTCACGGCGCTGGGCCGTCTGTACGGCCACGCGCACCAGCTCCTGCACGCCCTCGTTCTTGACGGCGCTGATGGGCACCACGGGGATACCGAGCTGCTCGGAGAGCTTGTCCGTGTCGATGGAGCCGCCGTTGGCGCGCACCTCGTCCATCATGTTCAGGGCCAGCACCATGGGGATCTGCATGGTCATGAGCTGGAGGGTGAGATAGAGGTTTCGCTCGATGTTGGTGGCGTCGATGATGTTGATGATGCCGTCGGGCCGCTCGTTGAGCAGGAAGTTGCGGGTGACGATCTCCTCGTCGCTGTAGGGGCGCAGGGAGTAGATGCCCGGCAGGTCCACCACCTCGCAGTCCTTCTGCCCGATGACGGCGCCGATCTTCTGGTCGACGGTGACGCCGGGGAAGTTGCCCACGTGCTGGTTGGAGCCGGTCATGTGATTGAACAGGGTGGTCTTGCCGCTGTTCTGGTTGCCGGCCAGCGCAAAAATCATGCCTCACTCACCTCGATCTGTCCGGCGTCCGCCAGACGAAGGGTCAGGGTATAGTCCCGCAGACGCAGCTCGATGGGATCGCCCAGGGGCGCGGCCTTGGTGACAGTAACGCGGGTCTTGGGGATCAGGCCCATGTCGAGCAGGCGGCAGCGCAGGGCCCCCTCTCCCCCAACGCGGGTGATGACGGCGGAGCTGCCCACAGGCAGCATGTCCAGAGTCATGGAAACGGCCTCCCTTACAGATGGATTTCCTTATGTTAACACCCACTATACATCAAATACCGCCGCATTTCAACCGCAAATTGCGGCGGCAGCGAGGCGGCTTCTGAAAGGCGCGCCAAGCCGGATCGCGAAGGCCTTGACCGCGGCAAAAAGCCGCACGGATCGTCACCGGCTCCCTTGGATTTACAAAAGAAAATCCTTGACACTGTCCCCGTATTATGATATTATGGTTGGGCAAACAGGATTGATCTCCTGTTGAATATATCGCGGGATAGAGCAGTTCGGTAGCTCGTCGGGCTCATAACCCGGAGGTCGGGGGTTCAAATCCCTCTCCCGCAACCATAAAA
>CADARO010000208.1 GCA_902790345.1 uncultured Eubacteriales bacterium | reverse complement strand
GCCCAGGCGGACCGCATCCTGGTGATCGACCGGGGTGAGCTGAAGGCGGGGGGCGCGCCGAAGGAGGTCTTCCGGCAGGAGGCGCTGCTGCGGGAGAGCGGGCTGGACGTGCCGGAGATGACGGCGCTGTGCCACGTCCTGCGCGGGGCGGGGCTTGATCTGCCCGACGACATACTGACTGTGGATGAAATGGTGGTGGAACTGTGCCGATTGAAGTCAGAAACCTGACGCATACATACATGCCCGGCACGCCGTTTGAGAAGACGGCGCTGGACGACGTGTCCTTTACCATCGGCGACGGCGAGTTCGTGGGCCTGATCGGCCATACGGGCAGCGGCAAGTCCACCCTCATCATGCACCTGAACGGCCTGCTCAAGCCCACCTCCGGCGAGGTGATCGTGGACGGGCTGAACCTGGCTGAGAAGGGCGTGAGCCTGCGCGCCGTGCGCGAGCGGGTGGGGCTGGTGTTTCAGTATCCCGAGTACCAGCTGTTCGAGGAGACGGTGGTGGCCGACGTGATGTTCGGGCCGAAAAACCTGGGCCTGAGCGAGGCGGAGTGCCGCGCCCGGGCCGAGGAGGCGCTGGGGCAGGTGGGCCTCAGGGACGCCGCCCTGTGGGAAAAGTCGCCCTTCGAGCTGTCCGGCGGCCAGAAGCGGCGGGTGGCCATCGCGGGCGTGCTGGCCATGAAGCCGGGCACGCTGATCCTGGACGAGCCCACCGCCGGCCTTGATCCCCGGGGCCGGGACGAAATCATGGGCCTCATGAAGGACATTCACGCCGCCGGCACCACGCTGATCATGGTGTCCCACAGCATGACGGACGTGTCCCGGCTGTGCGGGCGCATCCTGGTGATGAACCGGGCGAAGCTCACCATCGATGCCGCGCCGGCTCAGGTGTTCGCGGATGAAAAGCGCATCCGGGAGGCCGGGCTGACGCTGCCGCCCTGCGCCGTGCTGGCTGAAAAGCTGCGCGCCGCGGGCTTTGAGGGCATTCCCCGGGAGGCGTACACGCAGGAGACCGTGGCGCGGGCGATCCTCGCCGCGCTGGGAAAGGGGGATGCGGCATGCAAATGACCATCGGCCAGTATTTTCCGGGGGATTCGCCGCTTCACCGCATGGATCCCCGGGCGAAGATCCTGTGCACCATCGCGCTGATCGCGGGGGTGTTCATCGCGCAGAACCTGTGGGCCTACGCGCTGCTGTTCGCCTTCGCCTTCGGGGTGATCGCCGTGTCCCGCATCGACGCGCGATTCATCGTGAAGGGATTGAAGCCCATCCTGTTCATCATGGCCTTCACCTTCGTCATCAACATGTTCTTCACGGCGGACGGGGTGGAGCTGTTCAGCTGGCGCTTCATCCATATCACGGACAAGGGCCTGAAATCGGCCACCCTCATGGCGCTGCGGCTGGTGCTGCTGGTCATGACCACCCAGCTGCTGACGCTGAGCACCTCGTCCATCGCCCTGACGGACGGCATCGAGGCGCTCCTGAAGCCACTTTCAAAGGTGGGGTTCCCGGCTCACGAGCTGGCCATGATGATGTCCATCGCCATGCGGTTCATCCCCACCCTGATGGAGGAGACCGACAAGATCATGAAGGCGCAGATGGCCCGTGGCGCGGAATTCGAGAGCGGCAACCTGATCCAGCGGGCCAAGGCCATGCTGCCGCTGCTGGTGCCCCTGTTTGTGAGCGCCTTCCGCCGGGCGGACGAGCTGGCGCTGGCCATGGAGGCCCGCTGCTATCGCGGCGGCCAGGGCCGCACCCGCATGAAGCAGCTCAAATACAGCCGCCTGGACGCCATCGGCGCGGCCATCACGCTGGCCGTGGTGGTCGCGGCGGCCATCATCTGAGGAAAAGGGGAAGGCGATATGCCCCGCATCAGGCTCACCGTCGAATACGACGGCACGAATTATTCCGGCTGGCAGCGGCAGGAGAACGCCGTCAGCGTCCAGCAGCGGCTGGAGGAGGCGCTTTACAAACTGCTGCGGGAGGACACCCGGGTGACCGGCGCCAGCCGCACCGACGCGGGGGTTCACGCCCTGGGGCAGACCGTGCACTTCGACACGGCCAGCCGCATCCCGCCGGAAAAATACGCCTTCGCGCTGAACACCATGTTGCCGGACGACATCCGCGTGCGGGCCTCCACGGCGGCGGCGGACGACTTCCACGCCCGCTTCCACGCGAAGGGCAAGATCTACCGCTACATGATGTTCAACAGCCCCCACGCCAGCGCGCTTTTCAGAAACAGCCATGCCCACGTGATGAATCCGCTGGACGCGGCCCTCATGGACGCCGAGGCTCAGGCCATGATCGGCACCCACGACTTCAAGGCCTTCGCGGCCAGCGGCTCCGTGGCCAAGGACACGGTGCGCACCATCTACGCCTGCCGCGTGGCGCGGTCGGGGGACGAGGTGATGCTGCTGGTGCACGGCGGCGGCTTTCTCTACAACATGGTGCGCATCCTGGCGGGCACCCTCATTCAGGTGGGCTGCGGCAAGCTGGAGCGGGGCGCCATCGAGCGGGCGCTGGAGGGCAGGAGCCGCCTGTCGCTGGGCATCACCGCCCCGCCTCACGGGCTCACGCTGATGCGCGTGTTCTATGAGGACGACACAGACGAGGCGGAGGCCTGCTTCGACGGCATCCTGAACAGATTTTCCCGATAGATATGTATTGAAAGGAACCCCATGCAGGACAGAATTTGCGAATATCTGAAAGAACAGAACCGGGCGGTGGACACCTTCGAGCTGGCCGACGCGCTGGAAATCCCGGTTGAGGAGGCGACGCGCCTGCTGACCGAGCTCACGGCGGAGGGCCGGGTGTTCGTGTCGAAAAAGGGCCGATACGCCGCGCCGGAGACGCTGGGCCTCATCCCGGCCAAGGCGGTGATCCTGCGCAGCGGCGCGCCCTGCGCCAGGCCGCTGGACGGCTCGCCCGAAATACGGCTCTCCCGAAGCGGCGAGCTGCGGGCCATGCACGGCGACACCATCCTCATCCGGATGGGCCGGGAGCGGGGCGCTGTGGGCGCGGGCCACGCGGAGCTGGTGGCGGTGACGCAGCGGGCCACGGAAAAGCTCATCGGCGTTCTGAAGACGGAGACCCGCTTCATCGAGAAAAAGCCGGTGATCCTGCGGCGGGGCCGGCGCAAGAAGATCGTGCGCCAGGCGCCGGAGGCGGTGGAGTATCTGGCTGCCCAGCCCTGCGACCTGCGGGTGGCATGCGGCATCGAGGTGACGGGGGAGACCCATGGCGCCCGGGTGGGCGACACGGTGGTGCTGCGGGTGGTGGAATGGCCCCGGCGACACACGCCGCTGAAGGCGGAGATCGTGCGTGTGCTGGGCAACGGGCTGGACATCGGCGTGCAAATGGACGCCCTCATCGAGACCCACGGCCTGCCCCGGGAATTCCCGGAGGAGGCGCTCAGCGAGGCGGTGGGTCTGCCCGACCGGGTGACGGCGGCGGACATGGAGGGTCGCTTCGACGCCCGGGATATCCCCCTGTTCACCATCGACGGCGACGACGCCAAGGACTTCGACGACGCGGTATCGCTGGAAAAGACCGAGCGGGGCTGGCGGCTGGGCGTGCACATCGCGGACGTTTCCCACTATGTGGAAAAGGGTGGCCCCATCGACCGGGAGGCGCTGCGGCGGGGCACGTCGGTGTATCTGCCCGGGCGCACGCTGCCCATGCTGCCTGAAAAGCTATGCAACGACCTGTGTTCCCTCATGCCGGACGTGGATCGGCTGGCCATGTCGCTGTTCCTGGAGCTGGAGAACGGCCGGGCGGTGGACTGCCGGCTGGAGAACTCCGTCATTCATTCCCGGGCGCGGCTGACCTACGGCGAAGTGAACAAACTCTTCGCCGGGGAGGAAAACGACGTGCCCGAGGCGCTTCGGCCCATCCTCTTCAACATGGACGAACAGGCACGGCTGCTGCGAAAGCATCGGCAGGAGCGGGGCAGCATCGACTTCGACCTGCCCGAGCCGGAGCTGACGCTGGATGAGAGCGGCTACCCGGTGGACGTGCAGGCCCGGGTGCGCGGCGAGGCGGTTGTGCGCGAAAAGGACGGGCGCGTGGCGGTGTACCTGACCGACGCCGCGCTGTCCGGCATCGACGGGCGCTTCGACGCCTACTGGACGTACTGGCCGAAGGATGAAAATGCGCCGCTGCCGCTGGACGGCCAGCGCGTCGTGGGCGAGGCAGCTGCGGACCTATGCGGCATGCAGGCGATTCTGGAGCTTGCAGGCAAGGTCAAGGACTTCGACTACGAGGAGTTCT
>CADARO010000207.1 GCA_902790345.1 uncultured Eubacteriales bacterium | reverse complement strand
AGGGAACGCGCCAGGCAGCGCGCCGCCCGGGAGCGCGCCCTGCGCCGCCAGCGCCAGGCATAACGAAAATGAATGGCGCTTCGCGCGTGAATTCACGCGCCGTTCAGGCGCAAATCATGGGGGCTGTCTCAAAACCACGCGTTTTGAGACAGCCCCTTCTCTTATCATTTTTCCGCGCCGATGACCACGGTCATTTCCGCCCCCATGGCCTCCGCCTCGGCGTGGTCGTGGGTCACCAGCAGAATCAGCCGGCCCGCCGCGTGGGCGCGCACATAGGCCATGGCCGCGTCGCGGGTGGCCTCGTCCAGCCCCTTGAAGGGCTCGTCCAGCACCAGAATGTCCCCCGGGGCGATGACGCCCCGCACCAGCGCCACCCGGCGCTTCATGCCGCCGCTCAGGGCCCGCACCGGGGTCTTCTCCTCCCCCGCCAGGCCTACCTGGCGCAGGTGATCCCGAATCTCCCCGTCGGTCACGCTCCGGCCGCACACCAGGCGGATGTTCTTCAGCGCGCTCCAGTTCTCCAGCAGCCGGTTCTCCTGAAACACGGCGGTCACCCGCCGGCCCGCCAGGCCCTCGATCAGCCCCGCGTCGGGCTGAATCAGCCCCATCAGGATGTTGAGCAGCGTGGTCTTGCCCGCGCCGGAGCGGCCCTCCAGGGCCACCACGCCCCGATCCGGCAGATCCAGGGACAGGTTGTCCAGCACCTGCTTGTCGCCGAAGCGCTTTGTGAGATTGCGTATGCGGATGGGCACGCTCACTCACCTCCCAGCGCGCGGCCCAGCCGCCGGGTGAGCCACAGGATGAGCTTTTCAAAGCCCACGCTCAGCAGGATCACGGCCAGCGTCCAGGCGAAGATGTCCGGCGTGTCGAAATTCAGCTTGGCCAGGTACAGCGCCTCGCCGATGGAATGGCGCGGATAGCCGATGACCTCGGCCGCCACCCCCGCCTTCCAGCACATGCCCAGCGACAGCGTGCAGGCGGCCAGGAAATGGGGATACACCGCGCTCAGGTACACGCTCATGGCCGTCCGCAGGGGGCCGACGCGGAACACCCGGGCCATTTCCAGCAGCTTTTCGTCCGCCGCGTCGATGCCGGCCAGGATGTTGGTGTACATGATGGGCAGCACCATGAGGAAGGAGATGAACACCGACAGCCGCGCCGAGCGGATGAACACCAGCGCCAGGATCACGAAGGAGGCCACCGGCGTGGCCTTCACGGCGTGCATCAGCGGCTCCAGCAGCAGCCGGGCCACCCGGCTCACCCCCGCCAGCACCGCCAGGGCAAACCCCAGCGCCGCCGCCAGGGCAAAGCCCTCCAGAATGTGGCCAAAAGACAAAAACACCGACTGCCAGAAGGCGCGGGTGCGCATCAGGCCAATCAGCGTTGAAGCCGCACGGACAGGAGACACCAGAAGGAGCTCCTGTCCGATCAACATGCTCGCGATCTGCCAGACGCCCAGCCAGAACAACACGGCCAGCGCCCGGATCAGATGCTTTTTACGGGATGTAGTAGAAGGCTTCATCAGGCAGCTGGCCTCCCACGGATTCGGGATTCTGCTCAAACAGCACCGCCAGATAGCCGGACACGGCGGTCTTCATCTCCTCGCCGTCGATGAAGACGATGTTGCAGGCGGGCAGCGCCTTCTTGGCCACGGGGGCCTTGGCCACGATGCCCAGCTCCGCGATCCACTCGGCAGCCTCGTCCACGTTGGCGTTCACGTATTCCACGGAGGCGGCGTACTCCTCCAGGAAGGTCTTCACGGCCTCGGGATTCGCCTCGGCGAAATCCGCCCGCACCACGGCCACGCCGGTGATCAGGCGGGAGGTCTCGGTAACCTTGTCCCACTCCTCGGTGAGGCTCAGGGCCACCCGCAGGTTCTCGTTCTGGGCCAGGGCGGCGGTGACATAGGGCTGGGGCAGCACGCCGATGGAGGCGGCGTCGCTGGTCAGCGCGGCCAGCACCTCGGCGGCCTCGCTCTTGAACTCCACGGTCAGGTCCTTCTCGGGATCCAGGCCGTTCTGAGCCAGGATGTAGCTCAGCGCGAAGTCGGGCGTGGTGCCCTTGCCGGTGGAGTAAACGGTCTTGCCGGCCAGATCGGCCACGCTGCCGATCTCCTCGCCGCTCTCCAGGATGTAGAGAACGCCCAGCGTGTTGATGGCCATCACCTTCACCTTGCCCTGGGTGTTGTTGTAGAGCACGCTGGCCAGGTTGCAGGGCACCATGGCGATGTCCAGCTCGCCCCGGGTGAGCAGGGGCACGATTTCATTGGCGGTGCCGCTGAGGGTGAATTCGTAGTCCTGCTGGGATTCGCCGTTTTCGTCGGCGTTCATCAGCTTCACCAGGCCCATGGAGGTGGGGCCCATCAGGGAGGCGACGCGAACGGGCGCCGCTTCCTCGGCGGCGGCGCAGGTGAGCATAGCCAGCGCGAGAGCGAGGGCTAGCGTCAGAGAGATCAGTTTCCGGACAGACATGGGATCAACTTCCTTTCTCTTGGCTTCGTCCACATAAATTCATTTCATATGGCTTTACAATTATACACCTCGCCCCGACAAAGTAAAGCGAATTCCGCTTTAAGTTATTGGTTCTTCGCGGAAATCCCCCGGCGCGGGGGCAGGGCGTCATTCCTCGTCGGTGTGCTTCCTGCGGCGCTTCTTGTCCGGCATGGCGCAGACCATGAGATAGCCCACAAGGCCCAGCCAGAAGCAATAATGGAACCACTTGCGCTCCTTGTAGCCCTTGTCGGCCGCGATGCGGGCCATGTTCTTCGCCGCCTTGAACCAGATCACAATCATCAGGACGATAAAGGCCAGTGAAATGACCGAGGCGATGATCGCCGCGGTGTCTCCACCAGGCATGCGCAGATAACGGGTGTAACTCATGAATGATCCTCTCCTTATTCGTTCTCCGGTATGATGATTATATCAAAAACTGATTGCCGTTGCAAGAGAGGAAAACGCCCCGGCCGCCGCCGTCAAGGCGCTGCCGGCGCGGGCCAGCGGGACGCCGCGCGGCGCAGCGCCTCGAAAAAATCCAGCCGCGCCACGTCCTCGCAGGCAATGAGGTCGGTCTCGCATAGCGTCTCCCCGTTGGCCACCAGCCGGGCCGTGCCCAGCTTGTCGCCCCGCCTGACCGGCGCCTTCGCGCTGAGCGCCAGATCCATTGCCACCCGCCAGTCGTCCGCCTCCCCCAGCGCCGCCGCCAGGCTCTCCCGGGGGGCCACCGCCGCCGTCTCCCGCACGCCGCCGTCCACGCTCACCGCCCCGCAGGCCTGCCCGGCCGCCAGCGCCTCGCAGCGGGCGTAATGGGCGAAGCCCCAGTCCAGCAGCCGCTTCGCCTCCTGAAACCAGTTTCCGCAGTTCATCACCACGCCGATCAGCTCCATGCCCTCCCGCTCCGCCGAGAACACCAGGCAGCGGCCGGCGGGGGTGGTGAAGCCGGTCTTGACCCCCGTGGCGCCTTCGTATTCCCTGAGCAGCCGGTTTTTGTTCACCAGCACCCGGCTGTATTCGCTGTCTCGCCAGGGAATCACCGCCCGCTGAGTGGAGACGATCTGTCGGAAGGCGTCGTTCTTCAGCGCCTCCCGGGCGATGAGCGCCATGGCCCGGGCGCTGGCCCCGTGGCCCGCCGCGTCCAGGCCGTTGGGGGTCACGAACCGCGCGTCGGCCCCCAGGGCGGCGGCCCGGGCGTTCATCAGCGCGGCGAAGGCCTCCACGCTACCGGCCACGTGCTCCGCGATGGCCACGGCGGCGTCGTTGCCGGAGCGCAGCATCAGGCCCAACAGCATCTCCCGCATGGTGAGCTGTTCGCCCTCCCCCAGGTAGATGGAGGTGCCCGGCACGCCGCTGGCGTTTTTCGAGGCGGTGACGATCTCGTCCAGAGAGCAGCGCTCCAGGGCCAGGAGGGCCGTCATGATCTTGGTGGTGGAGGCCATGGGATAGCGGGTGTCCGCGTTCTGGGCGAAGAGCGCCCGGCCGGTGTCACCGTCCATGAGCACCGCCGCCCGGGCGGATATCGTCATCTCCTCCGCCAGCGCCCCGCCGCGCAGCAGCATTATGAGCAGCGCGGCCCCCGCCGCGGCCAATACGGATCGCCTCATGCAAAAACGCCTCCCCCGGAATGATGGGGCTATTTTATGCGCGCAGGAAGGGAAATAGGCGCATTTTCCAGGACAGTCTCATTTGAAAGGTGTCCAGTTTCAGCACATCGGTAACAGAAAGTTTCAGGACATAGGTAAGGGTTTGTGTCAGGACATAGGTAAGACTTTCCGGTATACTCGGC
>CADARO010000206.1 GCA_902790345.1 uncultured Eubacteriales bacterium | reverse complement strand
CGCTCTTGATGGCCAGGCCCACGCTCATCAGCGCCACGGTGACGGTGAGCGTGTAGCTGTAGGCGCCGCGCTCCACGATCTGAACCACCTGTTCGTGGATGTCGCTCATGAGCAGATGTCCCGTCATGCCGTAGAGGAAGGTGAGACCCAACAGGAACAGGCCGCTGCCCATCAGGTTCATGATCATGTAGCGGGTGGCGGCGGTCAGCGTGCGGCCCTTGGAGCGGGCGGTGATGAGCGAGCAGGCGGACAGCGTCATGATCTCAACAAAGACATACGCCGTGAACAGGTCGTTGGTGTAGACCTGCGCCAGCAGCGCCGCCAGCAGCAGCTCCAGCATGATGTAGTAGAAACGCTGCTTGTCCTCGAAGATGTGCACGTCGATGCAATCAAGCCCTCCCAGCAGGGCGAGGAGCATGATGACCGGAAACGCCAGCGCCATGACCGCCTCCAGCAGACCCACCCGGATCTCGTTGCCCCAGGGGGCGGGGAAGTGACCCATCATGAAGGTGTAGGCATGGCCCATCACGGCGACCCGGCCGATGAGCGCCGCGCTCATGACGATCACGGCGGTGATGACCAGGAGGCAGGTTGCCCTCGCCAGCCGGCGGGACATGATGGACGTGAACGACGCGGAGGCGATGCACAGGAGGATGCAGAAGAAGGGGATATTCTGCCAGAAGAATTCCAACTCAGTGTTCCTCCTTCCGGGCCAGGGCGGTGATCTCGTCGATGTCCAGCGTGTGATAGCGCCGGTACAGCCGCACGGTCAGCGCCAGCATCAGCGACGTGACGCTCACCGACACAACGATGCCCGTGAGCACCAGGCCGCTGGGGATGGGATTGATGTACGCATCCACGCGGGTGACACCGTTCACGACGATGGGCGCTTTTCGCCCGTCGATGTATCCCTTCGCCGCCAGAAACAGGTAGATGGCGGAATCCATCATGTTGAAGCCGATGATCTTCTTGATCATGTTTTTCTGGAGCATCAGCGAGGTAAACCCTATGCCGAAAAGGATGATCGCGGCGGCTTCATAGGGAGACTGAAGCAGATCCTGGAGCATGTCCTAAAAATCTCCTTTCCGGAAGAGGGGGTAGAAGCTGTATTTTTTTTTTAATGACACGGCGACCACCGAGATGTTCATCGGCAGGATCAAACCGGCGGACAGGATGTTGCCCGGCGTGCCCAGGGGAATGTGGCTGTCCAGATGATTCGCGCCCATGAAGAACGAGTAGCTCTTGGCCAGGGAATAGAACGCCAGCGCAGCGAAGGTCACATATTTGAACACCTTCGCACCGAACAGCTTGTGCTGACTGGCCTTCGTGAGGCCGTGGGCGTTCACATAGAGGATCAGCGCCGCCCCCATGATCGCGCCGCCGGAGAAGCCGCCGCCCGCGGACAGGTGGCCGTTGAGCACGACGTAGATGCCGAACAGCAGCAGGCAGGGCACGATCAGATTGGATACCTTCTGAAGGATCACGTCGTTGTGGGGTTCGTATTTGCGGTCGTCCGCTTCGGCGTCCAGCTGTTCGCGGGTGGGCCGGCCGTTTTTATCCAGATTCATGCGCAGCAGCAGCATGACCGAGCAGGCCGCGATGAACAGCACATGACTTTCGCCCAGCGTGTCGAAGGCGCGGTAATCGAGGATCATGCCGCCTACGATGTTCACCGAGCCGGTTTCCGTCAGGCCGTCCTCGATGTAGCGCGCGGACACCTCGTTGTTGACGGGATTTTCCGCCTGCCCGAACATGGGCTCCTCGCTCATGGAGACCAGCAGCACGTAGATGATGGCCACGCAGATCAGCACCGCCGCGCAGCGATAGGCCACGCGAACCAGGCGGGAACCCCGGCGGGTGGACCAAAGGTGCAGCTTGTCCTGAATGGCGCGCTCATTTTCGCGGTCGCGCCGTTCCTTTTCCTCCCGCTCCCGGTCCAGCGCCAGCTGCTCTGTCTCGCTGCGCTGATTGGGCAGGGCCTCCGTCTCCAGGGCGTGGATCATGTCGCGCTCCATGCGGCTGCTGCCCTTTTTCATCCAGCTCAGGAAGCGAAACCAGGCGCTGGATTCATAATTATTCCTCAGCTTCGCCATCCTGTTTCTCTCCTCCGATCGCGTGGATTTTTTTGAGCGTCACAAAGAACAAAAGGCTGGTGACGCCCGCGCCGACGGCGGCTTCCGTAATGGCCAGGTCGGGCGATTCCAGCAGGATCCAGATCACCGACATGGCCAGGCTCTGAGACATCAGAATGATGATCGAAACCATCAGATTGCGCGTGAGGCACACGGCCAGGGCGCAGATCAGGATAAAGGCGAGCAGCACAATGCCCAGGAATTCCATATCAGTGATTCACCTCTTTGAGATGCTTGTCGATCTTTTCGTTGATGTGAACCTCCAGCCGCCCGATCAGATGACTGGAAACGGGGCTGGTGAGCCACAGCATGACGATGGTCAAAAGCAGCTTGAGCGACAGCGCCGAAAACCCGCTGAACACGATCAGCCCGCCCAGCACCAGCAGGATACCCAGGGTGTCGCCCATGGCGGCGGCGTGCATGCGGTTGAGCACGTAGTTGAAGCGATAGACGCCGAACAGCGACAGCGCCAGCACCACCACGCCGGCGGTGATCAGCAGCGCTCCGAGAATGAATTGCAGCCAGGCGATCATGGCTTTTCCGCCTCCTTCTCCCGCTGGCGCATCTTCTTCTCCTGATACGCCCCCAGATAGACCTTCGTGAGCAGCACCACAGCCAGGAAGCTGACCATGGCGTAAATCAGGCCGATGTCGGCCAGATAGCTTTCGCTCAACCGAACCGCCAGCACGGCGATGATGGCAATGGTGTTGGTGCCCACCATGTTGACGGCGACGATGCGGTCGGGCACGCTGGGCCCGATGATGCTGCGGATCAGGCACAGAAACAGGATGATGCCCTGAATGCCGAGCACGATGTCAAAAAACAGCGCGTAGGCTCTGTCAAGCGTCATTGGCGATTTCCTCCAGTTTGAGCAGTTGCTTTTCAAAGTCGGTTTCCTCCACGCCATCTCCCAGGGTGGAATCCAGCGCGTGAACCACGAATCGGTCGCCTTCCAGACCGCAGGTGATGGTGCCGGGGGTGAGGGTGATGGAATTGGCCAGCACCACGCGGGCGGTGTCCGTCCTGAGCTTTGTGGTGAAGGTGTGCAGCTCGGGCTCCACCTCCAGGCTCGGGGAGAGGATCAGGCGAATGACCGCCGCGTTGCAGCGAAAGATCTCCAGAAGCAAGTTCCAGCCGTACCGCGCGCCTCCCGCCAGCAGCCGCAGGTGGGTCGCCAGCTTTTTCCGCCCCACCCGGCCCAGGATCTTCCAGGAGAACAGCTCCACGATCAGGCACATGACAAGCCCGATGACCGCCAGTTCCACCGTGACGCGCTCGTTGAAGATGAACCACAGTATCATGTAAACAATCAGCATAATTCGACGCCTCCAATATCGGAACTGTATTTTACACTTCCTATTAAAACAAGTCAACCGCATAATGGCTAAACGCGTGCTAAATTTGAAGAGACAAAGTTTGTCGCTTTTTGTCGCCGTTTATAAATTCCAAATATCGACATTTCTCCAATCATTCGATAAAACATGGCGACATCGGAAGACAATTATCAACATTCACCGCGGGAATTTGCGACACTTTGAAACCGGACGCCGGGTTATAATCGTTTGCGTGGAGCGGAGGTGGGCGAGTGGAGCTGAGTCTGGAGGCCTATCTCGCCGTGAATTTCTCGGTCACGGCCGCCCTGCTGGCGCTCTCGGTGGGGCTGGTGGGGCCGGTCCAGCCCGTCCGCGTCGCGGTTTCGGCGCTGGTCAGCGCGTGCGCTTCAGCGGCGATTCACGGGGCGGGCCTGCCCGATCCCTTTGCCATGGCGTTGGTGCCTTTCTCCGTATTCTGCGCGCTGGGCTGGGACAGGCGCGGAGAGTGGCTTCGGTGCCTCGGATGGTGCGCGCTGCTGAGCTGCGCCTTCGCAGGGTGCGTTCTGTTCGTTCAGCGCGCGCTGCCGCTTCGGAGCATGGCGCGATCGCCGATTCTGGCGGGGCCGTTTTTGGCGGCGGTCTGGCGCGTGAGAAAAAATGACCCGCTGCCGGAATCCCGGCTTCGGATGCGCGTTGCCACCGCCATGGGCACGGCCGAGTTCACTGCCCTGATCGACACGGGAAACCAGCTGCGGGAGCCGATCAGCGCGCGAGCCTGCTCTCGGACGACGGTCAGGAGCGCCTGGCGCTCGGCTTTCGCGTTGTCTGCTATCACACACTGAACGGAAGCGGGCGCATGCGCTGCTTCCGGCCCGCGTCGGTGAAGCGCCTCAGGCGGGGCCGATGGATCGACACGCCGCCCGTGTGGGTGGGCATCTATTGCGGGCGCCTTCCGGGCGGAGCGGACGCGCTGGCCCCGGCCTGCTGCGCGGCGGAAACGGGGAAAACGGTCAATGAGGGGTGAATCGCGGTTGGCTGGAGCGAGGGGAAAGATGCGGCAGACTGTCATCGACATGCTGGCGCGGGTGAAAAGACGGGGCGTTTTATATATCGGCGGGAGCGACACCTTGCCGCCCCCCTTGAGCAAACAAGAGGAGATTGAGCTGATGGAACAGATGAAGACGAACGAGACCGCCGTGAGAAATACGCTGATCGAGCGCAATCTGCGCCTTGTGGTTTACATCGCGCGGAAATTTGAGAACACAGGCATTGGCATAGAGGATTTGATCTCCATCGGCACGATCGGCCTCATCAAGGCCGTCAATTCCTTTGATCCGGAGAAGAAGATCAAGCTGGCCACCTACGCCTCGCGCTGCATCGAAAACGAAATCCTCATGGTGCTGCGGCGAAACAGCAAGCTGCGGCTGGAGGTCTCCCTGGACGAGCCCCTCAACACGGACTGGGACGGCAACGAGCTGCTGCTCTCCGACATCCTGGGCACGGAGCCGGACCTGGTGTCCAAACAGCTGGACGCCGACGTGGAGAAACAGATGCTGCACCTGGCCATTTCCCATCTGGGCGAGCGGGAGAAGCACATCATCAGCCTGCGCTATGGCCTCATTGACGGCCGCGAGTACACGCAAAAGGAAGTCGCCGACATGATGGGCATTTCCCAATCCTATATCTCCCGACTGGAGAAGCGGATCATCAGCCAGCTGCACGCTGACATGGAAAAAATGGCCTGAGGCGGGGTATAGCGCTTTTCGGGCGGGGCAATACTTCTGAAACAGGAGGTGATGCCGCTCATGGCGCTCAATAAGGTGGAGCTGTGCGGAATCAATACCAGCGCCCTGCCCACGCTGAAAAACGAGGAAATGCGGTGCATGCTGGAAAAGATCAAAGAGGGAGACAGGCAGGCGCGCCAGGATTTCATCTATGGCAACCTGCGGCTCGTTCTGAGCATCATTCAGCGTTTTCAGGGGCGGGGCGACAGCGTGGACGATCTGTTTCAGATCGGCTGCATCGGCCTGATTAAATCCATTGATCATTTCGACCTCTCCCAGAACGTCCGCTTTTCGACGTATGCCGTGCCACTGACAGACGCTTGTCGAAAAGGAGAATTGGCATTGACAAACGAGGGCATTGTGTTATAAGATGATGTGGGTAAACCAAAGCGGATTGAAAGGGGCGTTACCGGATATGGAATATGGCATTCAGATGTACAGCGTGCGCGACTTCACCAAGGATGATCTGGACGGCGCGCTGCGTCAGGTCAGCGAGCTGGGCTATAAGTTCGTGGAATTCGCGGGCTTCTTCGGCCACAGCGCGGAAGCGGTCAGGGATATGCTCGACAAGTACGGACTGCGCGTGTCCGGCACGCACACCGGCTGGCAGGAGGTGGCCGAGCACTTCGAGGAGACCGTGGCCTATCACAAGATCATCGGCAACAAGAACATCATCGTGCCCGGCGCCGATCTGAACAACCAGGAAAAGCTGGACGCCTTCATCCGGATGGCCAACGAGTTCCAGCCCCGCCTGGCCGACGAGGGCATCAGCTTCGGCTATCACAACCACGCCCATGAATTCCGCCCCAATGAGGACGGCTCCATGATCCACGATCAGCTGGTATACCGCACCAACCTGAACATCGAGATCGACACCTACTGGGCTTATGTGGGCATGAAGCATCCCGTGGAGCTGATGGAGCGGCTGAAGGATCGAATCCATGTGATCCACATCAAGGACGGCGACGCCGACGGCAACGGCACGCCCCTGGGCATGGGCACCGCGCCCGTGGCGGACGTGTACAAGAAGGCCATCGCCATGGGCATTCCCATGGTGGTGGAGAGCGAGACCTGCAAGCCGGACGGCATGACCGAAGCCAGAATTTGCATCGAATACCTCAAATCGCTGGAAAAGTAACGACGGGGATCATTGTCGAAACGGGCCGTGCGCTGCGCGGCCTGTTTTGAAATATCGGCTCTGATTACGCGGGGGATGAAAGACATGATAAAAGTGCTTGCCATAGGAAACAGCTTCAGCGACGACGCGCGCACCTTCGTCCATCAGATCGCCCAGGCGGCGGGTCTGGATGTCGTCATCGGCAATCTGTACATCGGCGGCTGTTCGCTGGAGCGCCACTGGCAGAACGCGAAGGACGACGCCGTGGCCTACGATTATTCCAAAACCGGCTGCGAGAACCGCCCCGCCTCGATCCGCCAGGCTCTGGAGGAGGAAAACTGGGATTATGTCACCATGCAGCAGGCCAGCCATTTCAGCGGCATGCCGGAGACCTATCAGCCCTATCTGAACCAGCTTTCGGCCTATGTGCGGCAATACGCGCCGGGAGCGGAACAGCTGATTCACGAGACCTGGGCCTATGAAATCGACAGCGCCCATCCTGCCTTCCCGGATTACGGCCGCGACCAGGCAAAGATGTATGAGCGGCTGCGCGCGGCCTACGATCAGGCGGCCGGAGACATCGGCGGCGCGCGGATCATTCCCAGCGGCGACGCCTTTCAGATCGCCCGGCGGCACCCGCTCTTCGACTATGCCCACGGCGGCCAGTCCCTCAACCGGGACGGCTTCCACGCCAGCCTGACGAAGGGGCGCTGCCTCCTGGGTTACGTGTGGGTGGAGACGCTGACCGGTGTCAGCGTGATCGGCAACGGGTTTGTGCCCGCGCTGCCGGATTACCCCGAGCTGACGCCCACGGCGGAGGAGCTGGCCGTGTTGCAGCGGGCGGCCCACGAGGCGGTGGCGGCCCGCAGGCAGGGCTGACGGGGGAAGAATTCATGCGCATACACGATGTTCCCCCCGGCGTCACGCCGACGCCCATCGCGCAATATCTGGCGCGGGCCTTCCCGGCCATGCCGAAATGGCTGGTGCGCGAGACACTGAAGAAGAAAGACGTGCGCGTCAACGGCGTGAAAACCTCCGCCGACGCCGTGGTTCGGGGCGGCGACCAGCTGGCGATATACGTTGAGGATCGCTTTCTGACCGCGCTGCCGGATGTGATCTATGAGGATGAAGCGCTGATCGTCGTGGACAAGCCGGCCGGGCTGCCGGTGGATTCCGACGGCCAGGGGCTCGGCGCGGACACCATGCTCACGCGCCTGCGCGCCGTCTGTCCGGACGCCCGACTGTGTCACCGGCTGGACACCTACACCGGCGGCGTGCTGATCGCGGCGAAAAACGCGGACGCCGAAGCGAAAATGCGTGCCGTCTTTGAGGCGCACGCGCTGACGAAACTGTATCAGTGCGTGGTCGTGGGCGATCCGCCCAGCGATTCGGCCCGGCTCACCGCGTGGCTGGAAAAGGACGCGGCGGCCTCACGCGTTCGGATCATCGATCATCCGGCACAGCACGCGCTTTCCATCGAGACCAGATACCGCGTGCTGGTCAGGGCGAACGGCCTGGCGCGGCTGGAGGTGAATCTGATCACCGGGCGCACGCATCAGATCCGCGCGCACCTAAGCCATGTGGGCCTGCCCCTGCTGGGAGACGACAAATACGGCGAGCGGGCGGCCAATCGCCGCTGGAAGGCCACTCAGCCCGCGCTGTGGTGCACCCGCGTTTCCGTTGAGGATCATACCTTTGAGAGCCTGCCCCGGTTTGGGCATTACGGCGTCTGAAATCATAGCGAGCCTCCTCCGTTCATATTGTCTTGTGAACGGGAGGAGGTTTTTTCATGCTCAGAAACGATTATCGGCGCGCCCTGATTATGCTGCGAAGCCTGAGACAGGGCGTTTCCGGCTATGTCCGCCTGGAGCGCAGGACGCTCATGGGCACTCTGCAATTTACCATCAACGGCGCGGGGCTGAATGAAACGCTGTACGCCCTGCTCCTGTATGAACAGAACGGCCTGTGGCAGGCTTGTCTGCTGGATCGAATGGGGGAGCCCCGCTACGGCCAGTGCGGCGCGGTGTGCCGTTTCGACCCGAGAAGCATCTGCGGTCGCGCGCTGGAGGATTATGCCCGCATTGCCGTGGCGTCGGTGCGGGAGGATGTGTGCGAGCTCCTGCTGGCCGGGTATATGAACGGCGCCGTATTGACCGATTG
>CADARO010000205.1 GCA_902790345.1 uncultured Eubacteriales bacterium | reverse complement strand
GTGAAGGATCTGACGGTGAACGGCGCCTCGAAATATGAGAATATTCTGGCGGTGACCTTGGCCGGCGCCGGCGGTGTCAGCCACGCCATCGCGGGTTCCGTGGCGGTCGCCATCGCCGACGGCGAAGTCGAAGCAAGAATCGACGACAGCGCGGATATCACCGGAACGAACTCGAATATCTATGTAACGACGGAAGGCATGATGAAGGCCCGGACAGGCGCGGCTTCTGCGGCTGTCGGGATGACGGCCTCCGGCGTGGGCACCGTCAGCGTGGTGAACAACAGTCTGACGCAGACCACCTCCATCGATCAGGGCGCATCCCTGAATATCGGCGGAGAAGGCGGCAACCTGCACGTGAAAGCTACCTCCGTGACCAGCTGGGACTGGGATTTTCCATGGTGAACGTGAATCCGGAGATTCATACCACGATCGGCGTGAACCCGAAGACTGGCGCGAACGCCAGGACCAGCCTTGGGAAGATGAAGAGCGTTGAAATAGACAATGATGTGGAAAGCAGCGCGAACTCTCTTCTGGCCTCCATATCCGCCTCCATGAAAGCCGGCATCGCGGGCAACGTGCTGCTGGTGTTCAACGATACGGACGCGGAAGCCCGGATCGGCAGAGCCGGCGGAGAAATCGGCAGCGTGACGGTCAGCGGCAATCTGGACGCGGAAGGCGAAGCCACCTTCGCGCATCTTGGCGTCGGATTCAATGCCAGCATCGGCGCGAGCGTCAGCTATGTGGACGTGAACTCCAGAAACATCGCCTCCATTAATACGGATGAATTTGACGGAACAGTCACCGGGCCGGTGAAGGTTGTCACCAATGACAAGCGCGAAGGCAAAACCAGCGCCAGCGTGACCTCTTTGTCCGCGGACGCGGCCTTCTCGCCCAAGGGCGGGGCCGTGTCCCTGAACGCCGCGGTGGCGAGAAACCGGGCGGTCAGCGCGGCCATGATCAACGGCAACAACGGTATCGGAGGAAGCAGCGTAGAGCTGAAATCCAATGGCATTGCGGAAGCGGATGCGCTTCTGGTCGGACTCGCCCTTGCCGCAGGCACAGGCAGTGCCTCCGTGGCGGTGGCGCTGAACGAGGCCACCAGCCTCAGCCAGATGAGGATCGGAGGCGCGATCGGGGGAGACCTGGACGCTGCCGCGAATCTGGACGCCACGACACACGCCAAGCAGCTGACCGGCGCCATCGGCCTGGCGGGCATCGCCGTCAACGTGGCCAAGGCGAAGGGCACCAGCCAGGCGCTGGTGGATATCGACCTCGGCGCGGCGCCGGCGGACACGGCCCGGAAGATGGCCGTGAAGAGCAAGGTGACCGGATCCAACGATGTGGAAAGCAAGATTCTGAATCAGGACCTGCAGCTGGCCGGTACCATTGCCTTTATGGACGGGGTCGCCTACAGCAAGGATGTATATGACAACCATGTGACCCTGCGGGGCGGGGATTACAATCTGAAGAACGCGGACGTGACTACGGACTACACCAGCAAAGCGAACGCGGTGGTCAATCCCTCCGCGCTGGGCGTGGACATCAAGCTGTCCGAGATGAGCTTCGATATGGCGGAAGCCAAGGGGAAGGCCTACGCCCGGGCGCAGCTGGAGATTGATGACGCGACTGTGTCCTCGGACGGGGATATCAACGTGAAAGTGAACGGATGGGGCTCCGCGGACAGCGGCGTCGCTTCCGCCAACTACTTTGCCCTGAAAGGCGTCAACATCGGCGGCAGCCTGGCCAGGGCCGAGCTGGCCAGCAGCCAGGCGGCTGTGCTGAAGCTGGACAAAGGCACCATTCTGGACGCGGCAGCTGTGAACGTCCGCAGCATGACGGACAACGCGACGACCGGCGCCAGCCATGGCGCCTCCGGCACCAATGACGAGCCCCAGGACGGCTTTGAGATCAACGTCGGTGAATTTACGATGCACTATGTGCGGGCGAAGGAAAACATTGAGTCGACCGCCATGATCCAGGGCACCGGCAGCGAGAACAACGGGATCACCGCCGACGAGCTGACAGTGCGCAGCGGCATCTCCCGGGATGGAAAGACCGCCGCCACCGCCAGCAGCAAGGAAAGCGTCGAATTCAACGTGCTCTCCATCGGCGGCCTGAACACGGAGGCCCGGACGGGCGACAGCTTCTATGCGCAAGTGAGCGGCGTGGACGCTGACATCGCGGGCCCCGTTACCGTCTATGCCAAGGGAGATACCAAGGCGACCTCTGAAGCAACCTCTCCCGCAGATACCGGCATTTTGTCGCTGAGCGTCTCCCACATTCGGGCCGGGATCGGCGAAGAGGAGGATCGGCAGACCGCCATGGTGCTGATCGGCGACGACACGAAGCTGAAAAGCGAAGGCGCCATGCTTCTGTACGCGGAGAACAACGGAGAGACAAACACGGACTTTACGAAGAATGTCGTGGACATCGTCGGCGTGAAGTACGCCTCGATTCCGACGCATTCGTACTACGATACGGGCGTGGCCATCGGGCAGAAAGTGCAGCTGGATTCCCGGAATACCCTGGACATCCGGAGCATCTCCAGGCCGAACGCCACCTCCGATCTGGATTCCCTCGGCGCCGGCATACTGGTGGATTACAGCATTATCCGGGGTGAAAACAACATCGACAGCCAGAACAACATCGACATCGGTCAGCAGACCCATGTGACCGCGGAGGGGACGGTGCGCATTCTGGCGGCCGACAGCACCAAGGCGGAGGCCAAGACCATCGTCCGGGGCGGCGGCGCCATCCTGGGCGGCGAGGTCGTCTCCTCGGTGAACAACATCAATCGCAACACCGGGATCACCGTGGACAACGGCGCGCTGATCCGATCCGACACCTCGAATATCTTCGTGGAGAACATCAGCGGCGTCGGGGACAACATCACCTCGGAAAGCTATGTAAAATCCGGCGGACTGTTCACCATTGGCAGCGCTTATTCGGAGAACAAACTGACTTCCGTCAATACCATCAAGATCGGGGCTGGCGCCCGGATGACGGCGCACAAGGATCTGAGGATGGTGGCCCGGGCCACCAGCTACGCCTCCGAAGGCGATTCCAACCTGATGGAACCGGATCACCCGGAGGACAATGAAATTCTCGCGATCGTCGGAGCTTCCTCAGAGGATAATCTGAGCCAGGAGGAAAAGGATAAGCGGATTGCGGAGCGGGATGCTGCCAAAGCCGAAAACGATGCGGCGAAGGACAAGATGTACGCGGACAGCGACAAGGCGGAGGACGCTCTGGACAATCACTCCCGGCCGGAGAAAACCAACTACGGCACGAGCAACACGGATGACAGCAAGCCTTTCGGTATCTATGCCAAGGGCGTTGTGAAGGCCCAGGGCGCCTTCGTATGGCCAAACTCCGGGGTTTACAACACGCTGAATTTTACCACTTATATCAACATCAACAGGAACGAGGGTACCGGAAATACCGCGAAGGCTGCGATGACAGCCCACACCGGGGATATCGTTATCCGCGCGGACAACCAGGGCCTGCGGGCCAAGACGCAGAGCGAAGCTTATGGCGGCGCCCTCTACAGCGATATCGTGGCGAAGAGCCAGATTACCGCGAACCTTCAGAACACGATCTGGATTGACAATGCCAGCCTGTCGGCGACCAACCCCATGAAGGAAAACGGTGAGCGGGCCAAGGTTCAGCTGCTGGTGAACAATTTCGGAACAGGGGACAGACCCTATCTGGTCGCCATCGCGGAAACGGGAGACAGCGGCGCCTTCGCGTCCGAGGATCCGACCGCCATCATCACCGGAACCTCCTTCAACCAGATTAAGAGCACCAACACCCTCAGTGTGACGTTCCGCGGCGATAAGATTCACATCGCCCGGAATCCGCAGAACTGTATTGACTATAAGATCCAGGAAAACGGAAGCAACAAATCCTGGGCCTTCGGCGCGGCGAAGCGGCGGTGTGACTTCTGCTATGAGGAGGAAAACGCGGATCAGGACAAGGATTCGGAGAAAGGCATGGGGCAGAGCTCCTATGTTTCCGACCTGAACTGGCATGATCTGGAGCGTACGCTGAGGAGACATATGGAAAAGGCGCTGGCTCCGCTGACGGATATTCAGCGCCAGGTGGATCAGATCATCGGCACGGTACGCGCCCGCTACGGCGAGGAGGACTACGCCGCCGCCGGCAAGATCTTCGTGCTGGAGTATCCCGTGGTGCTGACGAAGGACGTGACCCTGGACAACGAGCAGATCAACAAATACCGGCTGTGGAACAACACCGCCACCTATCTGGACGTCTACCTGCTGCCCAATGCCACCCGCCTGTACGGCAACCGGCGCGCGGGCAAGATCATGCTGCAGTATGTGGCCGAGGTGCTCCGAGGCGAAGTGCGCGGCGACGGCGAGATCCATGACATCGACATCATCACGGCGCTGACCAAGCGGGCCTTCTCCAATCCGGTGATGCCTGTGGGTTCCACGGGTTCGCTGAACTTCGCCACCGGCATGCTGACGCTGCCGTCCCTGGCCGACTTCGAGCTCTACCTGCACGAGGTCTCCGCCAACTGGCTGCTGGGCAAGATCGACGAGGGCTTCATCCGCGGCATGATCGCCGATCCCGACGCGGCCAACGGCGCCGCCATGAACGGCGAGGAGCTGCCGGAGGGCAGCATCGCCGAGGGCCTGGTCCCCGACGGC
>CADARO010000204.1:4318-7468 GCA_902790345.1 uncultured Eubacteriales bacterium | reverse complement strand
TGACCAACGAGCTGACGGGCAAGGTCACCTTCAAGGAGACGGAGGAGCTGAAGCTGAGCGTGCCGGAGGGCACGTCGCTGAGCGTGAAGAGCGTGTTCGTGAAGCCCGGCGCTTCCGTGAAGGCGGGCGACCGGCTCATCGGGGCGGCTGTGGTGGACTACGAGAAGACCATCGCCTCCCTGCAGAGCGACTACGACACCGCCCAGGCCACCCTGCGCAACCTCCTGCGCAAGAACGGCGAGGCGCGCCTCACCAAGGGCGAGCAGGCCTGGATGGAGGCCTATTACGCCGCCCAGGAGGCCTCTCAGAAAAAGCGCGATACCCGGGTGGAGGTTCAGGCGCTGCTGGCGCTGGAGAACCTCCAGCTGACCGACGGCGAGCTGCCGGAGGAAGCCAGCGAGGAGCTGACCGCCGCCTTCCAGGCCCAGGCTCAGGCTGAGGCGGACAGCGCCGCGGCCGACGAGGCCCTGGAGAAGCTGAACCGCTACGCCATCGCCGACGATACCTGGGACTACCTGACCCAGCGGCGGGACTGCGAGGCCAAGATGGCTCAGAGCGAGGCGGACATCACCGCGCTGAAGCTGCTCTCCCTGGAAGTGAGCGAGGTGCGCGCCGCCCACGCGGGCTACGTCACCGAGGTGCTGGTGGAAAAGGGCGGCTCCATCGACAGCACCACCGTGATCCTCAAGATGACCCCCGAGGACAGCGCGCCGGTGATCCGGGCGGACATCTCCGACGTGAAGCAGACTGTGGCCGCCGGGTCGGTGGTCACCATGGACAGCCAGCGCTGGGGCCGGCTGGACACCGCCGTGGTGGATACCGGCGTGAAAGCCGACGGCACCCGCTACGCGGATGTGACCATCACGGAGGACATGCTGAGCGCCAACGGCGGCCTGAACGGCCTGATGCAGAACGACGTGACCCTGCGCCTCACCACCCGCGCCCAGGAGGCCACCTGCCTCGTCTCCCCCGCCGCCGTGCGGGGCAGCGGCGACGACCGCTACGTGTTCGTGGCCCTCAAGGAGAGCTCCACCTTCGGCGGCACCCAGATGAAGGTGCAGAAGGTGAGCGTGACCGTGCTGGGCGAGTCCGACAGCGCCGTGTCCGTGTCCGAGGACCTGACCCGCCAGCAGATCATCTACATGGAAGACCGGGCCGTCAACGAGGGCGATTCCGTGATGGAGTACGGCGGCTAGGAGGCGCGCATGGCGAAGAGACGGATTCACTTTCTGATCCCCCTGGGCGGCCTCATCGCCCTGGCTGCGCTCATAGGGCTGCTGGGCACGCCGAAGCTCATTCAGTACGCCTTCCTGCCCAGCAATGAGCTGAGCGTGTACATCGACAACATGGAGCCCTTCCGGCAGGCCCTGGCCGACGCGGCGGAGATCACCGCGCTCCACGGCGTGAAGGCGGACGTGTCCCTGTCGGTGGAGGGCGGCGCGAACGCCAGCGGCGTGACGCTGTACATGGTGGGCGAGCGCTGGAACGAGGCCTATCCCCGGCCCATGGCCGCCGGGGAGCCCCTGAGCCCCGCGGCGCTGAAGGGGCGCTCCCGCTCCATCGTGCTGGACGAGCAGCTGGCCTTTCAGCTCTTCGGCGACCGGGACCCCATCGGCCGGGCGGTGACGCTGAGCGGGCAGGCGTTCCAGGTGGTGGGCGTGGCGAAGCACGCCCGGCGCGTGGGCGAAACCGGCCCCTACGCCGCCTGGATCCCCCTGGGCAGCGACGAGGCCTCCGGCTGCGACCTGATGGTGGTGTCGGCGGTGTCCGGCATCGACGGCGGCCTGATGACCCTGTTCGAGGGCGAGGCGCGGGACTTCTTCGGCCCCGGCACGCTGTACGGCCTCATGAAAGAGCGCATGCGGGCGGGCATGATCCTGCGGTTCATCGCCCTGGCGCTGGCGCTGCGGCTGCTGGCCCTGTGGATCGGCGTGTTGAAGCGGGTGGGCGGCGCGTGGATCGCCGAGTACCGCGCCCGAATGAAGGAGGCCTACTTCTCGAAGGTGCTGGGCTTCGCGCTGTCCCGGTGCCTTGCCATGCTGCTGGCTGCCGCCGCCACCCTGGCCGCCTGCTGGGCTCTCATGAATTTCTTCGTGGAGCCGGTGATGGTGTTCGTGGAGTGGGTGCCGGAGGTGCTGGTGTCCTTCAATTCCATCCGGGGCCGCTTCTGGGAGCTCACCGGCGCGGCTGCCGCGCCCGTCGCCTATGTCACAGCGGAGATGGCGGAGCTGCGTTTCTGGGCGTTTTTGCTGCGCTGGGGCGTCATCGCGGCGCTGATCGGCGCGCTGCTGGATCGGCTGGCCCTGATTTTCCCGAAGGAAAACCGGGCGAAACAGTAAATAATTCGGAAAAAACGGCCTCACGCCCTTGACGGGGCCGCCAACCGCTGGTATAATGTCTCTCAACAGCATAACCAAATGCGATGAAGGCATTAAGCCCCTTGCGGCGTCCTCAGAGAGCCGGTGGCAGGTGCGAACCGGCGGCAAGGCATGGAGGCTGTCTGCTGCCCGAGCAGAATCCTGAACGGCGTGTATCGCGCTCATTAGGGATCTCCGGCGGAGCTCCGTCACCAGGGCTCAGGGTTTGTTTGAACCTGTCAAGAGGCCGCGAAAGCGGCAATCCGGGTGGTACCGCGATTTGATAAGAATCGTCCCAGAAGCGAACGCTTCCGGGACGTTTTTTTGAGCGGCGCGCCCCCCATCCACAGAATAGAAAAAGGGAGTGGCACCATGAAGACGATACGCATTTACGACGCGACAATGCGCCAAATGGCCTCCGCGCAGAACAGCGCGCTGACCTTCCGGGAAAAGCTGGAGATCGTGCGGGCCCTGGACAAGCTGAAAATCGACACCATCGAGCTGCCCCGCATCGAGGACGCCAAGGCGGACAGCCTCCTGAACCGCACCGTGGCCTCCATGATCGCCACCGAGCTCTCCGCCACGGTGGGCCTCACCGCCGATTCCGTGAAGGAGGCCTGGGAGAGCATCCGCGCGGCGAAGAAGCCGGTGCTGCACGTGATGCTGCCGGTGTCCACCGTGCAGATGGAATACATGTGCCGCAAGAAGGCCCCGGCCATGCTGGCGCTGATCGAGGAGCTGGTGTCCGCCTGCCGGTTCCACTGCGAGACGGTGGAATTCTCCGCTCAGGACG
>CADARO010000204.1:0-4305 GCA_902790345.1 uncultured Eubacteriales bacterium | reverse complement strand
ACCCGCGTCACCCTGTGCGACACAGCGGGCCTCATGACTCCCGTGGAGTTCGGCGATTTCCTCAAAGCGATTCAGGCCGCCGCGCCGCAGACGAGCGGCGTTCAGCTGAATGTGGAGCTGTCCGACGCGCTGCACATGGCCTCGGCCTGCGCCGCTCAGGCGATTGCCTGCGGCGCGGCGGGCGTCAAGACCACCGTGAATCCCATGGGCATCGCCTCTCTGGAAGACTTCGCCGCCTTCCTGAAGGCCCGGGGCGCGGATCTGGGCCTGGAGGCCGGGGCGCGCTTCACCGAGCTCACCCGCACCGTGCGTCAGCTGGAATGGATGCTGAGCCCGAAGAAGGAGAGCGCGGTCATCCAGACCGCCGACACCGGGGCCATGGCCAACATCTGTCTGGACATCAACGATCCCATCGGCGAGGTCATCAAGGTGGTGAACCAGCTGGGCTACGACTTGTCCGAGGAGGACAACGCCCGGGTGTACGAGGCGTTCAAACGGGTGGCCGAAAAGAAGAGCTTCGTGGGCACGAAGGAGCTGGAGGCCATCGTGGCCAGCAGCGCGCTGCAGGTGCCCTCCACCTACCATCTGGACAGCTACGTCATCAACAGCGGCAACATCATCACCGCCACGGCCAACGTGTCGCTGGAAAAGGACGGCCGGAAGATGCGGGGCATGAGCATCGGCGACGGCCCCATCGACGCCGCTTTCCTGGCCATCGAGCAGATCATCGGCCACCACTACGAGCTGGACGACTTCCAGATCCAGTCCATCACCGAGGGCCGGGAGGCCATGGGCAGCGCCCTGGTGAAGCTGCGCTCCGGCGGCCGCCTTTACTCCGGCAACGGCATTTCCACCGACATCATCGGCGCGTCCATCCGCGCCTACATCAACGCGCTGAACAAGATCGTGTACGAGGAGGGCTGACGGTGAAGCTGTCGTATTCCATTCTCAACTGGACGGACGTGAGCTGGCAGGCGCACTGCGCCGCCGCCGAGGCCAGCGGCATGCAGGGCATCGAGCTGGCCGGCATCGGCACGCCGGCGTTTCAGGGCAAGGACAGCCCCGTCAATCCCGAGCTGTCGCTGGTCACTCGCCGGGCCCTCATCCGGCAGAAGCTCTCCATCCCCTGCGTGGACACGGTGAGCGATTTCATGAGCGGCGACGCCTACACGGAGCTGCGCCAGGTCATCGAGGCGGCGCAGAACCTGGGGGCGCCCTACGTGGCCCTGCACACCGACTGCGCCGACGCGGACGCCGTGACGGCCGCCCTCTCCGCCGTGCTGGATTCGCTGGAGGCGGACAGCGGCCTGGTGCTGCTGCTGGAGACCCGGGGCGCTCTGGCCGATTCCGGCAAGCTGCGGGACATCCTGAACCGTTTCGCCGACGACCGGCTGGCCGCCCTGTGGAACATGCACGAGACCTGCCAGACGGCGGGCGAAGACCCGGAGAAGACCATCACCAACCTGGGCGCTTACGTGAAGCACGTGCACCTGTGCGACTCCGTGATGGAGGACGGCGCGTCCCGCCACGAGCTGGTGGGCGAAGGCCAGCTGCCCATCCATGAGCTGATGAACGCCCTGCGCTCGGTGAACTACGACGGCTTCGTGTCGCTCCTGTGGGACCCCGCCTGGATCGAGGGCCTCAGCGACATGGAGACCATCCTCACCCACTTCGTGAGCATCATGAGCGGCTATGAGACCCGCCGCAGCCGCCGGCGCACCAGCCATCTCTACACCAACAAGGCCGGCACGGGCAAGTACGTCTGGAAGAAGAACGAGCTGATCTCAAAGACCTTCTCCGAGGTGCTGGACACCATGGTGGAGGAGTTTCCCGATCAGCTGGCCATTCGCTGCACCACCCTGGACTACACGCGCACCTACGCCCAGTTTCGGGACGACGTGGACGAGTTCGCCCGGACGTTGATTTCCCTGGGCGTGCGGGCGGGCAGCAAGGTGACCATCTGGGCCACCAACGTGCCCCAGTGGTTCCTCACCTTCTGGGCCGCCACCAAGATCGGCGCGGTGCTGGTCACCATGAACACCGCCTACAAGATCCACGAGGCGGAGTACCTGCTGCGCCAGTCCGACACCCACACGCTGGTCATGATCGAGGGCTATCGGGACTCCAACTACCGGGAGATCATCAACGAGCTGTGCCCCGAGCTGAAGGAAAACCGTTCCGGCCGGCCGCTGCACGCCCGCCGCCTGCCCTTCCTGCGCAACGTCATCACCGTGGGCTTCCGCATGGCGGGCGCGCTGACCTGGGAGGAATCCCTGGAGTACGCCTCCAAGACGCCCCAGGAGGAGGTCAATCGCATGGCCGCCGCTGTGGACGTGAACGACGTGTGCAACATGCAGTACACCTCCGGCACCACCGGCTTCCCCAAGGGCGTCATGCTGACCCACTACAACATCGTCAACGACGGCAAGTGCATCGGCGACGGCATGGATCTCTCCACCGCCGACCGCATGATGATCCAGGTGCCCATGTTCCACTGCTTCGGCATGGTGCTGGCCATGACCGCCACCATGACCCACGGCGGCACCATCCTGCCCCTGCCCTACTTCTCGCCCAAATCCTCCCTGGCCTGCATCCACAACGAGCACATCACCGCCTTCCACGGCGTGCCCACCATGTTCATCGCCATGCTGGCCCACGAGGATTTCGCCAAGACCGACTTCAGCCACATGCGCACCGGCATCATGGCCGGCAGCCCCTGCCCCATCGCCGTGATGCGTGACGTGGTGGAGAAGATGCACATGCCGGAGATCGTCATCGTATACGGCCAGACGGAGGCATCCCCCGGCTGCACCATGAGCCGCACCACCGATCCCCTGGAGGTGCGCGTGACCACCGTGGGCAGCGCCTTCCCGGAGGTGGAATGCAAGATCGTGGACCCGGAGACCGGCCTGGACTGCCCGGACGAGGTCATCGGCGAGTTCGTGGCCCGGGGCTACAACATCATGAAGGGCTACTACAAGATGCCCAAGGCCACCGCCTCCGCCATCGACAGGGACGGCTGGCTGCACACGGGCGATTTGGCCTGCCGCACCCCGGAGGGCAACTACCGCATCACCGGCCGCCTGAAGGACATGATCATCCGGGGCGGCGAGAACATCTACCCCAAGGAGATCGAGGAATTCATCTACACCCACCCCAAGGTCAGCGACGTGCAGGTCATCGGCGTGCCGGACAAGGCCATGGGCGAGGAGATCATGGCCTGCATCATCCTCAAGGAGGGCGAGAGCATGACCGTGGAAGAGATGAAAAAATATGTGCTGGACCACATGGCCAAGCACAAGGTGCCCAAATACATCGATTTCGTGACCGGCTTCCCCATGAACGACGCCGGCAAGATCCAGAAATACAAGATGCGCGAGCAGGCCATTGAGAAGCTGGGCCTGCAGAAGGACGCCGCCATCGAGACGGCGTAAAGACCACAGAAACCGCGGGAATCGCCCGGCATGAGCGATTCCCGCTTTGGTTTGCCATGAAAGCTCAATCGACGTATTCCGGAACGCCGGGGCAGTTTTTGAAGGCGTTTTCGCCGATGGTGATGTTCCAGGCCTTGGCCTTGATCCTGATGGTCCTCAGAGACGTGCAGTTGCAGAAGGTGTAGCGGCCGAGGCTCTCCACCGTGCTGGGAATCACCACTTCGGGCAGGGCGGAGCAGCCGCTGAACGCGCCCGCGTCTCCGTTCACGACGCCCAGGATGGTCTTCAAGCCCTCGGACAGCGTCAGCTTGGTCAGCGCCGTGCAGCCCTTGAAGGCCTCCGCGTGAATGGAGGTCACGTTGCCGGGGATCGTCACGGTCGTCAGCGACGCGCAGCCGCGGAAGGCGTTCTCGCTGATGGCTTCCAGGTTGTCGCCGGCCCGGATGTCCAGCTTCTCCAGCGACGAACCGCCGAAGGCGTAGGCCTTGATGGCGCTCACCTTTTTCGGAATGACCACCGTGCCGGTCAGGCTGGTGGTGAAGTTGAACGCGCGCTCGCCAATGGACAGGGTGCACTCGTCGCTGTCCAGAATCGTCAGCGTCTCGATGCCCGTGCATTGATAGAAGGCGTAATTGCCGATGCTCTCCATCGTGCTGGGGATCACCAGCTCCGTCAGCGATGAGCACCCGCTGAACGCGCCCTCATTCCCGTTCACCACGCCGGCGATGGTCTTCAGGCCCTCGGGCAGCGTCAGGTTCTTCAGCGACCCGCAGTTCTTGAAGGCGTTCTGATTGATGTCGGTGATGTTGCCGGGGAGGTCCACGGTGGTCAGACTGTAGCAGCCCATGAAGGCGCCGTTGCTGATGGTGGT
>CADARO010000203.1 GCA_902790345.1 uncultured Eubacteriales bacterium | reverse complement strand
GAGGGCTTCACCGCGCCGGAGGGCCTGAGCTTCCGGGGCTGGCTGGTGGACGACGGGACGGTCCTGCATACCGAATTCATGCCCGTGGTAGGCCTGAACAAGCCAAAGTATACGCTCACGGCCCAGTGGGCGCGGATCTACACCATCACATGGGCGGATCAGGCGGACACCGCCTGGGCTTCCGGCCTCATCAATGAGGCCGCCGCAGGCGAACGCGTGACAGCCATGGTGTACCTGAACCAGAGCACCTATGACGCAGGCAGCCGCCTGCTGGCGCTGAAGCTCACCGGCGCGGACTTTGCCACCGGCTGGGTCACCGTGGACATCACCGGCCGCAGCCTGCCGAACGTGACCCCCATCGCCGCCGGGAACGGTACCGTGGTGTATCCTGTGCCCTTCACCATGCCTGCCGGAGATACGACCGTGACGGCGGTCATTGGCCGCCCCTTCGGCACGGCGGACTTCACCCTGCCCGCGGGCACCCTGACCATCGAGGCCAATGCCTTCGAGGGCGCGGCCATGACCGTGGTGTCCATCCCCGAGGGCTGCGAGCGCATCGGCGATTACGCCTTCAGGAACTGTGCGGGCCTGAGCCGCATCCGCATTCCGGCGAATTGCGCCCTGGGCACAGACGTGTTCGACGGCTGCGGCACGGTGTACGTCTTCGGCGCAGCCGGCAGCCCGGCGGAGGCCTACTGCGCCGCCCATGAGAACTGTGTGTTTGTGGGAAACTGATCAACACCCGAACCTTTCCGGCGGCGGCTCAGAACCGCTGACCCGGCCCATCAGGCCGGCCTTCCCTGTGGAGGCCGGTCTTTTCCGTGCAGGGATATCACCCCGTGTGAAATAGCGAAGGGGAAGGGGCTTCGCAATGGCTTCTGTCCCTTGACATTACCTGATTTTTCATCTTTTCCCACCCTTTATCATGTGTTATAATCATACACAGGTAGGCCGGATAGAAGATTTGGAGACGCCTGCGGGCCCCAGAGCGGCCAGCCTCGGAAAAGGAGCAACGAAGATGCAGCGCTATTCTCTGCCGGATGCCCGTTTTGTCACCATCGGGCGGCATGACGCCAACGAAAGCGAGCAGCACCTCTGGTGGAGCGGCTCGGGGGTGCGGGTGAAGCTCGCCTGCAAGCGGCTGGACGTGGAGGCTGTCTCCACGGCAACCGACCACGCCCAGTGGCTGGGCGTGCTGGTGGACGGCGCGCCGGTCACCCGCCTGCCCATGGCCCAGGGCGCCCATACCTATCCCTTGCTCGCGGGCCTGGACGACCATTGTCCCCACGAGATCACGATCCTGCGCGACACCCAGCCCAGCTTTGACGAGACGGACGCGGTGGTGCTGAAGGCGGTGATCACGGACGGGACGCCCGAAGCGCCCGACCCCCGCTCGCTGATGCTCGAATTCATCGGCGACAGCCTGACCGTGGGCGAGGGCACGGTGGGCCCCTATGGCGAAGCGCAGGAGTGGCGGATGCTGTTCATCTCCCACATGCCCGCGTTCCCCACGCTGGTGGCCGAGGAGCTGAAGGCCGACAAGCGCGTGATCGCCCTGGGCGGCTGGGGCGCGGCCCGCAGCTGGGACAATCGGCAGGACGGCCGCATCGGGCGCATCTACGGCCAGCTCTGCGGCGTCACTCCGGGCGGCCAGGTGCCTGCGCCGGCTGACGAGAGGCCCGCGGACGCCGTGGTCATCAACCTGGGCACCAACGACGCCTCCGCCCTCACCAAGGTCGAAGCGGAGGAGCTGCCCTCGGCACGGGCCGAACTGCGCACCCACGCGGCGGAGCTGATGGAAGCCGTCCGCGCCCGGTATCCCAAGGCGGTCATCGTGTGGGCCTACGGCCTGTGCGGCCACGCCGTGGAGGACATCCTCCGGGGCGCGGTGGAGGATGTGCGGGCGCGGGGCGACCTGAACGTACATTACCTGAGCCTGACCGACTCCCAAACCCTCGGCTCCCGGATGCACCCCAGCCGTGACGGGCACCGCCAGGCGGCCCGGGAAATCACGGACGCGCTGAAACAGCTGCTGCACAGGAAACGGTGACGAAACCATAGGAGGACAACAGGCGTGAAGGGCAGAATGTTTGAACTGAATGATGCCACGCTGTCCATCATCGAGGAAATCGGCGGACACATGCCTGGTGGATTCTTCATCTACAAGGCAGAGAAACCGGAAGAGCTGATCTATGCGAACAAGGCGGTGTACGATATCTACGGCTGCGCCAGCCTGGAGGAGTTCAAGCGCCTGACAGGGTACACCTTCAGGGGCATGGTGCATCCGGAGGACTATGCGCGGATCTCCTCCTCCATCGTCCATCAGATCAACACCAGCGACGAGCAGATGGATTACGCCGAATACCGCATCATCCGGCGGGACGGCGCTGTCCGCTGGGTGGACGACTACGGGCATTATGCGGAAACCAGGGCCTACGGCGGGGTCTATGTGGCCTTCATCTCCGACATCACGGACAAAAAGCTTCAGCGGGAGACGGACACGGCCACCCGGGACGCCGTGATTTCCACGCTGACCACGGCCTACAACACCGTGTACCTGATCACGGATGTGGAGACCGAGGAGATGTCGCTGTACCACTCGGATAGGGATCAGGTGCACGACGAGGCCATCCGCAACGCCCTGAGCCACGCCAGGTACACGGACACCAAGACGGAGTACGTCAACACCATGATCGCGCCGGAGGACCGGGAACGGCTGCAGGAGCAGATGAGCCTGCCCTATATCCTCAAAAGGTTCGAGACCCGGGATCGGTTTTCCGTCAACTTCATCCGGAACCTGAAGGATGGCCCGCGCCATTACCGGATCGACTTTGGCAAGATCCACATGCCCGGCGGCAAAACCGGCGTCATGATGGGTTTTAAGGACGTGGATGACGAGGTCCTCCAGGGACGGGCCTATCAGAAGGCCCTGGAGCACGCGAAGAAGGCCGAGGAGGAAAACCGCAGGCTGAACGAGGAGGTTCAGGCGGCGGCCCGGCTGGCCGACGTGATGGGCTCCGTCTCGTCCATGCTGACCAATATGCCGGCCATGAGCTTCTCCAAGGAGGTGTCCACCGGCAGATACCTGGCCTGCAACCAGGCCTTCGCGGAATACGCCGGGAAGACCAGCCCCGAGGAGGTGGT
The DNA here is from genome assembly GCA_902790345.1 of uncultured Eubacteriales bacterium. Lineage (GTDB taxonomy): Bacteria > Bacillota > Clostridia > Christensenellales > Aristaeellaceae > Firm-10. The sequence goes on along the minus strand of CADARO010000203.1, from coordinate 1,232 downwards.
GGGCCTGACCGACCACGAAATCTTCGATCCGGCCACCGCGGATCATTTTGTGGAGGACGACCGCAAGGCCATCGCGATGGACAAGGCCTATGTCTTCTTCGAGGACGTGCCGGACGCGACGGGCACCGTTTTCCGCAACCTGCAGACGACCAAGCTCACCTTCCTCGACCTCTCCGGGCGGCTCTGCCTGCTGGGCATGTGCGTGGACGTGACGGAGATGACCCGGATCAAAACGGCGGAGGCGGAGGCGCGGACCAAGCAGCAGGAGCTGGAGGAGAAGATCGCCCTGCATGAACAGCTGCTGGCCCAGGAGGATCGCCAGAAGGAACTGAACAGCATGATCACGGCCATGGCGTCGGACTACCGCAGCGTCTACCATGTGGACGTGGACGCGGACGACGCCGTCTGCTACCGCGCGGACGCCAGCGACCCGGGGCAGACCCCGGAAGGCGTGCACTTCCCCTATCACGCGCGGTTCGCCGAGTATGCCGAGCAGCATGTTGACCCGGAGTACAGGGAAGGCTTCCTGCGCTTTATCGACCCGGAGAACGTGCGGCAGCGGCTGAAGACGGAATCCATCATGGCCTATCGCTACCTGGCCAGAAGAAACGGCGTGGAGTACTACGAGATGCTGCGCATGGCCGGCGTGCGCCATCCCGGGGAGCGGGACGACAACCTCGTGCACAAGGTGGGCGTGGGCTTCACGGTCATCGACGAGGAGATGCGCGAATCCATGGCGAAGAACCACGTGCTGGCGGAGGCACTGGCGGCCGCGGAGGAGGCCAGCAAGGCGAAGACAGCCTTCCTCTCCAACATGAGCCACGAGATCCGCACCCCCATGAACGCCATCATCGGCCTGAACAACATCGCTATGAACGAGCCCTCCGCCAGCGAGAAGGTGAAGGAGTACCTGGCGCGGATCGGCACCTCCGCCAATCACCTGCTGAGCATCATCAACGACATCCTGGACATGAGCCGGATCGAGTCGGGCCGCATGACGATCAAGAGCGAGGAGTTCTCCTTTGCCAAGGTGCTGGAGCAGGTGAATACGATCATCAGCGGCCAGTGCCGGGACAAGGGCCTGGAGTACGACTGCCAGATGAGCCGGGATGTCAGAGACTATTACATCGGCGACGACATGAAGCTGCGCCAGGTGATGATCAACATCCTCGGCAATGCGGTCAAATTCACGCCGGAGGGCGGCAAGGTTTTCTGCGGGATTGAAACCGTCG
>CADARO010000202.1 GCA_902790345.1 uncultured Eubacteriales bacterium | reverse complement strand
GCTACGCCGTGTGCGGCTACTTCTCTCAGAACCCCAACTTCGAGCAGTGCATCACCAAGGACTGCGCGCATCCCGAGGCCGCGTTCCGCATGTTCGACGCTGAGAACTACGAGAAGAACTACATCATCTGCCAGCGCTTCGGCGAGCCCGGCGTTGACTGGGAACTGGCTGAGGGCCAGCAGGGCATGTACGACGAGATGGGCCTGCCGGGCTACTTCTCCATCATCCAGAGCGTCTGGGGCGTGCCTCAGAAGTCTCACTGGGCCGGCAAGTTCTTCGGCGGCATCGACTATGACAACCTGTGCTCCCGCTTCACCTGGGACGGCAACGAGGCCAACAACGAGTACAAGAACGCTCTGGCCGTGCAGAAGCAGGTCAACTACAAGCCCGAAGACTACATCGTGAAGATCATCTACTCCGTCGAGGAGCAGGAAGATTGGTCTACCACCCGTGCCGCCATCGCGACCTACGTGAAGCAGAGCATGGCCGAGTACGCCACTGGCGTGCGCGACATCGACGCCGAGTGGGATGAGTTCCAGGCCAACATCAAGGCTCTGGGCTCCGAAGAGCTGCTGGCGATGGACCAGGCCGCTTACGACCGCACCATGGCCGACTAATCGAACCGGAATCCATTTTCGTCGATTCAAACAAGTCGTGCTGATCATAAAGGAGCCGCTTCCCGGTTGGGAGGCGGCTCCTGTTTTGCGTAATTTGTCAGGCTTTCATGACGATCTGGCAGCTGTCCTCGATGCCGAAGGCGGCCAGGTAGTGGTTTTCCATGGGAATCCATTCCTTCGCGAAGCGCTCCACCTTGTCCGGATTGCGCCTTTTGATGCGCTCCATCTGAAGATCGGGGTCGATGTCGAACATCACTTTGAGGTCGTAGTCGGGTTTCATGGCGGGGTGCATGGCGTAGGCGCCCTCGATGAGCTGAACTGGCCGCCGCCGGGAGAGGACGGGCTCGTCCAGGCTGCCCGTGGCGCAGTTGTAGGGCCGCCAGACCAGGGTCGGTTCCTCCAGATGATCCAGCACCTCCGCGCGGAAGCGCTCCCAGTCCACGTTGCCGCCGGGCTGGGCCAGGCGCTCCGGCGTCTTGCGCTCGAAAGGGAGAAAGTAGTCGTCCATGTGGAACAGCTGCGCCCCGTACACCCGGGCGATCAGCGCCGCCGCGGTGGTCTTGCCGGAGGCGCAGCGGCCGTCGATGGCGACGCGGGCGCGGCCTTTCCCGGTCAGCAGGCCGTCGATGGCGGCGAACAGATCGAGATACCGGCAGAAGTCGTCGCCCACCAGCCGATAGGCGGGGCGATAGGTCTCCCGATAGCGGGGGCTGTGACTGAAGGGCGCGTAGTCGGTTTCCCTCGCGGCGCGAAGCAGCGCCTCCACTTCGGCGGGATCGGCGGACAGCGCTCCCTCCCGGCAGAGGGCGGAAAGCGCCTCCATGCCGGCCTCGAACCGGGCCTTGTCCGGCGTGAAGGAGGCGGCGGTTTCCACAAACAGACCGCAGACGGTTTCAGGGCGCAGCCCCATCTTTCTGGCGGGGGCCAGGTAGAGCCGGCAGACGCCGCCGCCGATGGATTCGATGAGGGGCATGAAGCCGGCGCCTGGCTGCGCGTCCCATTCGGCCTTCAGGCGCTCCAGCGCGGCCTGGCGGCTGGCAATGAGATGCCCGCCGGCGAAGGCGCTCTGATAGATCAGCTTGGCGAAGTCCGTGGCCTCCATGAGGGGATATCGTTCGGCGTGCCGCAGGAGGATGTCTCGCATGGTCAGCGGCCCTCCGTGTCGATCAGGTCGGCCCGCTCCAGGGCCATCACCACGGCGGGCACCAGCACGATGTGCAGGATGATGCCGGGCACGGCGTTGATGAAGGCGCCGGACAGGAACATGGCCAGGGTGAAGCTGTTCTCGGTGAACAGTCGGTAGATGACCAGCGAGGCCAGGCCCCAGACGACGCGGCCGATGAGCATGGACGCGATGAGCGTCACATAGATGAAGGCCGGGCGCTTGGGCAGCAGCCGGTAGATGATGGCGGCGGAGCAGCCGTAGGCGGCCAGCTCGAAGGCCATCACCAGGGCGCTGGGGATGAGGGTGGGCATGCCGAAGAGCACGCTGCGCAGCAGCGGCATGATGAACCCGATGGCCAGGCCGTAGGGCCAGCCGCACACAAAGCCGCACAGGAAGGCGGGAATGTGCATGGGGGAGAGCACCTTGCCGATTTGGGGGATCTGGCCGGTGAGGAAGGGCAGCACCATGCCCAGCGCCAGAAACAGCGCCGCCAGAACGAGATTGCGGATTCGATCGTGTGACATGTGACCTCCAGATGCGTTTATATATTCGCGGATAACCGAAAAAAGTATATCACGCCACGGCGCTTCCGTCAATCGGCGTTCGTTAAAATCCGGCGCAGGGCCGGCTGATAATGACAAGCGCGGCGGTTTCTGCTATAATATGAGGTGAATAAACATGCGAAAGAAAGCGTGATACGCGAATATGGCCGAAAAGAAATGCCCGTCGCTGGAAACCATCCAAAGGATCGCCGCCGAGATTCCCACGCCCTTTCACCTCTATTCCGAACGGGGCCTTCGGGAGCGGGCGCGATTGCTGAACGCCGCCTTCGCCTGGAACCCCGGCTACAGGGAATACTTCGCCGTGAAGGCCACGCCCAACCCGGTGATCCTGAATATCCTCCGGCAGGAGGGCTGCGGGGTGGACTGCTCCTCTCTCACCGAGCTGATGCTGGCCGAGAAGGTGGGCTTTTCCGGCGATGAGATCATGTTCTCATCCAACGAGACTCCCGCCGGGGAGTTCGAGTACGCCCGGCGGCTGAACGCCATCATCAACCTGGACGACATCACCCACATCGACTTTCTGGAGGCCCATGGCGGCCTGCCGGAGAAGATCTGCCTGCGGTTCAACCCGGGCGGGGATTTCATCATCGGCAACGCGGTGATGGGCCGGCCCGGCGACGCCAAGTACGGCTTCACCCGCGCTCAGCTCACCGAGGGCGTGAAGAGGCTGATGCAGAAGGGCGTGAAGCGCTTCGGCCTGCACGCCTTCCTGGCCAGCAACATGACCGACAACGACTATTATCCCACCATGGCGAAGCTGCTGTTCCAAACGGCGGTGGAACTACACCGGGAGCTGGGCGCGGATTTTTTCATGATTAACCTGTCCGGCGGGGTGGGCATACCGTATCGGCCGGAGGAGAAGCCGGCGGACATCGCCCTGGTGGGCGAGCGGGTCCGCGCGGCCTTTGAGGAGATCATGGTTCCCGCCGGGATGGGCGAGGGCGTTCGCGTGGTGACAGAGCTGGGGCGGTTCGTGTCCGGCCCCAACGGATGGCTGGTCACCCGGGCGGTGCACCGGAAGGAGACCTACAAGCACTACATCGGCGTGGACGCCTGCGCCGCGAACCTGATGCGCCCGGCCATGTACGGCGCGTATCACCATATCACCGTGGCGGGCCGGGAGGACGCCCCCTGCGATCACCTGTACGACGTGGTGGGCTCCCTGTGCGAGAACAACGACAAGTTCGCCGTGGACCGCCTGCTGCCGGAGATCCACATGGGGGATTATCTGGTCATCCACGACACCGGGGCCCACGGCTTCTCCATGGGCTACAACTACAACGGCCGCCTGCGCTCCGCCGAGGTGCTGCTGAGGGAGGACGGCTCCTTCCGCATGATCCGCCGGCCGGAGACGCCGCAGGACTACTTCGCCACGCTGGATTTCGACCATCTGGACCCGTAAGGCATAATGAGCCGCGCCCCGACGGGGCGGGAGGAGACGATGACAAAGAAGAAAAAGAAAAAGCCCGCGAAAATCGCCCGGGTGGTTTCCTGGGTATTGACGATCCTGGGCTATTGCTCGCTGGCTTATTACGTGGTGCTGTTGCCTTATCTGGGCTTCGGCGTGTCCTTCGCGCTGTTCTGGGTGGCGCTGGGGGCGGGGTGTCTGCTGCTGAACTGGCTGCTGAAGCGGGTGGGGAAAAAGAGCCGCAAGCGCCAGAAGCGGTTGGCCCGGGTGCTGGCGGTGCTCATGGCGGCGGCGCTGGCGCTTTATGTGGGCGTCACCGGCCGGGTGGTGGCGGGCAGCTTTTCCAGGCCCGCGCCGGACGCGGACTACGTGTTGGTGCTGGGGGCGCGGGTGAAGGACAACGGGCCCTCCGTGCTGCTGCTGTATCGCATCAAGGCGGCGGCGGAGTACCTGAAGGCCAATGAGGGCGCGAAGGCCATCCTCTGCGGCGGTCAGGGCGACAACGAGCCCATGACCGAGGCTCAGAGGAGAACATCGCCTTCGCGAAGGCGCTCATGGAGGGGGAGAATCCCGCCGTGGTCATCACCACCACCGGGTATCACGTCTACCGGGCGCTGAACACCGCCCGTTCCCAGGGGCTGGACAACGTGAGCGGCAATCCGGCGGAGTGCGCCTGGATCACCCCGCTGAACTACTACACCCGGGAGTTCTTCGCGGTGCTGAGAGACTGGGTGAAGGCCTGACGGCCAATGGGGAATGGGAAATGGGGAATGGGGAATGACCGGCTACGGCCGGGAGGCCAGGATGATTGCGCGACCCGATATGATCTTGCCTCTCCCCCTGGGAGAGGTGCCCCGAAGGGGCGGAGAGGGTAATTGCGAATTGCGCATTGCGAATTGATATGATTGGGGGACAAGGGACTATATGGATTTGCGGGCAAGGCTGGAGGCGGCGCGGGACGCGGCGCTGAAGGCGGGGGCGATGCTGCGGGAGCGGCACAGCTTCCACGTGGAGCACAAGGCGGAAAACGACTATGTGACCGACATGGACCGGGCCTCCGAGCGGATGATCATCGCGGCGCTGCGGGAGCGCTTTCCGGAGGACGGGTTTCTGGGCGAGGAGTACGGCGTCACCGAGCGGCGGGACGGCATGTGGGTGATCGACCCCATCGACGGCACCACCAACTTTGTGAAGAACATCCCTCTGTACACCATCTCCATCGCGTACATGGAGAAGGGTGAGCTGAAGCTGGGCGTGGTGTACGCCCCGGCGCTGGATGAGATGTACACCGCCGTGAAGGGCGGCGGCGCGTTTTGCAACGGCCAGCCCATCCATGTGTCGGCGGTGACGGAGCCCCGGGACGCGGTGGCCGCCATGAGCTTTGTGCACCGGCACCCGGAGGTGGCGAAGAAGGTCATGCCCCAGCTGGCGGCGCTGCTGTTGGAGGTCAACGACTTCCGGCGCATGGGTTCGGCGGCCTTCGACCTGTGCTGCGTGGCCTGCGGGCGCACGGAGGCCTTCTTCGAGGCGAAGCTGGAGTTGTACGACATCGCGGCGGGGGTGCTGATCGTTCGGGAGGCCGGCGGCAAGGTGACCGGCTGGCGGGGCGGGGCGGACTGCCTCGTTTCGGGCAACGTGATGGCCACCAATGGGCTGATGCACGATTTCTTCTACGACCGGCTGCGGCTGGACTGACGGGCGCGCTTTTTCGGCAGGAGCGACAGCGCGGCCCCGCAGGACAGGGCGGCGCAGGCGAGCAATAGCGACAGAGCGGCGTGATAGCCGGCGATGCCCCAGCGGGCGGCCAGTCGGCCCAGGCGCAGGGGCGGCAGGAGCAGGACTGACGCCAGCAGCGCCGCCGCGAGTCCCACGGGCCTGAGCCAGCGGGGGCGGGAGGCCGCCAGCGCGGCCCCGACGCACAGCGCCAGCCCCGAGCCAACCAGCCGGGCAGGATGCAGGTCCAGCAAGAGCGCGCCGATTTCCCCGGCCAGGAGGGCGGGGAGAGCGGCGGCCAGGAGCGAGAGGCAGGCACGGACAAAGCGCTTCATGGGATCATCTCCTTTCCGCGGAGTATACGCGGGGGAGAGAGAAGAGAGAACAGAGAATAGGGAACAGAGAAGAGATTTGGTTTGAGGAGAGTGGACGAAATGGAGAGGGCATTTCACGAGGGAAACAGGAAGAGGCTTTACGAGGCGCTGACGCCGGGGTCGCTTTTGGCGATCTTCTCGGGCGAGGAGATCCGCAAGACCAACGACGAGTACTATCCCTTCTTCGCGGATCGCAGCTTCGTGTATCTCACGGGGCTGGAGGGCAAGGAATTCGTGCTGCTGGCCGGCAAGGACGGCGCGGACGACGCCTGGGAGCGGCTGTACATCCTGCCGCCGGACGACCACGCGGAGCGCTGGACGGGCCGCCGGGTGAAGCCCGCCGAGGCGGAGGCCGCCTCCGGCGTTTCGGACATCCGCTATGTGAGCGCCTTCCCCACGGACTTCCATGCCCTGGCCACCAGCGGGCGCTACGGCTCCCTGTGGCTCGACCTCTACCGGGCCAGCGCGGCGGACATCGACCGCCCGGCCCACCGGCTGAACCAGCTGGCGCGGCGGGAGTATCCTTTCCTGAAAATCGAGAACGCCAACGCGGCCATCCGCAGGCTGCGCACCATCAAGCAGCCCTGCGAGATCGAGGCGCTGAGAGGCGCGGAAAAAATCACCGGCGAGGGCATCCTGGCCATGATGAAGGCCTCCCGGCCCGGGCTGTACGAGTATCAGTACAAGGCGGAATTCGACCGGGCCCTGGGCCAGCACGGCCCCCGGATGCACGGCTTCCCGCCCATCGTGTCCGCCGGGCAGAACAACTTCTGCATCCACTACTATGACTACATGGGTCAGGCCCAGGACGGCGACATGATCCTGAACGACGTGGGCGCGAATTACCGGGGCATCATCTCGGACGTGTCCCGGGGCTGGCCCTGCAACGGGCGCTTCAGCGAGAAGCAGCGCCGGCTTTACGAGTGCGCCCTGGCCACGTCGAACCACATGTTCTCCATCATCCGACCCGGCATGCGCATGCTGGATGTGGACGCCACCATCCGCCGCTTCAACGCGGAGCGCCTGGTGGAGGCGGGGGCGCTGGACAGGGTGGAAAACGTGGGCAAGCTCATGTGGCACGGCGGCGCGCATCACATCGGCTACGACGTGCATGATGTGGTGGAGACGCCGGAGGTCATCGCGCCGGGCATGATGTTCTGCGTGGACGTGGGCATCTATCACGAGGAGTGGGGCATCGGCTTCCGGCTGGAGGATAACTGCCTGGTCACGGAGGACGGTTGCGAGAACATGTCCGCCGCCATTCCGCGCACCGTTCAGGACATCGAAGACGTGATGCGCAAGGGGTAAGGAACGATGCAGCGGGCAATCATGCTGGTGATGGCCGTGGGCGCCGTGCTGGGCGGGCTTGACCGCCTGATCGGAGGCCGCTTCGGCCTGGGCAAGAAATTCGAGGAGGGCTTCATGCTGCTGGGGCCCACGGCCCTCTCCATGGCGGGCATCCTGTGCCTCACGCCGGTGCTGTCCGGCTGGCTGGGCGGCCTCATCGCCCCGGTGTATCGAGCGCTGGGGCTGGACCCGGCGCTGTTTGCCGGCATTCTGGCCATCGACATGGGGGGCTATCCCATGGCCATGAGCCTGGCGGAGGACCCCACCGTGGGCCGGTTCGCGGGCATCGTGGTGGCAGCCATACTGGGCTGCACCCTCACCTTCACCATCCCGGTGGGCATGGGCATGCTGGCCGAGAAGGAGCGGGACGGCTTTGCCTCAGGCACGCTGTACGGCCTGGCGGTGATGCCCCTGGCCCTGTGGCTGGGCGGGGTGCTGTGCGGCCTCGCGCCGCTCAACGCGCTGAAGCAGCTACTGCCGGTTATCGTTTTATCGCTGCTGCTGATCGCGGGGCTGCGCTTCGCCCCGGCGGGCAGCGTGAAGGCGTTTCGGGGCTTCGCGGAGGTGCTGCGCTGGATCATCACCATCGGGCTGATCCTGGGCGCTGTGCAGTACATGACAGGCTTCAACATCCTGCCCGGGCTCATGCCCATCGAGGAGGCCATGGCCACGGTGTCCTCCATCGGCATCGTGCTGCTGGGCAGCCTTCCCACGGCGGAGCTGTTCACGCGGCTGTTGAAGCGGCCGCTGGAGGCGTTGGGGGCCAGGCTGGGCCTGAACGGGGCCAGCATGGCCGGGCTGCTGCTCACCTGCGTCAGCCTCATGCCCATGCTGGCGCTGATGAAGGACATGGACAGGCGGGGCCGGGTGGCGAACGCGGCGGCGGCGGTGTGCTCCACCTCGGCGCTGGCGGCGCACCTGGGCTTTACTGTGAGCCAGGAGCCGGCCATGCTCATGCCCCTGCTGGCCGCCAAGCTGATCGGCGGCGCGCTGGGCGCGGCGGTGGCGCTGATGGCGACGAAGAAAATGCGCAATGCGCAATGAGCAATGCGCAATTGGGGGAGGCGCGGCTGAGGCCGCGCGGGGGTCTGGCGTCAATCGGGGTACTCGGCCCTTTCCCCCTGAACCCCTTTCCCGCTCACGCGGGCACGGGGGAACTGGGTTTTGCAGGGCTGCGCCCTGCACCGCGCTGGGGATATGCTGCGGCGAATCGCTTCACACCGTTCAGGTGCAGGGCGAAGCCCTGCTCAGTGTGGGCGAAGCCCACAAACAAACTTTTCCCCTTCCCCGTGTGAACGGGGAAGGGGTGCAGGGGAAGGGGTCTGCTGCCACATTGTTGTGTCAGCACATAGGTAAGTGTTTTGTGTCAGGACATCGGTAAGTCAGTGGAAGGGGTGAAGTAAGGCTTCGGCAGGGGAAACGCCAGGGTTGAAAGCCCTGAGGAGCGTAGCGACGAAGGGCTTTCAACCCT
>CADARO010000201.1 GCA_902790345.1 uncultured Eubacteriales bacterium | reverse complement strand
GGCCCGCCCCGCCTACCGCTGCGACTGCAACCGCGACCGCTTCGAGCGGGGCCTGATCTCCCTGGGCCGGGAGGAGCTGACCACCCTCATCAATGAGGATCACGGCGCCGAGGTCAACTGCTACTTCTGCAACAAGACCTATCGCTTCACCGAAACCCAGCTGCGCACGCTGCTCCAGCGGGCGCAAAGCTGACAGCCAAGGAGGTTTTATGCCGGACGATCGCCAAAATGTCGTGCCCTTTCAGCAGGACGCCGGCTTCTTCGCGCGCCGCGCGCTGAAAAAGCAGAAGGACGGCCTCTTTCAGCAGGCCGTTGTGCTGCTGCGCCGCGCCATGGAGGCCGCGCCGGAGCACCAGGAGTACCTGCTTGACATGGCGGAGATCTACAGCGAGATGGGCTGCCCCATCGAGTCCAACCGGTGCCTCGCGCGGCTCATGCGCCGGCCGGACGCGCCGTCGGTGTGCTGGTTCGGCATGGCCTGCAACCTGTTCGCCATGGGCAACGTGCAGGGCGCGCAGGCGGCGGCGCTGAACTACCTGGAGCGCGCGCCGGAGGGCGACTACAGCGCCCAGGCGGCGGACATGATCACCGCCATCCATCAGGCCCAATCGCTGCACCGGCCCGAAAAGCGCGGCGAACTGCGGCTCTACAGGCGCGATGAGCGCGCCGCCTCACTGCTGAACCGGGACAGGGCCTCCGCAGCCCTGCGCCTGTTCCAGGGGCGGTTCGCCCCGGACACTCCGAACCAGCGGGCGCTCTATGCCTTCGCCCTGGGCGAGGCGGGCCGGAAGGCCGACGCCGCCCGGGAGGCCCGGCTGGCGCTCAGTCGGGGCCGTCTCTCCGACGAAGCCCGGGTCAACGCGCTGCAGGCGCTGATCCTGGCCGGCGAGAACCAGCGGGCCCTGGCCCTGGTCGACGCCATGAACGAGAAAGAGCTCGAGCCCTACGAGCAGCGCCGGGTGCTGGACGCCCTGTTCGCGCTGCGGCCCACCGCCGCCCTGCAGCCCCGGCTGAGCCAGGCGCTGCGCCTCTCCCCCTTCGACCGGGCGCTTCTGCACGCCCAGGCCGCGCTGTACTACAACGAGGGCGACGCGGAGAGCGCGCTGGTGTGGTGGCGGCACATGCTGGAGATCAACCCGCAGGACCCCGTGGCCGCGCTGTGCGTTCAGGCCGTCACGGGCGACGCGCCTCCCGCGCGGCCCATTCCCCTGCGGCTGGCGCTGCCGGAGGCATTGGAGGCGGCTCAGCGCCGCGCCATCGACAGCGCCGAGGGCGACGCGCTCCTGGCGGCCTGCCGCTGGGCGCTGCTGGGCGGCCTGTCTCCGGCGGATGGCGCGGTCTATCGCGCGGTGGATCGGCTGGCCGGGCTGGACGACGAGCAGAGCGAGACGCTTCTTCGCGAGGCGCTCCTCGAGCCCATGTTGACGCCGCCGGTGAAGCTGGCCGCCAGGGACGCGCTGATTCGGCGCGGCGCGAAGGAGCCGTTTCTCGTCATCGGGCGGGACGCGCTGGAGCCTGCCTCTTCGGAACGGGCAGGCGCGGCGGTCTCCCGGGCGCTGAAGGCCTGCGTGGCCGCGTTGAGCGCGGTGGACGGCGCGCTGCTGCCCGCGTTCCTGGAGAAATGGAGCGCGGCGCTGCCCCGGCTGGAAGGGCGGGGCTACGCCTGCGTGCTCGGATGCGGCCTGGCGCTTTTGAACCGCCTGGCCGTCGAAAACGACATGCCGCCGGAGGAGACCATTAGGCGGCTGGGCCTCTCCCGCCGCTATCTGACCCATTACGAGAGAAAGCTGAACCGACTGACAGGAGGACAAGCGCATGAAATGCATCGACTTTGACGCCCGCTTCAGCCAATACGCCGAGAAGTGGATCGTCGAAAACCGCTCGAAATACAAGAACATGGACGAGATGGAAGAGGAAATGCCGGAGCTGTACCTGCGCTGGCTGAACGCCCCCGCCGACTGGCTGGACGGCCTCACCCCCGGCGAGTACTTCGCCCGCTATGAGGATCCGGAGGAGCTGGTGAATCTGCTGCGGGCCTATCACGATCAGAAGGTGTCCATCCCCGATCAGCTGCTGGAGCGCATCGTGGAGCTGGGCGAGCCCGCCGTTGAGCCGCTGATGAAGCTGGCCGGGGAGCGGCGCGACCGTGCCCTCACCCTCACCGCGCTGAACCTGCTCATCGAGCTGGGTTCGGACAAGCCCATGGATCTGTGCCTTGACATCGTGTCCGAAAGCGAGGCGCAGAACGAGCTGAGCGACGTGGCCTGCGAGCTGCTCTCCAACCTGGGCGCGCGGGTCATCGAGCCGGTGCTTCAGCGCATGCCCGAGGCAAAAAAAGCCGCCCAGGAAGCATTTCTGGATGTTTTATGCAACTTTCCGGGCGATGAACGCATCTATAAATATGCGGTTGACGCCTTCACCCGCAGCTTCGACCGGCGGGCGCTCTACGCCTCCTATCTGGGCAAGCTGGGCGACGAGCGCGCCATCGAGCCGCTGCGGGCGGCGCTGGAGCTGAGCGATCTCAACTACCTCGACTACATCGAGATCGTGAACGCCATCGAGGCGCTGGGCGGCGAAGTGACCGAGACCCGCGAGTTCAACGGCGACCCCTACTATGAATCCCTGAAAAAAATGCAGTGACCATCCGGGAGGAATGCTTCATGAAATGCAGCGCATGCGGCGAAGAAAACGCCTCGAACGCCCGCTTTTGCTCATATTGCGGCGCGCGCCTGACCCCGCCGGCCGAGGAAGCCGCCGAATCCCGCGATTCGGAGCGCTCCGCCAGCACGGCCAGGCCCGTCTCCGACAATCCCTATCAGCCGCGCCGCATGCCGAAAATCCACGCGGAGCCTGTGCCCGCCCCCGAACCGGCGCAGGAGGAGGCCAAGCCGAAGGTGTTCCTGTTTGACGATGAGCAGGATGAGGCCGAGGCGCGCCGCAAGAAGCGCGAGGCCGCCCGCCGCAAGAAGCAGGAGGAGGAAGAGCCCTTCTTCGACGACGAGGACGAGGACGACGAGGATTACGAGGACGATGAGGAAAACGCCGGCCGGGGCGGCAAGATCTTCGTGGGCGTGATCTCCATCGTGACAGTGCTGATCCTGGTGCTGGGGGCCTTCGCGTTCCTGTTCTACACCGCCTCCGGCAGCCGCCTGCGGGCCTACTATGGCCTGGCGGCCGGCGCGGAGGACTACGCGGTGCTGGGCGACTGGCAGCTGCAGAACGGCAACGAGGCCGAGGCCGCCGTGTCCTACTACAACGCCTTCCTGCTGAAGCGGGACGACTACGACTTCGCCCTGAAGACCGCGCAGAGCTTCGAGCGCTGCGAGGCCTACGAGCGGGCGGAGCAAATGTACATGTACCTCATCGACCAGTATCCCATGGAGAGCGACCCCTACGACTACCTGATGGCCCTGCTGGTGAAGGAGGGCAAGGATGAGGAGTACGCGGGACTCCTGGCGTACCGCGCCGAGCATCAGCCCGGTTACGTCATCCCCCAGACCGCCGGCGAGGCCATTGCCCCGCCCACGCTGAGCCCGGAGGGCGGCAGCTTCACGGGCAGCGTGCACATCTCCATGAGCGCGGAGGAGGGCTGCGAGATCTACTTCACCATCGACGGCAGCCAGCCCACCAAGTCCTCCCGCCGCTACACCGGCCCGGTGATCCTGTATTCCGGGGTGTACACGGTGAAGGCCGCCGCCTTCTCGCCGGACGGCTTCAGCGAGGTGGTGGAGGTCACCTATTCCATCAGTTGACAACATGCCTGAATCGTGGCATAATAAACAGGCAGACATAATCTTTGCCGGGCCATGCGCTTTTGGTCCGGCTTTATAGCGGATGAACGGGAGGCATCAGTATATGAATACGGCATTGGTCATCATGGCCGCGGGCGTTGGCTCGCGCTTTGGCGGCGGCATCAAGCAGCTGGCCCCCATCGGCCCCAATGGCGAAATCATCATGGACTATTCCATCCACGACGCCATCGCGGCCGGGTTCAACAAAATCGTGTTCATTATCCGGAAGGACATCGAGGCGGATTTCCGGGAGGTCATCGGCCAGCGCGTGGAGGCGCTCTGCGACCGGCTGGGCGTGGAGGTGGCCTATGTCTTCCAGCGGCTGGACGACCTGCCCGAGGGCGTTCAGCTCCCCGAGGGCCGCAAGAAGCCCTGGGGCACCGGCCAGGCGGTGCTCACCTGCCGTGGCGTGGTGAAGGAGCCCTTCGGCGTCATCAACGCGGACGACTACTACGGCCGCGAAGCCTTCACGAGACCTTCAACATCGTGCGCGCCGGGGACGCCGCGGCTTCGGACGGCGTGACCCTGGCGCTGGACACGCCGGTGTCCATGAACATGTGGGGCCTCACCCCCAGCTTCATCGAGCATCTGAAAGGCGGATTCGTCGAATTCTTCAAGACCATCGAGGGCAACGAGCTGAAGGCGGAATACCTGCTGCCCAACTTCGTGAGTCATCTGCTCCACAGCGGCATCGCCACGGTGAAGGTGCTCCACACCCCTGACAAGTGGTTCGGCGTCACCTACAAGGAGGACAAGGAACCCGTCATCGCCTCCATGCGCGCGCTGGTTGAGCAGGGCGTCTACCAGGCCGATCTGTACGGCGATCTGTAAAGCGAGGCTGTTTCATGGCGAAAAGAGAACGCGCGCGAGCGCTTTTGACGAAAAGGCGCGTGCGCGTCCTGCTGCTGATCTGCGTGCTGGTGACCGCCGGTCTGATCTTCTTCTTCTCGGCTCAGGACGGAGCCACCTCCACCGAGACCAGCGACGGCTTTGTGCGCATGCTGGTGAAGCTGTTCATCCCGAAATACGACGAGATGACCTGGTCCCAGCGGCGCAAGCTGTGGAACGACATCGGCTACTACGTGCGCAAGGGCGCCCACTTCACCGAATACGCGGCGCTGGGGTTCTTCCTGCGCCTGCTGGCCCGCAGCCTGAACCTGCGCCGGGCCGGCCTGATCGCCTGGGCCTGCGGCGCGCTGTACGCCGTCACCGACGAATTCCACCAGACCTTCACCGCCGCCCGTTCCGGCATGTGGCAGGACGTGGTGCTGGACAGCGCGGGCGTGCTGTTCGGCTGCCTGGCGGCGCTGGCGGTGATCCCGCTGATTTTGCGCAGGCGTCGGCGAAAAATGAAATAACGTCAAAATCCCGACCGGCGAAAGGCAATCGCCGGTCGGGATTTCTCATTCGATTACGGCTTCTTCCGCCGCGTCTCCCGCGCGGCGCAGATCTCCGCCAATTCCAAGCGGATCTCCGCCTGCCGCGCCGAGATCTCCCAGCTGACCATAGACACCCAGCATCTCCAGATCCAGATATCCAAGCAAAATATAA
>CADARO010000200.1 GCA_902790345.1 uncultured Eubacteriales bacterium | reverse complement strand
GGTGGGCTGCGTCTACACCCGCAACATCGCCAAATACGCGCTGCGGGTGTTTCTGGTGGGCCTTTTGACGCAGCCGCTGTATATCACCGCCCTGAATCACCTTGAAAAGGGCGGCTTCGACTGGCTGCACAACTTCTACCGGCTCGACCTGATCTTTAATCACTATTACCTCACCTCCACCTCAGTGATTCACTTTACGCTGGTGATGGGCATCCTGATCATCTGGACCATCAAAAAGAAGAATTACGCGCTCACGGCGGTGGCCCTGGCGGCCTGCTGGTATCTGAAGGGATATCTCAACTACGGCATGTACGGCGTGTACCTGATCCTCATCTTCTACGCGCTCATCGACCGGCCGCTGCAATCCCTGGTTTGGATGGCGGCCTACATGACCTGGTACGGCCTGCCCCAGCTGCGGGACAAGCTGTGGCCGATTCCCGCCAACATGACGGTGTATACCCAGCTGTGGGCGCTCATGGCCCTGCCGCTGATCTACATCCCCATGAAGACGAACATCAAGATAAATAAGTGGGTGTTCTACCTGTTCTACCCGGCCCATCTGCTGGTGATCTACCTCCTTTCCGTGCTGCATGTGTTCGGATGATTGAGACAGGGGTGGAAAATGATGGAGAAGAAATATCCCTCCCGGGCGGAGGCGGAGCGGCTGGTGCGGGAGGCGGAGGCGCTGAACCCCGGCCCCTGGGGCGATCACAGCCGGGTGGTGGCCCGCTGCGCGGAGGCCATCGCCGCCGCCTGCGGCCTGGACGCGGACAAGGCGTATGCGCTGGGGCTTCTTCATGACATCGGCCGGCGCTTCGGCCGGGGCCACATGGCCCACGTGTACGACGGCTATACCTACATGCGCTCCCTGGGCTACGATGACGCGGCGCGCATCTGCCTCACCCATTCCTTCAACACGAAGGTGTTTGAGGATTACATCGGCAATGTGGACATCCCGGAGGAGAAGCAGAAGGTGGTCCGCGACGCGCTGGCGGCTTGCGAATTCGACGACTACGACCGGCTGATCCAGCTGTGCGACGGCATCGGCACGGCGGAAGGCCCTGCTTCGCTGGAGGCGCGCATGGGCGACGTGAAGCGCCGCTATGGGCGCTATCCCCAGGACAAGTGGGACAAAAACTTCGAGCTGAAACGGTATTTCGAGGAAAAGGCGGGCAGGACGCTGGAAGAGCTGTTCGCCGAGGCCTTTCATAAGGAATCATAAGCACAAAAGAGGGGTGTGTTTTCCCAATGATGAATCGCGCTTTGTTCAACCTGCCGCCGCTGTTCAAAAACAGCATGGCGGCGCTGCCCCTGGGAGCGGTGAAGCCGGAGGGCTGGCTCAGAAAGCAGCTGGAGACCGCCGCCGCCGGCCTCACGGGCAAGCTCCACGAGTTCTGGCCGGATGTGAAGGACAGCGCCTGGCGCGGCGGCGCGGGAGACGCCTGGGAGCGCGCGCCGTACTATCTGGACGGCCTGGTGCCCCTGGCCTGGCTGCTGGAGGACGAGAAGCTGAAAGCGGTGTGCATGGAGTACATCGAGTGGACGCTTCAAAGCCAGCGGGAGGACGGCTTCTTCGGCCCCGAGGAGGAAGAGGACTGGTGGCCCCGCATGGTGATGCTCAAGGCGCTGATGCAGTACTTCACCGCCACGGTGGACAAGCGCGTGCCGGAGTTCATGTTCAATTACTTCAAGTATCAGTATAAGACGCTGGACGAGAAGCCCCTGCGGGAGTGGGCCGTGGCCCGGGGCGCGGAGAACATCCAGGCGGTGGTGTGGCTGTACAACCTCACCGGCGGGCGGCATAAGTTCCTGCTGGAGCTCATGAAGAAGCTGAAGGATCAGACCCTGGACTGGACGGGGCACTGGTCCGCCTTCCCGTACACGCAGGCCATGCAGCGGATCATCCCCTGGGAGGAGATGAAGGCGGGCCGCGCCAAAGAGGACGAGGCGGGCAAGAAGATCACCGGCCTGAACCGGCCCTACTACGCCACCCAGTATCACCTGTCCCACGTGGTGAACGCGGCCATGGGCCTGAAAACCCCCGGCGTCATCGGCCAGTTCAAGAGCGGCATGAAGGAGCGGGAGGCGTTCCGGGCGGGCTGGCAGAAGCTGATGAAGCACCACGGCGTGGCCTATGGCATGTTCACCGGCGACGAGCACCTCAGCGGCAACGGCCCCACCCAGGGCACCGAGACCTGCGCGGTGGTGGAGCTGATGTACACCCTGGAGACGCTGCTCACCTGCGACGTGCCTGTGGACGGGCTGGGCGACATCCTGGAAAAGTTGGCCTTCAACGCGCTGCCCGGCGCCATGAGCCCGGACATGCTGCTGCACCAGTACGACCAGCAGGCCAACCAGGTGAAGTGCTCGAGGGAAAAGCGCGACTGGTACAACAACGGCGAGGACTCGAACCTGTTCGGCCTGGAGCCCAACTACGGCTGCTGCACCGCCAACCTGCATCAGGGCTGGCCAAAGTTCGCCGAAAGCCTGTGGTACGCCACGTCCGACGAGGGCTTCGCGGCGGTGAGCTACGCGCCCTGCACCGTGCGCTTCCGCTCCGGCGATGTGCCGGTGAAGCTGCGGGTGGAGACGGCCTATCCCTTCGGCGAGACGGTGCGCATCCATGTGGACGTGGCCCGGCCCAAGGCGTTCCCCATCTGCCTGCGCATCCCGGCCTGGGCCACGGAGGCGAAGCTCGCCGTGAACGGCGGCGAGGACATGGAGCCCATCGCCGGCCAGTACAGCGTGATCGAGGGCGAATGGCAGACGGGCGACGTGATCGAGCTGACCCTGCCCATGACGCCCCGCCTGACCGACTGGAGCCGCCGCTCCGCCGCCGTGGAGCTGGGCCCGCTGCTCATGGCCTTCCAGCCCAGGGAGACCTGGGCCAAGGTGAAGGAGCATCCCGTTGTGCCGGATTACGCGGTGACCACGGAGGACAAGTGGAACTGGGCGCTGGCCGAGGGCGGCCGGGTGACCGCGTCGATTTCCGCCCGGGAGTCGGCCTTCGGTCAGGGCGGCGGCCCCCGCGTCACCGTTGAGGCCGTGGAGGCGAAGGACTGGGGCATGAAGGGCGGCAGCTGCGCCCCCACGCCCATCGATTTGAAGGCGAAAAAAGGCGAGGTCGTTTCCATCGAGCTTGTGCCCTACGGCGACACCGGGCTGCGGATTTCCCAGTTCCCCGTGGCGCGGATTGAGGAGTGATTGCCATGCCCATGATCGATATGCCCCTGGAAAAGCTGTATGTATATGAAGGAATGAACGAGCGCCCCGCCGACATGGAGGCCTACTGGGACCGCGCCGTCGCGCAGATGGACGCGCTGGGCACGGCCTGCCGGCTGACGCCCGCCGCGTTCCAGGTGGAAGGCGCCCAGTGCTACGAGATGTACTTCACCGGCGTGGGCGGCGCGCGCATCCACTGCCGCCTGGCCAAGCCCACGAAGTACCAGGGCAAACGCCCAGCCGTGTGCCTCTATCACGGCTACACCGGCAACTGCGGCCCGTTCAGCACGCTGCTCAGGTGGGCCGCCGCGGGCTACGTGGCCGCCGCCATGGACTGCCGTGGTCAGGGCGGCTCCTCGGAGGATACCGTCGTGGTGAAGGGCAACACCCATCACGGCCACATCATCCGCGGCCTGGACGATCCCGACCCGGACAAGCTGTACTTCCGCAATGTGTTCCTTGACGCCGCCCAGATGGCCCGGATCGTGATGGCCATGGACGACGTGGACGAGACCCGCGTGGGGGCCACCGGCGGCTCCCAAGGCGGCGGCCTCACGCTGGCCTGCGCCGCCCTCACGCCCACCCTCAACCGCGCCGCGCCCATGGTGCCCTTCCTGTGCGACTATCGGCGGGTGTGGGACATGGATCTGGACGTGGCGGCCTATGCGGAGCTGCGGGAGCATTTCCGCCACTTCGACCCGCGCCACGAGCGGGAGAAAGCCATCTTCACCAAGCTGGGCTACATCGACAACCAGCACCTGGCCCACCGCATCCGCGCCGAGGTGAAGATGTTCACCGGCCTCATGGACACCATCTGCCCGCCCTCCACCCAGTTCGCGGCCTACAACAGGATCACCTCGAAGAAGAGCGTGGTGATCTATCCCGATTTCGGCCATGAGAACCTGCCGGACTCGGACGACATCTGCATGAGCTTTATGGAAGAGATGAAATAATGGGTTAAAAAGGCGGCTTCGCTGCGCGGCGGGGCCGCTTTTTTCTATGCCGAAAGATGGGCGAAAATGTGTCGCGCAACCAACAGTTAACAAATCAAAAATTGCAGAAAATAGCGCAATAAAATAGGAAATGACTCAAAAACAGCGAGCCGAAGAGCGAGGCCCCCACGGGGCAGCGAGAGACACGAGCGCGATCCTTGAAAACGATATAGAGAAGAAAGAGCAAGAAACAGTCAGATTCCGAAATGAGTGAAACGCGGGGATCGGGGTTGGCGCCTCGAAAACCGATAAGGATTGAACAAAAGAGTTTGATCCTGGCTCAGGACGAACGCTGGCGGCGTGCCTAACACATGCAAGTCGAGCGGGGATAGATTGGATGAGAGCTTCGGCAGGATTCTGATTTATTCTAGCGGCGGACGGGTGAGTAACGCGTGAACGATCTGTCCCAGACAGGGGGATAACACTTGGAAACAGGTGCTAATACCGCATAAGACCACGGGGCTGCATGGCCTTGGGGTAAAAGGAGTGATCCGGTTTGGGGTGAGTTCGCGTCTGATTAGCTAGTTGGTGAGGTAACGGCCCACCAAGGCGACGATCAGTAGCCGACCTGAGAGGGTGATCGGCCA
>CADARO010000199.1 GCA_902790345.1 uncultured Eubacteriales bacterium | reverse complement strand
AAGTACATGGCCAGATCCTCGCCGATCTCGCCTGAGCGCAGATTGACCCGGCCGATGTAGGGCTCCTTCAGGCCCAGATCCTTGATGACGGTGAGCTGTCCGTCCCGACCCACGGCGCCGCCCACGTCCAGCTTGCCGTCCGGCCGCAGTGGCGGCTCGATGTCAGGATTGTCCACGTAGCCCTTCACGCTGCCGTCCGCCTTGGCCACGGCCATCACCGTACCCAGCGGCCCGCCGCCCTTGATGAAGGCGGTGAGGCTGTCGCCGTCGTTCTTGAGCATGCAGCCCATCATGGACGCGCCGGTGAGCAGCCGGCCCAGGGCGGCGGTGGCCACCCGGGAGAGGCGGTGGGTGCTGCGGGCGTCCTGCACCATGCGGGTGCTCTGGGTGAGGAAGGCGCGGGCCTGGCCGCCCATCAGCGAGAGTCTGAGAGTTCCATCCATATTCAGCGTATTGTCCGTCATATCGTTTCGCTCCTGCGTTTGTTATGTTTTTTTCGCGGTCAGGTGGAGGCGCTGGGCCTCCGGGCCAGGGGGCGTCAGGGTGCGGTCGCCGTAGACGCGAACGTCGGTGAAGCCGGCCTCGGCCAGCCAGGCGGTCAGCTCCTCCTGCCCGTGGGCGCGCTGAATGTGCTCCTCCTGAAAGCGGCGGTACAGCCCGCCCTCGGTCTCGACGAAGAAGGTGAGGTCCATTGTGATGACCCGGGTGGCCTCGTCCATCCTATTTTGCCACAGGTAGGCGATACTGTCGCGCTCTTCTCCGTAAAATGCGTCCTTCATGGCGGTCAGCTTGGCCCGGCTGGACACGTCGAAGGCCAGCGCGCCGCCGCTCTTCAGGCAGCGGTGGGCCGCCCGGAAGAAGGCCAGCACGTCTTCGGGGGTAGTGAGGTAGTTCACCGCGTCGCAGCAGGCCAGAATGGCGTCCACCGGCCGGGGCACGGCCAGCTCCCGCATGTCCATTTGAACGAAGGGGATCATGACGCCGCTCCTGCGCGCCTTCTCCTGAGCCAGGCGCAGCATGTCCTCGGACAGGTCGGAGGCCACCAGCTTCAGCCCCGTTCGCGCCAGGGGAATGGACAGGGAGCCGGTGCCGCAGCCGCATTCAAACGCCGATTTCGGCGCGCATCCGGCCATGGCCAGCAGGCGCAGGTAGTAATTCGCCCAGGCGGGGTAATCGAAATCGTCCATGAGCGCGTCGTAAACGGCGGCAAAATCCTCGTACATAGCTTGACCTCGCTGTGCTTCATGATGAAACTGGAGCGGGCGCTAAACAACCCGCTCCAGTGGTGCGATCAACGGATATCCCCGTGCGCCTCGCGAAGCCGGCGGGCCACGATGCCGCCGATTCGGCCGGTTTCCCCGGCGGTGAGGCCGGCCCAGCCCACCCGCAGCAGCCGCGGCGTGAGCCCCAGCTCCTCCGCCACCTGGTATTTGAGGCGCTCCGTCTCATCCATCAGCCTGACGTCGCGTTCGTTCATGTCTGCCCATCTCCCGAGAAAGGTGTGTTCCTCAGTATGCGCGGGCAGGGACAAATTCATGCGCTCACAGGTTCTTGATGTCCTCGTCGGTGACGGTCTCTTCCTCCTCCTCGAAGGAGGGATCGCGCAGGCCCTTGCCCACGTCCGCGCCCTCGATGCGGGGGTTGAGGAAGCGGTCGAAGCAGCTGTTGGCGTAGGAAACCGTCATGAACTGATACAGCGCGTAGCCGATGATCAGGTAGTAAAGGCCCACGACCAGCATGGCGTAGGTGCTGGGCACGAAATAGATGATGGCCAGGGGAATGAAGGTGGGCAGCACCCAGAACAGCACCGAGAAGGGCAGGCGCGCCAGCGCGATGATGAAGCTGTTCTGGATCAGCGTTCGCAGCTTCATTTCGTAGGTCACGGTCATGGGGTAGATCAGCATGGTGGCCATCCACCACAGGATGACGAAGATGATGACCAGTGCCTGGGGAACGATCCAGAACAGACTGCCCACCGCCATGCTGGAATAGTACATGTAGCACACGTAGCCGATGAACAGCGAGAAGCCGCTGATGAAGCCGATGACAAGCGCCTGCTTCCAGTTGCCCTTGATGGCGTCCTTGATGTCGCTCAGCACGAAGGAGTGATCGTCCCGGGCCCAGTTGCGCAGGGTGTAGGCCAGGCCCATGCGGCCCACGGAGGAGATCATCATGCAGGGGATCATGCCGATGAGCCACTGGAAGAGATACACGCTGGTGGCTCCCGCCACGGCGTTCTCGGCGATGTACTCGCCCGTCTCAAAGTCGATGCCGGAGGTGGTTCGGATCGCCATGTAGTTGATGAACGTCCAGGCGATGGTGGGCAGCGAGAAGAGCACATACAGCAGATTCAGCCCGATCAGGCCGCTGAAGCGCACGCGCAGCATGGAGAAAAACAGCTGAACCCGGTTCTTCGGCAGCTGGTCGGGGGTAAAGTCGGCCTTGCCGGCCTTGCCGTAATAGAATGAGTTGAACAGTCCAGACATGGTTTATTGACCTCCCGTTCGGGCGTTTGTATTTCGTTTAAGGCGAAAAACATTCGCCGACATACATATGTATTTTAGCACAGAATGCGCCTTTTGCCAATATGCTAATGTCACGAGAATGCCGCAAAAATATGAAATTATTATAAACGACGGACTTTTCAGATCAGCGCCAGAATGACCGCGTTGAGCACGTCCGCGCCGGCCTCGGTGACCCGCGCCCGCCCGTTCTCCACGGCCATCAGCCCAGCGCCCCGCAGCTTTTCCAGCCTGTCCGCCGGCAGCAGCGCCGCCTCCACGCCCTCCCGGGTGCGCAGGCCCAGCATGACGGTTTCCTCAAACACGTCCCGCTCCGTGAGCGTTTCGATCTCGCCCGGGCCTTCCCCCGCCAGGTAGTTATCCAGCGAGGCGGTGTTGGAAAAGCGCCGGCCGTTCATCAGCGAATGGGCCGCGCAGCCCAGCCCAAGATAGTCACCCCGCCGCCAGTACACCAGGTTGTGCCGGCTCTCGAAGCCGGGCAGGGCGTAGTTGGAGATTTCATAGCGCGAAAAGCCCCGCTGTCCCAGCCGCCGCGCCGCCTCATGCTGCATGGACACCGCGGCGTCCTCGTCCGGCAGCAGGCCGGGATTCGCCTCCACCAGCGCCTTCATGGGGGTGCCGTCCTCCACGATCAGGCTGTAGCAGGAGATGTGCCGGATGGGCAGCGAAAGCGCCGCGTCCAGGGTGGCCTGCCACTGCACCATGCGCTGGCCGGGCAGGGCGTACATGAGATCCAAACTGAGGTTTGAAAAGCCCGCCTCCGCCGCCATGCGCACGGCGTCCTCCGCCTCCCGGGCGGTGTGGATGCGGCCCAGTGTGCCGAGAAGCCCGTCGTCGAAGGACTGAACCCCCAGGGACAGCCGGTTGACGCCCGCCTCGCGAAAGGCACGGAGCTTCGCGGCGTCCACCGTGCCCGGATTGGCCTCACTGGTGATCTCCGCCTCCGGCGCGACGGCGAAGAAGCGCCTCACGTCGGCCATCAGGCGCTTCATCTGCTCGCCCGTGAGCAGCGACGGCGTGCCGCCCCCCAGAAACACCGTGTCCGCCGCCAGCGGGCCATATTTGCCGATGGAGGCTTCCATCTCCCGGGCCAGCCGGTCGAGGTAGGCCGGGATTTGGTCGGTTCTGCCGGGGAAGGACACGAAATCGCAGTAGGCGCACTTGCGGGCGCAGAAGGGCAGATGGATGTATAGCGCGATGTGCTTCATGCGCCGCGCCCTCCATTGGCCCGCTCAAAGCTCAGCTCCACCCACGCCGGCCTGAAGCCCGAGCGGACGGCGTTGCGGGCCGAGCGGATGTTGGACCAGGCCGCGTGATAGAAGGGAACCTTGCCCCGCGCGAGCACCTCCCGCGCCAGCCGGCTGGTGAGGGCGGAGGCAATGCCCTGAAGGCGATACGCGGGCAGCACGTCGATGCCGATCTGCCACATGTCGGCGCAGTCTGCCGAGCACCCGGCAAAGCCGATCAGCTCGCCCTTGTCATACGCGCCCACGCCCAGTATGTCCAGTTGCGGCCGCTCCGCGCTCAGGGCGTTGCTCCATTCCGGCTTATACAGTCCCTGAAAATCCGCCGGGCCCAGCAGCCGCGTCTCATAGGGGCAGGGGAGCGCCGTCAGCGCGTTCACATCCGGCAGGAAATACCGCGACATGCTCCCGATCCGCAGCCCGAAGGGGGCCAGCGCGTCCTCCAGGCGATGGAGGTTCGCCATGACAAAGCACTGGTAGGCCTCCATGTCGCCCAGATACGCCCGCAGGATGTCCGCGTATTGTTCCCCGGCCGACGCTACCACGCAGTCTCCGTAGGACACCAGATTGCACTCGAAGGGCAGCTTCAAATACGCCCGCGCGCCGTCGTTCGCCGCCGAGACCACGACTCGGACTGGCGCAGGGCGATGTCGAGTATGTCCCTGTTTGTCATAACTCACTCCTATAACAGAATGGGGAATCAGGCCATGCAGTTTCTTCAAGCAAACTACAATTCCCCATTCCCCATTGCTGAAAATGGACTTTAGTCCATTTTCAGCACCGCCATGAACGCTTCGCTGGGCACCTCGACGGAGCCCACCTGCCTCATGCGCTTTTTGCCTTCCTTCTGCTTTTCCAGCAGCTTTTTCTTGCGGGTGATGTCGCCGCCGTAGCACTTGGCCAGAACGTCCTTGCGCAGCGCCTTCACCGTCTCCCGGGCGATGATCTTGCCGCCGATGGCCGCCTGAATGGGAATCTCGAACAGCTGCCGCGGAATGACCTCCACCAGCTTCTCCGCGATGGAGCGGCCCCGGGCGTAGGCCCGGTCGCGGTGCACGATGATGGACAGGGCGTCGCACATCTCGCCGTTCAGCAGCATGTCCAGCTTCACCAAGTCGCTGCGCACGTAGCCCTTCAGCTCGTAATCGAAGGAGGCGTAGCCCCGGGTGCGGCTCTTGAGCTGGTCGAAGAAGTCGTAGATGACCTCGTTCAGGGGCAGGTCGTAGCTGAGCAGCACGCGGCCGCCGTCGATGTACTTCATGTCCCGGAAGGTGCCCCGCTTGTCCTGACACAGCTCCATGATGGCGCCCACGTAGTCCTGAGGCGTGATGACCTGGGCGTCCACGTAGGGCTCCTCCATGTAGTCGATTTCCGTGGCGGGGGGCAGGTTGGTGGGGTTGTCGATGGTCAGGTGGGTGCCGTCGGTCTTGATGACGTTGTACACCACGCTGGGGGCGGTGGTCACCAGATCCAGGTCGAACTCCCGCTCCAGCCGCTCCTGAATGATCTCCATGTGCAGAAGGCCCAGGAAGCCGCAGCGGAAGCCGTAGCCCAGGGCCACAGAGGTCTCCGGCTCGAAGGACAGGGCGGCGTCGTTCAGGCGCAGCTTGGCCAGCGCGTCCTTGAGGGCCTCGTAATTCGCGCCGTCGGCGGGATAGATGCCGCAGTACACCATGGGCAGCACCGGCTTGTAGCCGGGCAGGGGCTGGGCGGCGGGGTTGTCCACGCGGGTGATGGTGTCGCCCACGCGGATGTCCGCGATGTCCTTGATGGAGGCCGCGATGTAGCCCACCTCGCCCGCGATGAGCTGGGAAGTGGGGTTGTAGCCGTTGGGGCGGTAGGTGCCCACCTCCGTCACGTCGAACTCACGGCCGCCGGCCATCATGCGGATGCGGTCGCCCACCCGCACGGTGCCGTGCTTGATGCGCACCGAGCTGATGGCGCCCCGGTAGTTGTCGTAATAGGAGTCGAAGATCAGCGCCTGCAGCGGGGCGGTGGGGTCGCCCTCCGGCGCGGGCACGTTTTGCGCGATGTCCTCCAGCACGTCCTCGATGCCGATGCCCTGCTTGGCGGACACCAGCGGGCAGCCCTCGCAGTCGATGCCGATCTCGTCCTCGATCTCCTGCTTGACCACCTCGGGCTGGGCGGAGGGCAGGTCGATCTTGTTGATCACCGGCCGGATCTCCAGATCGTGCTCCAGCGCCATGTAGACGTTGGCCAGCGTCTGGGCTTCGATGCCCTGACTGGCGTCCACCACCAGCACCGCGCCCTCGCAGGCCGCCAGCGCCCGGGAGACCTCATAGGTGAAGTCCACGTGGCCGGGAGTGTCGATGAGGTTCAGCACATACTCCGTGCCGTCCTTCGCCGTGTAGGGCATGCGCACCGCCTTGGATTTGATGGTGATGCCCCGCTCCCGCTCCAGCTCCATGCTGTCCAGGACCTGGTCGGTCATGTCCCGCAGCTTCATCACGCCGGTCTTCTCCAATATGCGGTCCGCCAGCGTGGACTTGCCGTGGTCGATGTGGGCGATGATGCAGAAATTGCGTATCCTGCTCTGGTCGTAATTCAAGGCGCAAACCTCCGTCGCATCAATAGTCGTACATTATATATCATACAACTTTCGTGTTAATAAATCAAGCCGTCCGGCATGCGCGCGGGATTCTGTTGCCGCATGCATCGTTATTAGCGATCATTGTATAATTATTCATTTACCACGGAAAATTATCAGCATCCCGTTTTCCGTTTTTATGCAAAAAACCTGAACAAGGTCGCATTCCAGCCGAAAATTGCAATTATTAACAATCCGGTTGGCAGTTTTCTATTGCGTTTCGGTTGCATTTATTGTATAATACAGACATCAACCGGCCGAAAGCGGCCCGGAAATTGGAGGAACCTGCAATGAAGAAAGTTATTTCCCTCGTGATCGCTCTGGTCCTG
>CADARO010000198.1 GCA_902790345.1 uncultured Eubacteriales bacterium | reverse complement strand
TATAAAGAAAAGAGCCCGAAACGCAATGCTTCGGGCTCTCATGGAGCTGATGACCAGATTCGAACTGGTGACCTCATCCTTACCAAGGATGCGCTCTACCGACTTAGCTACATCAGCGCGTTTTTCAGGCGCAAGAATTATTATACGTCATTCGGCCTGAAAACGCAAGCCCCTTCGCGATTATTTTCCTATTTTTTACCTTAACTCCTCAGGCGTGAATGTCCCGCAGCGGCCAGGCCGTGATGTCCGCGCCGTCACATTCAACGCGGTTGAGCAGCCCGTCGCTGATGTGCGCCAGGCACATGGTGGCCTCGCCCTCGCCGGCGTAGACCTCCACGGCATGCACGTCCTGAATCAGGCGCAGGCGAATCGCGCCCTCCGCCCGGCGCACCGGCATGATGGTCTCCTCCCCGCCCCGCTCCGAAGCAGGGCAGATCACGCGGCCGTTGTCTCCGTCGATGGTCAGCTCCAGCCCGAACAGGCGCAGCGCCCGACGGCCAGAGGCCGGAATGGTCAGACAAACGTCGTTGGCCCGGCCGGTCAGCGGGAGGCGATCCCGGCCCTCCGCCTTCTCTCCCCGCAGCGCCTCAAACTCCGGGCTGGGCCAGGCGCACAGCTTCAGCTCTCCGTCGATCCGTTTGAGGGACATGTCGTGGGGCGTGGTCATGCTGCCGCAGAAGGGCATGCCCGGCATGGGCGACCGGTTCCAGGCTACGCGCACCCGACGTCCCGCTGGCGCGGTGAAGAAGGTCTGAGCGGCGTAGCTCTCCCGGCCGTAGTGCAGTCGACCCGCGGGGCGTGTGGTCACGAAATGCCCGTCCTCGAATCGACCGATGAGGTAGCGGTCGTGAGCGGCGGTTATCACCCACCAGCGCTCCCCCTCCACACTCAGCGGATACAGATCGGGACACTCGTCGTCATCCTCGATGGCGAACCGCTGGATCATGGTCCAGTTCAGCAGGTCTTTCGATTTGAACAGGGCGAAGCTGTGACCCGTGAGATAGAGGATCATCACATAGCAGTTCAGCTCGTCGCAGAACACCACCTTCGGGTCCCGGTTGCCGGGGGCGATGTTCTCGATGATGGGCCGATCGTATTTCACGAAGGTGAGGCCCCCGTCGTTGGAGAAGGCCAGGCGCTGGGTGAAGGGCGCGCTTTTGCAGATTTCGCCGTGTCCACCCGCCGCCGTGTAGTAGAGCAGCAGCGGCGCGCGGCCATCCTTGCCCAGGCCGGTCAGGTTCTTCTCGTCCAGTACGGCGGAGCCGGAGAACATGGTGCCAGTCTCGTCGGGCCGGAGGGTCTCCCCCAGCTCGGTCCAGTGAACCAGGTCCTCACTGACCGCGTGTCCCCAGTGCATGTTGCCCCACACCCAGTCCGCCGGGTTGTGCTGGAAGAAGAGATGATACCGGCCCTCGTGCCAGATCAGGCCGTTGGGGTCGTTGATCCAGCCCCGGGCGGCGGAGAAGTGGGCCGCGGGGCGGTATTTCTCGCGGTAGAGGCCGGAATCATCCGGCGCGTCGGCGAACTCCGGCGTGAAGTCCACCTCCGGCTCAACGGACAGCTCCAGTGAGCGGCCCATGAAGGGAGCCATGTCGTAGGGCATGATGTAATCCGGCTCGGCGGCCAGGCGCAGCCGCAGTTCCACCAGGATTTTTCCCTCCTGGCGCAGGAAAAGGGTCTTGGGGCGCGCCGTTTCGCTCACGGGCAGGAGCATGAAGCGCTTTGTGATCTCAATTATCATGGGGGCGGGTTCCTCCTGACGCAGCGCAAGCCGCGGCGAAACGGCCGCGGCCTGCCTATGCCGTTGATGTATTCTTTTGTTCTCAGTGGGCCACGGAAATGCCCACGGCCTCCAGCACCTCGTAGCGATCCATCTGCAGGCTCTTCTTCATCTGCATGGCCTCCTCGATGGGCGTCGCGACGATGCCGCCGTCCCGGGTGGTGATGACCAGGTCATAGCGGCCCTGGCTCAGCGCCTTCACGGCGAAGTAGCCCATGCGGGTGGCGGTTTCCCTGTCGCGGGCGTTGGGAGAGCCGCCGCGCTGGATATGGCCCAGCACGGTCACCCGGGGCTCGATGCCGATGGCCTCGTGGATCTGCTTACCGATCTCCACGGCGCTACCCGCGCCTTCGGCCACAACCACCATGAAGTGGGTGTTGCCGGCCAGGCGGGCGTTGCGGATGCGCTCCACCACGTCCTTCTCGAAATCCAGCTCCCGCTCCGGCACCAGCACGGCGGTGGCACCTACGGAGATGCCCACGTAAAGCGCCAGGAAGCCGGCGTTGCGGCCCATGACCTCCACCACGGAGCAGCGCTCGTGGGACTGCATGGTGTCGCGCAGCTTGTCGATGCACTCGATGGCGGTGTTGCAGGCGGTGTCGAAGCCGATGGTGTAGTTGGTGCAGCCGATGTCATTGTCGATGGTGGCCGGGATGCCCACCACGGGCATGCCCATGCGAGAGAACGCCTGAGCGCCCCGGAAGGTGCCGTCGCCGCCGATGGCCACGATGGCGTCCAGGCCCAGCATCTTGCAGGTGGCCAGGGCCTTTTTGCGGCCCTTTTCGGTCATGAATTCCTCGCTGCGGGCGGTGTACAGCATGGTGCCGCCCCGATCCAGCACGTGGCCCACGGCCGCGCCGTCCAGGGCGACGAAATCGCTGGTGATCAGGCCCTGCCAGCCGCGCCGGATGCCGACGCACTCAATGCCGAAGGAAATGGCGGAACGCACAACGGCTCTCACCGCCGCGTTCATGCCCGGGGAATCGCCGCCGCTCGTCAGGACGCCGATGCGCTTGATTTTCTTATCCATATGATTCGTCTCCCTTCCGCCGTTTCCGGCCTTATACGCAGAATCTTATTTAAGATTATAACAGGAAACGAAGAAATAATCAATGTGCAATTCACATCTTTTGGCTGAAAATTCGTCGTTGGCTGGGACTTTCGTCATTTTTCGCCCGTTAGCCATGGACAGCTGTGTCTCTGTGTGCTACAATGTGATTATGTTATCAAAACCACGCCCAGAAAGGAAGACCGCTATGAAAAAACGCATCGTCATCGCCGCCGCGCTGTGCCTCGTTCTGCTGCTGAGTCTGAATACCGCCGCCCTGGCTGACCTGAACCTGGCGGGCGTGCGGGCCGTGCCGAACCAGAAGATCGCCCTGCGCACCGGCCCCAGCACCTCCTATGGCGAGATGGACACCATGGCCCAGAGCACCTCTGTGGTGGCGCTGGAGCTGGAGGAAGGCAACGGCGTCACCTGGGTGCTGATCGATCTGGAGATGTACGGCAGCCGCGTGCGGGCCTACACCGGCCTGAAGCGTTTGTCGCTCACCGGCTCCCTGCCCTACGCCAATCACGACCGACTGTCCCGCCGGCTGGTGTCGGAGGGCACCGTGTTCACCGCGCCGGACCTGAATGCCACCGTGCGCGCCACCCTGCCTGCCGGAACCAGCGTCACCTTTCTGGGATTCGAAGGCGAATACTGCTTCATCGAATACAGCCGAAGCGGCGAATTGAACCGGGGCTATGTGCGGCAGGAGGATTTCTGGGTGGACCAATACGAGTTCGCCGAGTATTTCCCGGAGAATGACGGCGAGACGTTCTATGCCATTTCCAATTACAGCCCGCTCTACGCCCAGCCCAACGACCAAAGCGAGATCCTCGCCTGGGCGCCCTTCGACGCCAGCGCCACTTGCCTGTCCTCTGAGCAGGATTACCTGCCCCGGGGCTGGTACTCGCTCTATTACGGCGGCCTGCACGGCTACGGCTACTACATGGATTTCTGCGACCTGCGCTTCCCCGACCCGGAAACCGCCCACGCGTTTGCGGAGGGGGATTGGTAAGGCGGGTGTGTTGGCGGAAGACTGGGGATGTCATGGGAGGGGCATTGGGAAGAATCACGACCATCGCCGCTGTGGATACTGTGCGAAGAGCCCTCGCTCATAGCTCATCATATCCGTCGTAAAGCTTCCCTGTCCAAACTGTTCATAGACGGCGCTTGAAAAGCTCCGCTGCCAGGAATCCATGTGACTGAACCCGGATTGTAATTTCCGGTTGATCGTATATTCCTTGGGCGTTTTCTTGCTCACCAGTCCCAATAGAACGGCAAATTTCATATCGCTCGCCCACTTGCTATCCTCGCCCATTAACCGGTAGTCCTCCAGGCAGACGCAGCCGGCATCCAGCTTGTTCTTCAGCATCGTCCCGATGCGCTTGTCTTTTATGGAGAGCTTGGACGTTGCCAGCAAGTCGATCATCCTGATCACATCCGGAGAATAATCTTCTATTATATTGAGCCTGTACAGCGCGATCCGCCTGCCATCCTCCGTTGTGAATATCTCTCCCAGGCCAATGATCCCAGCCAGCTTCATTTTGTTCACCAGATTAGCCCAGCTTGTCACTGTCTGTGATTCCCTCTGTCAGCTCATATCGGGTGAAGCTATACTTGCCCGCTTCCATATATTCTATCACCCGGTAACAGGCATGTCTTTTTCGAAGACTCCGCCAGGTAATAGCAGTTCTCCTTTTTGAGAGAGCATCCGGCCTTGCGGTTCTTCCAGAAGAAACAGCCTCTGCAGCTATTGGGACGGTCAGCGTAGTAACGCACGCCGTCGATCACAATGGTTTCTTGATTCATGGTTTATCCTCCATTTCGTAGATTTATCTGCAGAGTCTGCAGAAACGAAAAAAGCCCGGTCACTGATTTCGTACAGCAACCGGGCTATGTAATGAAGGCTTATTCTTCTGAGAGAACAAAGACGCCCGGCAGGATGAGCTTTCTGCTGGGCGTCTCATATGAGTATAAAACAGGATTGGAATGATCAGATTCGGTCAAATCCTGACAGACGATCTGTTGTTTCGAAAAACCGAAGCTGTAGCCATCAAAACCTGGCTTTCACATTGGGTTCCGAGGGTCGAAAAATGAGGTCAAACGGACTTCTTACGCTCTCTCATTTTAAAAAATTTCCCAAAAATTTAATTACTGAGGTCCAAAAAAGGGCGGTTCCCTCAGTATTAACTACTATTTTCCGATCAGATTTCGTCAGATTTTGCGAAAACAAATCAAAAGGATTTTGGCATGAAAAAACCCCGGAAATGGCGTATTTCCAGGGTTTTTCGCATCT
This sequence comes from uncultured Eubacteriales bacterium, assembly GCA_902790345.1. Taxonomy (GTDB): domain Bacteria; phylum Bacillota; class Clostridia; order Christensenellales; family Aristaeellaceae; genus Firm-10. The sequence continues at coordinate 1,132 of CADARO010000198.1, read as the reverse complement.
CTCTTGGTCTCGATTAACGCTTCGAGAACTGGGGCGCGCGACGGGCGGCCTTCAGACCGTACTTCTTGCGCTCCTTCATGCGCGGATCGCGCGTGAGGAAACCAGCCTTCTTGATGGCGGGCTTCAGTTCTTCGTCGGCCTTGACCAGCGCGCGGGCGATGCCATGACGGATCGCGCCGGCCTGACCGGTGTAGCCGCCGCCGCGCACGTTGACGATGACGTCAAAGCGGCCGGTGGTCTCGGTCAGGGTCATGGGCTGACGGACGACGGTCTTGAGCGTTTCAAGGCCGAAATAGTTATCCAGCTCACGCTTATTGATGACGATGTTGCCCTCGCCGGGGATCAGACGAACGCGAGCGATCGCCTTTTTTCTCCTGCCAACAGCACTATAGCAAACCTCAGACATGTTTCGTCCTCCTCCCTCACTTGTTCAGAGTATTCAGGTCGAAAGCCACGGGCTTCTGGGCCTGATGCTCATGCTCGGCACCACGATAGACATGCAGCTTCTTCAGCTCGGCGTAGCCCAGCGGGCCCTTCGGCAGCATGCCGCGCACGGCCTCTTTCAGAACGAACTCGGGCTTCTTGGCCATCATCACGCGGTAGGTGGTCTCCTTGAGGCCGCCGGCGTAACCGGTGTGATGACGATAGAGCTTTTCGTCCAGCTTCTTGCCGGTCAGAACCATCTTGTCGGCGTTGATGACGATGACGTAATCGCCGGTGTCGACATGAGGCGTGAAAGTGGGCTTATGCTTGCCGCGCAGAATCAGGGCGATCTTGGAGGCCAGGCGGCCCAGCACTTCGCCTTCTGCGTCGATGACATACCACTGGCGTTCCACGTTGGAAGCCTTTGCCATAAACGTGCTCACGGTAAAATTCCCTCCCCTAAGTATGAAACAGAAATGGCCGCTCGGTGATGGTAGGCACCGCGCCGCGATCATCAAAGGGCTCGGGGCTAGTGAGCCGCAATGACACAGCTAATATTTTAGTTCAATAAGGAGCGTTTGTCAACGGTGTTCCAAAGTTTAACATGACGGCCTGTTTTTTCCGAAAGGGGATTGACAAAACGCATCCTTTTCCATATAATAGGCGCTGTGAGGGATTATAGCTCAGCTGGTTAGAGCGCCACGTTGAC
>CADARO010000197.1 GCA_902790345.1 uncultured Eubacteriales bacterium | reverse complement strand
GGCGATATGATGCCCACGTCGAACCGCTCGGCGGCCCGAAGCGCAAGTCCCATGGAAATCATGGCGGACAAAACGTTGATTCTTGACTGGTCCGCCGTTTTCAGGCAGACAGACATCATGCCGCTCAGATCACAAAGGCCCATGGCTTTGCCCTGCATGGGCGGCTGCATGACGATCGGCTGGCGCTTTTCCTTGATTCCAGACGCGGTTTTCAGCAGGCCGTGATACATATACTTGCAGGAGAAGGCGGCAATATCCGGATGCATGCGGTATTGCGTGTCCAGCATGCAAAGCCACTGATGCCCATGCCCGGCTTGCACGGCGTCCGTAATGCCGCAGAACTGGAAAATATCCGCGTTCAACGCGCTGCCATTGTCGCTCTGGACAATCGGAGGCAGCTGGGAGAAATCCCCCATGCAGATGAAGTGCTTCTCCGCCAAACCAGCGGAAAACACGATCTGCGGGATATAGGCCATGCTGGCCTCGTCAAAGATCACGGTATCAAATCGATCTTCATAGAGAACGCTGTCCGCTATGGCCTTGGAGACGGTCGTCGCAATGAATTTTGCCTCCGCGACCAGCTTTCGCTCTTCGGATTGTAACTGCTTTCTGATCTGGGAAAGGCGGACACCTGCATCGACGAATCGCTGGGATGTGCGGGGATTGCGCTTTCTTTCCTCAATGAGGCGGATTCTCTCCTGAACGAGCTGAGGATGCTTCGACAGCACAAGATTATAGGATGTCAGGAATTCATGGCGCAGCAAATCCTTGTCACGCGGGTATCCATAGCGGACCATGAGGCCGGGTGTTTTCACATCGGACAGATCAAAAACACGGTTGATTGCGCCGTCCACGGAAACATTGCTGTAGGACAGCATCAGAACGCGCTGTCCGGCCTTCATATGCTCAATCGCGATTTGGGCCAGCGTCTGTGTTTTCCCTGTCCCCGGCGGGCCCCAAACGAAAGTAATGGGCTGCCTAAGGGACATTTCGACGGCGTTTTCCTGTCCTGTGAGAATGGGCTTGTCAAATTGAATCTTTTTGTGGCCGTCAAGGATCAGTGAACCCGCAATCGGCGAGTTGGCCGCCCGCAGCGATTTGAGCCGATCCGTCAGGAAATGAAGCAGCTTCCACGGTTCGGCAGAAAACTCAATCACCGAAACCTTTTCGCCAAGATAGCTGGCCGTCGCAATGGTCAGCGTGAATTCTTCGCAGTTTATGATAACGGCGGGAATCTCCGTTTCATTCTGCCAGAGGGAGATTTGCGTATTGTCGGGTATGTTCAGCTCGGAATCCGCTTCAAAAGAATAGATGTAGATTCCGCCTTTGACTTCGACCTTTTCGCCGTCTACGATCTTCTGCCGCTTTCCGCCATTTTGCCTGAGGTAGACAATTTCAGAGACGATCAGGCGCTCCTGATCATTGAAAAAGTCATCCAGCGACGTATAACGCGGGGCCACGGCCTTATTATCAGCCTGTCTTTTTCCCTGCCTGCTTTGAATCTGCCGTTCAAAGATCCTCAGCTGCATCTCTTGTTCCTTCAGAGCCTTCTGCGTCGCGGCTCTCGTCTCATGAGCGCGTGCCTCATCCGCCGCTTGTTTTGCGGCGGTTTCGTCCAGAAGCTGAAGAAAGGTTGTGAAACAGGCAGGAGCGGGAAAGGTCTTCGGCTCAGAGAGCGCGTCAAATTGAACCGTGACGCGGTTGCTCTCGTCCTGCGCTATGATTATGCCATTGCCGAATTGGGCCTTGTGGTATACTTTTTTGCCGACATAATTCATGGTGGTGCTCCTGTTTTATATCAGCACGCCCTCGCAGTGATCCACCTCATGCTGGATGATCTGCGCGGTGTAGCCCTCGAAGGTGCCGGTCTGCGGCCTGAACCGCTGATCCTGCCAGCTCACGGTGATCTTCCTGTACCGCTTCGCTTTGAGGGTGCCGGCCAGCGACAGGCAGCCTTCCTCCGCTTCGTACTCCCCGCTGCGGGCCGATCATGTTGGCCGCCATGCCCACGCAGCGGTCCAGGTTCGCGCGCAGCGTGTCCAGAAGGTCGGCGATGACCTGCCGGTCGGCCTCTGTGGCGGGCTGGGATTTCTGCGCGAGGAAGAGCGGGTCGTGGATGATGGGGCGGATCATGGGTGGGGCTTCCTTTGGCTTTTTTCCATAATCAATGTATTTTGAGATTGATCCCCCGATGCTTTTCTTTTCCCGGTTCAGCCGAAACCGGCCCAGGGACTGCAGGACCGCGTCAGGTGTTTGTTGCCCTTACGACCTGGATGTTCGAATAGGAGGCCAAATGATTGATGACGTCGGTATAATTCAAAGAAGAGGGCAGATGAAGCGTATAAATGTTGGTGTAAACGCTTTGGCTGTTTATCCCTTTATCAGGTGATGTCTCAATATGAAAATCCAGATTGAGCACCTTGATGCCATTATTTTCAAAGAACTCGTTGATGTACTGCAGGGTTTCCTGCCGGTTTATAAACCGCACCTCGACGCGCTTGAGTGAATTGACCCGAATGATCTTTTGCAGGCTCAGCAGGACCGCGAGAACCAGGACACAGCCAATAAGGCTGAGCCATATCCCGTTGCCAGGCCAAGACAGGCGGTATTCCACAGAGACGCCGCTGTCGTAAGCCCGCCGATCTTGCGCTCCGACATGAAGATCGTGCCGGCGCCCAGAAAGCCGATACCACTGACAACCTGAGCGGATATTCGCCCGAAATTGTATGTAATGTGTTCCGTGGTGGAATCGTCGACATTAAACATGAAGATACACTCGATCAGAGCGATCATGCAGGCCCCGAGACTGACCAGCACATGGGTGCGCAGCCCGGCCGGCCGATTTTTGTATTCGCGCTCAATGCCGACAACGCAGCCGATGACGACGGCAACAAAGATCCGAATGATCGCTTCCAAAGGAGTAAACGGGCTGGAACTTACCAGATGAACAAACATAAACAATGCCTTCTCTTTTTATGCTGATTTCCTTCCGGAATGCAGACAAAACGGCCAGTGTTTTTCGTTCCGGCAAAGCTGAGCGGAGAGGGGCGGCGCCAAAGCGTCGTTGACCGAAATGAAGTACAGCCAGGGCGGAAAAGACGTCGCCGAGACGCTATGTTCCAGACGGAAACCAGCATTGATTCAAGTCTTTCGTATGACGGTCTGACAGTATCTGATTATAGCAGATATTTGTCATTTTTACCAGTAGAAAACGACTAAAAATGTGATGACGCTTCCACTGAATTACCGTTTGTCCTCCACCTCGACGATCTCCCCAACGAACAGCCAGTGCGGCTGCCAATTGGCGTAGACGCCGTTGTTGATCTCGTCCGCCAGGCCGTCCCGCTGGAAGGGCGCCTGATACAGCTTCTTGCAAACGAACGTCAGGTTCGCTTCCTCGAAGGTCACGCCACCTGCCAGCGCCTTGGGCGTCAGGCCCGCCTCGGCGATCTTGTCGCCGTCGCGGCCGGAGTGCGCGCCCAGGTAGCTCAGCGCCGGCTTGTACACCGCCGGGAAGAAGCTCACGGTGAAGGTGCCCATGTCCTTGATGAAATCCCAGGTGTAGCGGTCGGGGTTGATGTACACCGTGGCAATGGAGCGGCCCCAGAGCGTGCCCAGGCTGCCCCAGCTGATGGTGCAGGTGTTGTAGTGGGACGGGTCGCCCGCCGTGGCGAGGGCCCACTGCTTGCTGAAGAGGTCGAAGATGGGGAAATCTTGGGATTGGAACGCGGTCATGGGATGCGCCTCCTTGCTGAAGTGATGACTTGAAAACTACTTAAATCCGTACTTCTCTATAACCTCGCCACGATCTCCCCAACCGCCACCAGCGCCGCCTCGCCGCTGATGGCGATGCGGTCATTTTCCAGCAGCTCACAGGTCAGATGCCCGCCGCGCCGGGATGCCTGATAGGCGTGAATGGTCTTCTTGCCCAGCACGTTGGCCCAGTACGCAGCGATCTGGCAGTGGGCCGAACCGCACACGGGATCCTCCGGGATTGCCAGCTTCGGGCAGAAGCTGCGGGACACACAGTCCGCCTCCCGGCCCGCGGCGGTGGCGTTCTGGATGCGGCCCGGCAGCTTAGCCAGCAGCGCCTGATCCGGCGTCATGGTCCGCACATCCTCCTCGTTGTCAAAAACGCAGACCAGGTCCAGCCCCAGCACGGCCCTGACCGGACGCACGCCGAAGGCCCGCGCCATGTCGTCCGTCACGGGGATTTCCGCGAGGTCATACGTGGGGAAATCCATCCGGTACAGGCCGCCGAATCGCGTCACGGTCAGTGGGCCGCTGAGGGTGTTGAAGATCACCTGATCGCTTTGCGGCTCATAGTGATTCAGGATGACATAGGATGAAGCCAGCGTGGCGTGGCCGCACAGCTCCACCTCCGTGCCCGGCGTGAACCAGCGCAGGTGGTAGCCGGATTCCTCCTTGACGATGAACGCCGTCTCCGACAGGTTGTTCTCCCTGGCCAGCTTCATCATCCAGGCCTCCGAGGGCCAGCGCTCCATGACGCACACCGCCGCCGGGTTGCCCGCGAAGGGCTCCGGCGTAAAGGCGTCCACGATGTATTGTTTCATGTGGTTCTCCTCCTTACAGGCCCATCTTCCCCATGATCCCGTCCGCCGTCACGCAGGGGTGGGTGACGTACAGCCGCACGCGAAAAACAGGCGATAGCCGTTCGCCGTCAGGCACTGGGTAAACATCATCTTAGTCGCAATTATATATGGATTTTGGACAAAGCGCAAGTTCATGTCAGCTTTTTTCGCGGCGCCTGTTCCGGCCTTCAGACATATCAGGATGGGATATTCGCTGCTTTTTTTCAGCCGGAACAGCACCTTCAAGAAGTTCCCGTAAAGAAATACGAAGACTCTTTCAAGGGTAATGGCAAGTAATTCGAACGCCCTTTTTAGAGGTGGAAAATGCGGCAAAGGCAGTTGGCGCCGCGCCGCCCCGAGCCCGAGCCCGTGTTCAACTACAGCAAGCTTGTCGGATACGGCCGCGCGATCGAGCTCATGCGCGAGTTCGGCATCGGCATGAAGGGCGACGAGGAGTTCCAACGCCTGGTCACGTCGCTCATAACCATTTTCCTGGTCATCACGCTCACGTTTTTCCTGATGCAGATGGTGCCGGGCGGCCCGTTCCTCGGGGAGAACGTCAACCCGAAGATCACGGAGCGGCTGCTGGCCAAATACGGCTACGACCAGCCGCTGCTGATTCAGTACTGGCGCTATCTGAAGGCCATGTTCCAGGGCGATCTGGGGTATTCGATGGTGGTCAAATCCGGCTATCCGGTGACGGAGGTCATCCTGGGCTCCTTCCCCACGTCGGGCAAGCTGGGATTCCTGGCACTGAGCGTGGCGCTGGTCATCGGCATTCCGCTGGGCGTGTTCGCCGCCATGAAGCACGGCACGGCGTTTGACCGGACCTTCATCTTCTGTTCGTCGCTGTTCGTGTCTATTCCCAGCTTCATCATGACCATCGTGCTGATGCTGGTGTTCGCCTCCTGGCTGAAGCTGCTGCCTGTGGCCTATCTGGACAGCTGGAAGTCATACATCCTGCCGGTGGCCGGCATGGCGGTGTATCCCATGTTCCACCTGGGCCGCCTCACGCGCACCACCATGCTGGACGCGGTTTCCCAGGACTACGTCCTCACGGCCCGGGCCAAGGGCCTCTCCACCGGCAAGATCATGTTCAAGCACGCGCTGCGCAACGCCATCATCCCGGTCATCACGTCCCTCGGTCCCACCATCGCGGGCATTATGACGGGCTCCTTCGTGGTGGAAAAGGTCTTCGCCATCGACGGCATGGGCAAGTACTTCGTAAACTCCATCAGCTCCCGCGACTATCCCCTGATCATGGGCACGACGATCTTCTACGGCGTTCTCCTGATCCTGTGCAATTACGTGGTCGACCTGCTCTACGGCGTCATCGACCCGCGCATCAAGCTCTGATCGGCCGCGAAACGGACAGGCGAGGAGGTATGAATTGTGCAGTACAATCCTGATAAGCTGAAGCAATACAACATTTCAGAAGCGGATCTGGCGCTGGCGTCGTCTTCCGAGAAGGAGGGCATCGACCAGATGCGTCCCTCGGTGACCTATTGGAAGGACGCCTTCCGCCGCTTCCGCCGCAACAAGCTGGCCATCGTGATGTTCTTTATCCTCACGATCATCATCCTGATGGCCATCTTCGGGCCGATCTTTTCCCCGTACACCTACAAGGGGCAGTCGCGCGACGTGCGGCAGGGCCCCAGCTGGCAGCATTGGCTTGGAACCGATAACCTGGGCCGCGACCAGTTCACCCGCCTGATGTACGGCACGCGCATTTCGCTGCTGGTGGGCGTGGTGACCATGGTGCTGGTGTGCCTGATCGGCATCACCTATGGCGGCATCGCGGCGTATGTGGGAGGATTGGCCGACAACTTAATGATGCGCTTCGTCGACCTGATGATGACCATCCCGTCGATGCTGATCATCATCCTGTTGTCGGTGGTGCTGCGGGATCCGCTGGAGTCGCTGTTCAACAACCCCACATTCTCCGGGCTGGCCACCCTCGGCTCGGGCCTCATATCGATCTTCCTGGTGCTGGCGCTGTTCAACTGGCTGGGCATGGCCCGGGCTGTGCGCGCGTCGCTGCTGATGAACCGCTCCCAGGAATACGTGCTGGCCTCCGAAGCCATGGGCGCCCGCTCGAAGTGGGTCTTGTCCAAGCACCTGCTGCCCAACTCCATCGGCGTGATCATCATCAGCGCCACCGGCGTGGTGCCCGGCGCGATCATGACCGAGTCCTTCCTGTCCTTTATCGGATTGGGCGTGTCCGCGCCGATGCCGTCCCTGGGCTCCATGGCGAACACGGCGCTCAACGGCATCATCAGCTATCCGCAGAACATGCTGTATCCCGCGTTTTTGATCAGCATGATCATCCTTTGCTTCAACATCCTGGGCGACGCGCTGAGAGACGCGCTGGACCCGAAGATGCGCAACTGACCGGCAGGGGAGGCGTGGGATATGAGTACTGAAAGCAAAAACACCATTCTGCAGGTCGAGGACCTGAGCGTCAATTTCAAGACACCCGCCGGCATCGTTCACGCGGTGAGCCATGTGAACTTCACGCTCCACGAGGGCGAGGTTCTGGGCATCGTGGGCGAATCCGGCTCCGGCAAATCGGTCACGGCGAAAGCGCTCATGCGGCTTTTGCCCGACACGGCCCGGGTATCCGGCTCCATCCGGCTCAAGGGCCGGGATATCATGGACATCCCCACCAAGGAATTCAACAAGATCCGGGGCAAGGACATCGCCATGATATTCCAGGATCCCATGACGAGCCTGAACCCCCTCTATACCATCGGAAACCAGCTGGAGGAAACGCTGAAGCTGCACATGGGCCTGCGGGGCGAGGCGGCCAGCAAGCGGGCGGTGGAGCTGCTGGACATGGTCTCGATTCCCCAGCCGGAGACGCGGCTCAAGCAGTATCCCCACGAGTTCTCAGGCGGCATGCGCCAGCGCGTCATGATCGCCATGGCGCTGGCGTGCAATCCGTCGATCCTGATCGCGGACGAGCCCACCACGGCCCTGGATGTGACCATCCAGGCGCAGATCCTGGAGCTCATGCGCGACCTGATGAAGCAGGTCAACACGGCCATCATCCTCATCACGCACGACCTGGGCATCGTGTCCGACCTGTGCGACCGGGTGAACGTCATGTACGGCAGCTACATCATGGAGACGGCCGCGACCAACGACCTGTTCTATGAGACGGCGCATCCCTATACGAAGGGCCTCATGCGCTGCCTGCCCGAATCGGTTCAGAACATTGGCCAGTCGCGGCTGCATCCCATTACCGGCACGCCGGTGGACCTGATGATGCTGCCCGAGGGCTGCGCCTTCGCCTCCCGCTGCGACCAGTGCATGAAGCTGTGCCTGGGTCGCAGGCCGGAGCTGTACGAGATGAAGCCGGGGCACGCTTCCCGCTGCTGGCGCACCATTCTGGAAATGGACGATTGACCGCCCAAAGGAGCTAAGGCAATGAGCGATATTATTCTGGAATTACAGGACCTGAAGACGTATTTTCCGGTGAAAGGGTCTCGCACGCAGTTCGTCAAGGCGGTCGACGGCGTGTCCTTCCAGGTGAAGAAGGGCGAGACGGTGGGCCTGGTGGGCGAGTCCGGCTGCGGCAAATCCACCATCGGGCGCACCATCATGCGCTTCAACCAGCCTACCAGCGGAAAAATCATATTCGACGGCGACGACATTACCACCGCCGACATGAAGCCCTACCGCCAGCGCATGCAAATGGTCTTTCAGGATCCGTATTCCTCGCTGGACCCCCGCATGAGCGTGGGGGATATCGTGGGCGAGCCGCTGGACATCCACAATCCGAAGATGAACCGCAGGGAGCGCTATGAGCGCATCCTGGAGCAGATGAAGCTGGTGGGCCTCAACAGCGAGCAGCTCAACCGCTTCCCGCATGAGTTCTCCGGCGGCCAGCGCCAGCGCATCTCAATCGCCCGGGCCATGGTCATCAAGCCCGAGTTCATGGTGCTGGACGAGCCGGTCTCCGCGCTGGATGTGTCCATTCAGGCCCAGATCATCAACATGCTGATGGACCTGCAGCAGCAGATCGGCATGGCGTATCTGTTCATCGCGCACGATCTGGCGGTGGTGCGGCACATATCGAAAACCGTGGTGGTCATGTACCTGGGCCATGTCATGGAGATCAACACGGCGGCGGACCTCTACGAGCATCCGCTGCACCCCTACACCCAGGCGCTGCTCTCGGCCATTCCCGTGCCCGACCCAAACACCAGCCGCACGCGCAAGCGGCAGATCCTGCAGGGCGACGTGCCCAGTCCCATCAATCCGCCCACCGGCTGCGTGTTCTCCACGCGCTGTCCCTACGCCACCGAGGCCTGCCGCCATCAGACGCCCCAGGTGGAGGATCTGGGCGGGGGACACAAGGTCGCCTGCCTGCGGTATAAGGACATCAACGGGTGATTCCATTTGGTTTTATGCGCGAAAAGCGCATGAAATAAATTCATTAAGGAGGAAACTCACATGAAGAAACTGCTCAGCATCGTCCTGTGCGCGCTGCTTCTGCTCAGCGTGGTTCCGTTCGCTTCCGCCGAAGGCGAAAACGTGCTGACCATCGCCATGGGCACCAAGCCCTGCCTGGACCTCCACTGGAACGCCGGTTCCACCGGCGCGTCCCTGATGAACATGCTCTATGAGGGCCTGTATCGCGTCACCGAGACCAGCATCGAGCTGGCCGGCGCGACCAGCCGCGATGTCTCCGAGGACGGCCTGACCTGGACCTTCCATCTCCGCGAGGACGCGAAGTGGTCCGACGGCAAGCCCGTCACCGCCGGCGACTACGTCTACAGCATGAAGCGCCTGGTGGACCCCAACGTCTCCAGCGTTTACATGATCGACTACGGCCAGTACAGCAAGAACGGCCTGGCCATCTCCAACGGTGAGATGGATCTGGACGAGCTGGGTGTGAAGGCTATTGAC
>CADARO010000196.1 GCA_902790345.1 uncultured Eubacteriales bacterium | reverse complement strand
ATTCGCCAGGCCCACCCAAGGGCTGCCCGTGATGCCCTGCAAAAGCCGGAATTCCTTGAAGGCCAGGGTCACGCCGTACAGCGGGCCGTACTTGAAGATGATGAACTGCGCCATCACCGGGATCAGCATGACGAGATGCAGCTTGTGCTTGCGCACGGAGGCCATGAAATGCCGCCGCCTGCTGCCGCCGTGCGGATGAATCGTTCCAGCCGCCCTCATGCTTCTCCCCTCCTGACGCGAAAAATCCGTCGCGCGAAACGCGCCTCCATTTCGTCCTGAGTCCATCGTATCGTGAAGAGACGCGAAAATCAAGGTAAAAAACATGATAATTCGCCCATTTTTATGATGAATGACGTCACGCCGCACAGGGACACGCGCAAAAACAGCGGTCCCTGAGAAGACCGGCCGCCTTGCCAAGCCCGGCGCAATATGCTATACTCTTTTTGGAACGGCTGATGAACGAAAGCCTTTATCAATCCACTAAAGCGTCGAAGGGAGCTGAGAGAAATGATCAAGATCTACGGGATGCCCACCTGCCCCTACTGCGACTACATTCACGAGCAGATCGCCGGGCGGGAGGACGAATTTGAGTACATCAACATCGGCGAACACATCCGATACCTGAGCGCCTTTATGAGGCTGCGGGATACCAGCCCCGTCTTCGACCACTGCAAGGAAATCGGCGACGTGGGCGTGCCCGCCTTCGTGTTTGAGGACGGCCGGATCTCCATCGACCCGGCGGACGCGGGGCTGATCGAATACGGCTCCCCCATGGCCTGCTCCATCGAGGATCACAAGAGCGGGCGCAAGGGCTGCTGACTCACCGCGCCGCGAAGCCCTGTCGGGCGGCCTCGCTCAGCATAAAGACCGAGCGCCATACGCCCCGCCGCCATTCGCCGCGCCACACGGTCTCCCCCGCCAGGCGGACAGGCCGCAGAGCGTCGGGATCAAAGGCCTCCAAATGGCGCAGATGGGCTTCGGCCTGCGCTTTGTCCAGCACGCCGGGGGCATGGCTGGTCAGGAATCCGTCAAACGGCAGGTCGAGCACCGTGCGCAGCGTCCCGCCAAGCGCTTCCAGGCTGTCCGGCTCCGGGCCAAGCAGCTGCATGCGCGGATTCAGGGCGTCTCCCGCCAGCAACAGGCGGCGTTCCCGCAGCAGCAGGCCGCGAGAGCCCCTGGTGTGGCCCGCCAGGCTCACACATTCCGCCGTCAGGCCGCCCAGCTCGAAGCGAATGCCCACCGGGAGATCATTGAGAGCGTACTCCGGCGCGGACGGCAGCAGCGGCCAGTCCTCCCGGGCCAGGCACACCGCCCCGAAGCGCGCGTTGCCGCCGATATGATCGGCGTGGCCGTGGCTGTTCAGCACGCGATACGGCAGGGCAAGCCTTGCCTCGATGAACGCCTTCAGGTTTTTCCTGCCCATGCCGGTGTCCCAGAGGAGCGCGCTTTTTTCGCCCGCCACCAGGGTGCAGTAGACCCGATAGTCTTCCTCTATGTGGAACACGCCGGGACAAATCTCACACACATTCATGCCAAAATACCCTCGGCGGGGCTCTGAGAGCCCCGCCTGACTTGTTTTATTGATTGAAATCGTAGCGAAGCACCGGCGTGCGGGCCGCGGCCACCTCGTCCGGCCGCCCGATGGGGCAGCTATGCGGCGCGGCGTGCAGGCTCTCAGGATTGGACCGGGCTTCCTCCAGAATGCTCAGGAAGACCTCCGCCGCCTCGTCCAGGGTCTCGCGGCTTTCGGTCTCCGTGGGCTCCACCATCAGCGCCTCGTGGACGATCAGGGGGAAGTACATCGTGGGCGGATGCATGCCGAAATCCAGCAGGCGCTTGGCCACGTCCATGGCGGAGACGCCCGTCTCGTGCTTCAGCCGCTCCAGGGTCATCACGAATTCATGCATGCACACGGTATCGTAGGCCATGTCGTAAGCGCCCTTCAGCCGGTGCATCAGGTAATTGGCGTTCAGCACCGCGCCGGCGGAAGCCTCCGGAATGCCTTCCCTGCCCAGAATGAGGATGTAGGTCAGCGCCCTCACCGCCACCAGGAAGTTGCCGTAGAAGGAGCGCACCTTCCCCATGGTATGCTCGGGCGCATAGAAATGATACGCGCCCTCCTCCCGGCACACGCGGGGCTCCGGCAGGAACTGAGCCAGGAACGCCTTGCAGCCCACGGGGCCGCTGCCCGGGCCACCGCCGCCATGGGGCGTGGAGAAGGTCTTGTGCAGGTTCAGATGCACGCAGTCGAAGCCCATGTCGCCGGGGCGCACGCGGCCCATGACCGCGTTCAGATTCGCGCCGTCATAATAGCACAGGCCGCCGGCCTGGTGCACGATCTCGGTGATCTCCAGGATGTTGGGATCGAACAGGCCCAGCGTGTTGGGGTTGGTGAGCATGAGGCCCGCCGTGTCCGGCCCCACCGCCGCCTTCAGGGCGTCCAGATCCACGCCGCCCTGGGCGTTGGAGGGAATGGAAACCACGGAGAAGCCCGCCATCACCGCCGAGGCCGGGTTGGTGCCATGGGCGGAATCGGGCACGATGATCTTCGTGCGGGCCGCGTCGCCCCGGGACTGATGATAGCGGCGGATGAGCAGCAGGCCCGTGTATTCGCCGTGAGCGCCGGCGGCGGGCTGGAAGGTCATGCCGTCCATGCCCGTGATCTCGCAGAGCAGCGCTTCCAGCCGGCTCAGCACCTCCAGACAGCCCTGAACGGTCTCCTCGCCCTGCAGGGGATGGATGCCCGTGAAGCCGGGCAGACCCGCCATTTCCTCGTTGATCCGGGGATTGTATTTCATGGTGCAGGAGCCCAGGGGGTAAAAGCCGTCGTTCACGCCGTGGGTCTGTTTGGCCAATTCGGTGTAATGGCGGCCCAGGTCCACTTCGGAGATCTCCGGCAGACGGGGCGCCTTTTCGCGCAGCCGCGCGGCGTCAAAGGCACAGGCGGGCACGTCGCACGCGGGAATCAGGTTCTGGCCGCGTCCGGGCCGACTCCGTTCAAACAAGAGCTTCATTTCCCGCTCACCTCCCTGCAAATTGCCGCCAGGCGCTCGATCTGGCCCCGGGTGTTCTTCTCGGTGCAGCACCAGAGGATGCCGCCCTCCACCGGCAGGCCGCCCAGTATGCCTTCTTTGTCTAAGCGTGCCTGCAGCGTCGCGGCGGGCACGGGGCAGGCCGTGACGAATTCATGGAAGAAGGGCCGCTTCGTCTTCAACTCAAAGCCGGGAATGTCATTCAGCAGCCCGGCCAGGTAATGGGCGTGAGCCGCGGAGTTTTCCGCCGCCCGCCTGAGGCCCTCCGGCCCCACGGCGGCCAGATAGACCGACGCGGTCATGGCGCACAGCGCCTCGTTGGAGCAGATGTTGGAGGAAGCCTTCTCCCGGCGAATGTGCTGCTCCCGGGCCTGCAGGGTCAGCACAAAGCAGCGCCGACCCTGGCTGTCGGTGGTCTGGCCCACGATGCGGCCGGGCAGTTTGCGCATCATGGCGGCCTTGCAGGCCATGACGCCCAGATAGGGGCCGCCGAAGCTCAGCGGCATGCCCAGGGGCTGACCTTCGCACACGGCGATGTCCGCGCCATACTCACCGGGGGTCTTCAGCAGGCCCAGCGAGATGGGATTGGCGGCCATGATGACCTTCGCGCCGGCCTCGTGGGCCAGGGCGACGAGGGCGTCCACGTCCTCCAGCACGCCGTAGAAGTTCGGGCTCTGGACATACACGCAGGCGGACGTGTCGCTGAGGGCCGCCCGCAGGGTGTCGGGGTTCAGGGCGTAATCCGTGGAAGGCAGCACCGTCACGGGCACGTTCCGGCTCTCGCAGTAGGTGCGCACCACGCTGAGCACCTGGGGATCCACGGTATCCGACAGGAGCACGCCACTCTTTTTGCGCTCCTGGCACATCATGACCGCCTCCGCCGCGGCCACCGCGCCGTCGTACACGGAGGCGTTGGACACGTCCATGCCGGTCAGCTCGCAGATCTGGGTCTGATATTCAAAGATGGATTGCAGCACGCCCTGGCTGATCTCCGCCTGATAGGGCGTGTAAGCCGTGACGAACTCCTCCTTGGAGGTGACGGTCTTGACGATGGCGGGGATGTAGTGGTCATAGGAGCCCGCGCCCCGGAAGATGCTCCGGTAGCGGCGGTTCTTTTCCGCGAGGGCTTCGATCGCGGCGGCGGCCTCGAACTCGGTGAGGCCGTCCGGCAGGTTCAGCTTTTCGAGCTTCGCCGAGGCGGGCACGGCGGCGTAGAGGTCTTCGACGGTCTTGAGACCGATGGCCTCCAGCATCGCCTGCCGCTCCTCAGCGGTGGAGGGGATGTAGCTGGCCATATTATTCGGCCTCCTCGGCGGCGCAGACGGCCTCGTAGGCGGCGGCGTCCAGCAGTTCCTCTGTCTCGCCGGGCTCGGACACCTTGATGAGCCACGCGCCGTAGGGATCCTCGTTCACCAGGGCGGGGTTGTCGAGCAGCTCCTCGTTGATCTCGGCGACGGTGCCGGTCACGGGGCTGAACACCTCGGAGACGGCCTTGACGGATTCCACGTCGGAGAAGGATTCGCCGGCGGTGACGGCGTCGCCC
>CADARO010000195.1:4621-8570 GCA_902790345.1 uncultured Eubacteriales bacterium | reverse complement strand
AGACGCGGTGGGCGTGGGCGCGGCGGTGGGCACGGCCGTGGGCGCGGCGGTGGCCCGGCTCAGCGCGGCCAGCATGGCGGCGGAGGCCGCGTTGCCGTTTACCGTCATGCCGATGGCCTGCTGGAAGGAGGCCACGGCCTTGGCGGTGGCGGGGCCGTAGTCCCCGTCCGCCGGGCCCTTCAAATAGCCCAGCTCCATGAGGCGGCGCTGCATGGCGGCCACCTGGCTGCCCCGATCCTTATAGCGGATGTCCGCCTGCCCGGCGGGCACGGCGGCGTCGCTGTTCAGCGCGGCCAGCATGGCGGCGGAGGCCAGGTTGCCGTTCACCGTCATGCCCACGGCCTGCTGAAAGGCGGACACGGCCTTGGCGGTGTTCTGTCCGTAGACGCCGTCGGCCGCGTCCTTCAAATAGCCAAGCTCCTTGAGGCGGCGCTGCATGGCGGCCACCTGACTGCCCTTGTCGCGGTACTTGATGTCAGCCGTGAGACGCGGTGGGCGTGGGCGCGGCGGTGGGCACGGCCGTGGGCGCGGCGGTGGCCCGGCTCAGCGCGGCCAGCATGGCGGCGGAGGCCGCGTTGCCGTTCACCGGCAGGCCGTTGTCCCGCTGGAAGGCGGCCACGGCGTTGGCCGTGTTCCGGCCATAGACCCCGTCTGCGGCGTCCTTCAAATAGCCCAGTTCCCTGAGGCGGCGCTGCATAGCGGCCACAGCCGCGCTCCGGGTGCCGTACTTGATGTCGGCGGGGGCGGCGGTCGCCGTGGGAGCGGTGGTGGCGGCAGGTTGGGCGGCGGCGTTCAGGGCGGCGATGGTCTCAGCGGAGGCCAGGTTGCCGTTCACGGTGAGCCCGCGTGCCTGCTGGAAGGCGGCCACGGCTTTGGCGGTGTTGGGGCCGTAGTCCCCGTCCGCCTTGTCCTTGAGGTAGCCCAACTCGATGAGCCGGCGCTGCAGAGCACTCACCTGCGGGCTCCGGTCGCCGTATTTCAGCGCGTCCTGCGAGGCCGACTGCGAGCCGGCCTTTGCGGGGGCGTCGGCGGCAAAGAGGGCCTTCTGCGCCTCGGCGGAGGCCAGCTTGCCGTTCACGGTGAGCCCCGCCGCGCGCTGAAACAGCGCCAGCGCCGTTGCCGTGGCGCTCCAGTAGCCGCCGGTGGTGGGGACTGATTTGTCCATATAGCCCAGCGCTTTGAGCCGATCCTGCAGCGCCCTGACCGCCGGGGCGGTGGCGTCGGTGTCCTTCATGCCGTAGCTCAGGGTCGTGTAGGTTTTTTCGTCGGCCAGCGCCAGCCCGCTCATCAGCAGACACAGCGCCAGCAGTGCGCACATCAGCCTTTTCATGCAAACACCTTCTTTCATATGAAGATTATATGACGAAAGTGTGACTGTGTCAATATTATTTGTAATATTTATGTCGAGGAAGGGGACAAAAAAGAAGCCGCCGCGAGGGCAGCTTCTTTTTCATTGCGACTGGGATCAGTCGGCCAGGGTGAAGTCGGGGCACTCGGCCACGGTGGTGGGAACGGTCTTCTCGCCGGCGATGATGGCGGCCTTCGCGTTCTCAACCAGCTCCAGCACCTCAGCGGGGATGTGGTCACGGGTGGGCGCCAGGTCGACGCCGCCGTTGGACAGGTCATACATGTGGATGCCGGGGGTGAACTCGCCGGCCGCCACGGCCTTGGAGATGTCCTGAAAGGCGGTGTCAACGCGCTTCATGGCGGAGGTGATCACGTGCTCGGGGGCCAGGATGGACTGGTCGGTGTCAACGCCGATGGCCCAGATGCCCTTCTCGTCGCAGGCGTTGATGACGCCGATGCCGGTGCCGCCCGCCGCGTGATAGATGACGTCCGCGCCGTTGGTGATCATGTCCATGGCCGCGGTGGAGCCGCCGGCGATGTCGCCGAAGGCGTTGGCGTTATACTGCAGCACGGTGGCTTCCGGGCAGGCTTCCTTGACGCCGGTGATGTAGCCGATGCCGAACAGGTTCATGCTGTCGGACACCATGCCCTGCACATAGCCCACGGTCTTGCTCTCGGTGACGCTGCCGGCAACCAGGCCCACCAGGTAGGAGGCCTGCTCCTGAGCGAACATCAGGCAAGCCACGTTGGGCAGGTCGATGGAGGCGTCGTCGATGATGGCGAACATCTGCTCGGGGTTGTCCTCGGCGGCTTCCTTGGTGGCGTCGGCCAGCATGTAGCCCACGCAGATGATCAGGTCGTAGCCTTCGTCGATGAAGGTGTTGATGTTGGTCTGATAGTCAGCGTCGGTCTTGCTCTCCAGGTAGTTGACTTCGAAGGTGGGGTCCTCGGCGGCCAGCGCCTGCAGGCCTTCCCAGGAGGTCTGGTTGAAGGACTTGTCGTTCACGCCGCCGACGTCGGTCACCATGCCGATCTTGACGGTCTTGCTCTCGGCCATGGCCGGAACGGCCAGCGCCAGCGCCAGACAGAGCACCAGGACGATGGAAAGGAGCTTCTTCATGTTCTTACCTCCAGTAATGATTTGCCGAACGCGATGGATCGGTCTTCTTTTATTATACTGGATATATATCTGTAAATCAAGCGCATTGCCCGCGAACGGCAGGTAATTTTTTCAAATCAATGCGCAATTCGCAATTCGCAATGCGCAATGGGGGAGGGACGAGAGGGGGAAGGCTCTCCTATATTGCCGCGTGGATCGTTGCCTCCCCTTTCAGGGGAGGTGCCGAGCATAGCGAGGCGGAGGGGTCGCAATCCTGAGATCAAACTGGAATTCCCCATTCCCCATTTCAATTTTCACGCCGCTTCCATCCCCTCCAGGTTCTTTTTCCGCACATAAAGATAGTAGATCGTGCCCGCGATGGCGGCCAGAATCCAGGAGATGGGGTAGGACATATACAGGATGGCCAGCGACCGCTCCGCCGCGAACACGGTGAGGATCCAGACCACGCGGAACACGCACACGCTGGAGATGATGTTCACCATGGGGAACAGGGAGCGCCCCATGGCGCGGCACACATTGCCCGGTGCGTTCATCCAGATGCTGGTGAACTGGGTCACGCAGATGATGCCCATGCGCAGCAGCCCCACGTCGATCACCGCCGGGTCGGTGGAGAAGATGCTCAGCAGCTTCCCGCCGAACAGATACGCCGGCACGCCGAACAGGATGCCCGAGGCGGTGCCCAGGATGAGGGCGTAGATGAACACCTTGTCAATGCGGCGGTATTCCTTCGCGCCGTAGTTCTGCCCGGTGAAGCTGATGGCCGCCTGGGAGAAGGAATCCATGGCCACGTAGCAGAAGCCCTCCACGTTGGCGGCGGCGGCGTTGCCCGCCATGGTGACTGAGCCGAAGGAGTTGATGGAGGACTGGATGAGGATGTTGGAGATGGCGAAGGACGCTCCCTGCAGGCCCGCCGGCAGGCCGATGCGGGTCATGTGGCCCAGCTTTTCCCAGGTGATGCGGGCGTCCTTCCACTGGAAGCGCCAGGCGTCCTCCGCCTTCATGAGGCAGCCCAGCACCAGCACGGCGGACACCGTCTCCGACGCCACCGTGGCGATGGCCACACCCGCCACGCCCATCCTGAACACGATCACCAGCAGCAGGTTCAGCCCCACGTTGATCACGCCGGAGATCATCATGAACACCAGCGGCCGCTTGGTGTCGCCCACCGCCCGCAGGATGGCCGAGCCGTAGTTGTACACCATCAGGGAGGGCATGCCCAGGAAGTAGATGCGGATGTACAGTTCGGACAGGTCGATCACGTCCGCCGGGGAGCCCATCATGTTCAGCATAGGCCGGGCCAGGATGAACCCCAGCGCCACCAGGATCACGCCGAACAGCGCGCTGGAGACGATGGAGGTATGCACCGTCTCCTTGAGGTCCTTGTGCTGCCCCGCGCCCAGATACTGGGCGGTCAGCACGTTGGTGCCCACCGACAGGCCCATGAAGAGATTGATCAGCAGGTTGATCAGCGCGCCGGTGGCC
>CADARO010000195.1:0-4608 GCA_902790345.1 uncultured Eubacteriales bacterium | reverse complement strand
TGTCATGTCCATGTTCGATCGTGCCACGGCTGTCTCCTCCGTATTCATGGTATAAAATGGTTGTATTCTATCATGAAATATTGGCCGGCGCAAGGTTGATTTGGGAAAGGGAGGGTAAAACGCGGCTTTTCTTCCACAAGGGCTGGCGCGGCGGGGGAATATCTGTTATAATCAGTGTGAATAAATATATGCAGGGAGGGAAACACATGTGGAATGACTTTCAGACCGACGCCTATTCCGGCATGATCGCCGAGACCGTCTCCATCAAGGGACACGAGGGCAAGGACATCCACGCCTACTGGTCCCGTCCGCTGGGCGGGGGAGCCCACCCCGGCATCGTGCTCATCCCGCACATGCCCGGCTGGGACGAGTGGTGCCGCGAGACCAGCCGCCGCTTCACCGAGCATGGTTACAGCGTGCTCTGCCCGGACATCTATCAGGACTTCGGCTTCGGCAAGCCCACCGAGGTCTCCGCCCGCATGAGGGAGCAGGGCATGGTGCACGACGACAGCGTCATGGGTGACGCCAAGGGTTGCCTGGACTTCCTGAGGGCCCAGCCCAATTCAAACGGCAAGACTGGCGTCATCGGCATGTGCTCCGGCGGCCGCCATGCCTTCCTGGCCGCCTGTACGGTGGAGGGCTTCGACGCGGCGGTGGACTGCTGGGGCGGCGGCGTGGTGGCCAAGCCCGAGGATCTGAACCCCGCCCGGCCCGTGGCCCCCATCGACTACACCGAACAGCTGAAAATCCCGCTGCTGGGCATCTTCGGCAACGAGGATTTCAGCCCCAAGCGTGAGGATGTAGACATCCTGGAGGCCCGGCTCAAGGCCGCCGGCAAGGACTATGAGTTCCACCGCTACGACGGCGCGGGCCACGGCATCTGGTATTACGACAAGCCCATGTATCGCCAGGAGGCCGCCATGGATTCCTGGAACAAGACATTGGACTTCTTCGACAGGCACCTCAAGCCATGAGCGGAGAAAGCAAGGTGTCCCGGCCCTTCGTGGTGATGGTCAAGCCCGTGGGCTCGGCCTGCAACATGCGCTGCTCGTACTGCTATTATCTTAACGCCCCGGGCAGCGCGCCGGGGGGCGTCATGTCGGGCGACACGCTGGAACGCCTGGTCAAAGACTACATCGCCGCCGCGCCCGGCCCGGTGATCTCCTTCACCTGGCACGGCGGCGAACCCACCCTGGCGGGGCTGGATTTCTACCGCCAGGCGGTGGCACTGCAAAAGAAATATCTGCCCGAGGGCTGGGAGTGCTGGAACAGCCTGCAGACCAACGGCCTTCTGCTGGACGACGAATGGTGCGATTTCCTGGCGGAGGCCCGGTTCGACGTGGGCCTCAGCTTGGACGGCACCAAAGACCTGCACGACGCCTTCCGCGCCGATACCCGGGGCGAGCCCACCTACGAGCGGGTCAAAAGCGCGGTGGCGCGGCTGCAGAAGCGGGGCATACAGCCGGATCTTCTGTGCACCGTCACCGCCGAGACCGCCCGGCACGGGGCAGCGGCCTATAAGGCCCTGCGGGACCTGAACACCGGCTGGATGCAGTTCATCCCCATCGTGGTGCGGGAAGGGGAGGGCGTGACGGCGGAATCCGTGACGCCGGCGCTGTACGGCGAGTTCCTCCGGGAGGTGTTTGCCCAGTGGGTCTTCCACGACATGGGAAAGACCGAGGTGCAGCTGTTCAGCGAGACGGCACTGGCCCTCTCCGGTCAGGAGCCCAACCTGTGCTGGCTGCGCAAGACCTGCGGCCATGTGCCCATCGTGGAGAAGGACGGCGGCGTGTTCGCCTGCGATCACTTCGTGCGGCCGGAATTCCGGGTGGGCTCGATTCAGGAGGACGGCCTGGCCGCCCTGGTGGACGGAGCGCGCCTCACCGAATTCGGCGAGGCCAAAAGATCTGCCCTCACCGCCCACTGCCACGCCTGCCCCTGGCTGAGCCTGTGCGGCGGCGCCTGCCCCAAGGATCGCTTCGCCATCTCGCCGGAAGGGGAGAAGGGGCAGTATTACCTGTGCGAAGGGCTGGAGCGCTACTTCGCCTACGCTGTGCCCCTGTTAAAGGAGGCCATGCGCCTTTCCGCCCAGAAAAAGACGCCTACTGAGATCATGGCGGCGCTGATTCAGGCGGAGCGGGGCAAATATCGGGGCCTCTCCCGCAACGACCCCTGCCCCTGCGGCAGCGGGAAGAAGTACAAGAGCTGCTGTCAGCGGCTGTGCCCCTAGGGCGGCACGGCCTGAAAGGAATCGCATGAAAGACCACATCCTGTGCCATGAGGACTTTATGGATTTTCCCATCGGGGCCTTTCCCTACGACCCGGACCACACGGCCATGGGGGAATACCAGTATGTGACCGAAAAGGGCTATCACGGCCGCTGGCTGGATCAGGTGTGCAACTACACCTGGAACGGCACCGGCCCCACCTGGCTCGTCACCGAGAAGGACGGCCGCCACGCCATGGAGTGCATGCGGGTGGAGAAGAACCGGCCCCATCGTATCTTTCCCACCCTGGAGACCGGCTCGCCCTTCTGGCGAAACGCCGAGGTGTCGGTGTCGCTGCGGCGGCTGTCCCTGCGGGGCATGGCGGGGCTGGTCTTCTCCCTGAACCACTCCATCGACACGCTGGTGTTCGCGCTGGAGGAGGGAGGCGTCGCCACGCTCACCTATCGCCACAAGGAGGAGCTGCATCCCCTGGGCCGGGCGGCCTTCCCACAGAACCCGGACGACACCTACCGCCTCGCCGCCGACTGCGAGGGCGATCTGGTGCGCTGCTACGTGGACGGCCAGCTGCTCATTGAGGCCAGAACCCCCATCGTCGCCCGGGGCGGCAAGGCGGGCATCACCGCGGACTGTCCCGCCCGGTTCTCCGATTTCGAGGCCCGGGTCACGGCGGAGGAAGCGGCGGCCATCGAAGCCCGGGCGGCGGAGCGCGCAGCCCGGGAGGCGGCGGAAATGGCCCGACATCCCGCCATGAAGCTGTGGAAGACCATCGACCTGAAGAACTTCGGCACCAGCCGGCAGGTGCGCTTCGGGCACCTGCTGGGGGACGGGAGCTGGCAGGTTGTGCTGGCGCAGATGCAGCGGCGGGTGAGCCGGGACGCCTACGGCTTCATCAGCTGCCTCACCGCCATCGACCTGGAGGGCAACGTGCTCTGGCAGCTGGGCGAGCCCTCCGACGAGGCGGAGGAGCTGGGCAAGGTGTCCGCGGACATGGCGCTGCAGGTGTACGACATCGACGGCGACGGCGCGGACGAGGTCATCTGCGGCTGGGATTTCGAGATCCGCGTGCTGGACGGGCGCACGGGCGCGGTGAAGCGCGCGGTGAAGACCCCCATCGCCGATCAGGAGGACGAGGGCCTCATCGGCGCGCCCTACAACACCTACGCCTTCGCCCGGCTGAACCCGGACGGCATCCGCATCTGCAACCTGCGGGGGCTGGAGCGGTCCCGGGACATCCTCATCAAGGACCGCTACTGCCGGATCTGGGCGCTGGATGACCAGCTGAACACCCTGTGGCACGACAAGAGCCCCACCAACACCGGCCACTGCCCGCTGCCGGTGGACGTGGACGGCGACGGGAAGGACGAGCTGCTGGTGGGCTATCGCCTGCTGGACAGCGACGGGCATGAGCTCTGGCACTATCCCATCACGGAGGATCACACCGACGAGATCGTGGCGGGCCGCTGGAAGCCGAACGATCCGGAAGGGTATTTCGCCTGCGTCTCCGGCACCCAGGGCTTCTTCATCGGCGACTTCTACGGCAACATCCTGAAGCGGGACATGATCGGCCACGCCCAGCGGGTCTCCGTGGCGAACTACTGCCCGGAGCGGCCGGGGCTGGAGATCTGCGTCACCAATTTCTGGGGGCATCAGGGCGGCATCTTCCTCTACGACTGCAACGGGGAGCCCATCTGGGAAAAGCAGAACGAAATGAACGGCAACATCATCGCCCCGGTGAACTGGGACGGGGACGGCGCCGAGCTGATCCTCACCAACGGCGACCCGCAAAAGGGCGGCCTTTTGAACGGCCAGGGCCTGCGGGCGGTGGCCTTCCCGGATGACGGACACCCCACCCTCTGCTGCGAGGCGCTGGATCTCTGCGGCGACGGCCGGGACGAGCTGATCCTGTGGGATTATCACCGCATGGTGATCTACACCCAGGCGGACAATCCCCGGCCCCAGACCTACCACCCCCTGAAATTCCCGCCCTACAACGCCTCCAACTACCGGGGCGAATACGCCTATCCGGACGGGAGCTATCTGGATTTCCACGCGGACAAAGACAGGATGAGAGGAGAGAAATGAACCCGTGAACAGCGAATGGTCTCTGGACATACTCTACAAGGGCTTCGATGACCCGAAATTCAAGGAGGACATGACCCGGCTGGACGAACAGTGCGCCGGCTTCAACGCCCTGGCCGCCAGCCTGGATGACAAGCCGAAAACCGCCGCCACGGTGGAGGAAATCCTCACCGCCATGGAGGAGCTGGACGCCCTGGTGAACGACCTGGCCACCTTCGCCGAGCTGAAGGGGGAAGCCAACACCCGGGACGCCGTGAGCACCTCCATGATGGGCCTGATCATGACGAAGCTGAGCAGCGTC
>CADARO010000194.1 GCA_902790345.1 uncultured Eubacteriales bacterium | reverse complement strand
GTAATAACCCTCGTTTTTCCAACATTCCGTCGTCAGCTTTTGGGTCGAGAAGGGCGATACGTCCTCGTCGTTCAAAAGGAGCGTGGCGGTCAGGCGGCCGTTGGCGCTGTCTGAGGTCAGCGGCAGGCAAATGGTCACATAGCCGCCCTCCGCCGTGGGCTCATATCCCTGCCGCCAGGAGCGGCCCATGCCCTGCAGAATCCGGTTTTCATCCAGCAAGAACGCCTCCGCCGAAGCCCGCGCGGACAGCAGCAGGCTCACGGACAGGATGAGCAAAATCACTCTTTTCATAGATCGCCTCACGCCCTTCCATCACAGCTCCCTGATGTTTTCCACGATGCTCTTTCCCATGGTCTCCCTGAGGCTCACTCGCAGGGCCAGCACGCAGAAGGCCAGGCACAGCCCCGCCAGCGCCACCATCGCGCCGACGGACAGCGCCCTCGCCCCCATGGGCAGCCCGCTGGGCAGGGCGAACAGGACCAGCGCCAGGGCCAGCGCCGTCAGAAGCCCCGCCGCCAGGCCCACGCCAATCTGCGAGCCATAGCACTTCAGCAGCACGCGCTCATCCGCGCCCACGGCCCGCAGCGTGCCGATCATGCGCTGATCCGCCCGGATGCGCCGTGACGCGTTGCCGCTCACCAGCCCCACCGTGACGGCGAAGAACATGAGCGCCATGGCCGCGAAGGCCAGCGTGGTCTGGGTGAGCTGCTCCCGGCGGCGGCGATCGGCGGCCACGCCGTCGTACACATAGACAGACTCCGCCCGTGCGGCGATGGCGTTCACGCGGCCGCTCAGGTACGTCCCCGTCTCCTCGTCCACCGCGCCGTCCAGATACATGGCCACGTAGTCCATCGTCCTGGGATAGAGCCCCATGGCGCGCATGCCCTTCTCCGTGGTGATGAGGCAACATTCTGTGCCGATGGGCAAGCCGAGTGGGTCCATGTACTCGCTGGGGCCTTCCTTCAGTACCGCGCCGATTTTCGCGCTGACGTCCCGCCGCTGGCAGCTCTCGATCCATGCCATAAAGTCCTCCGGCGCGGCGTCCAGGCCGCTGTAGGCGATATAATCATCCAACAGCTCCTCGGGGCTGCGCCCCATGAGCTGCACCATATCCAGCGTGTCGCCGGCATGGAACACGTCGTTTTCCCACCGATGGGTCATCGTCCAGTTGCGGAAATAGCGGCGCGCGTTGGTCTCCGACGTGCGGGTCGCGCCTTCGCCGTTTTCCATCTGGCACACTGTGGGAGCCAGCACCAGCACCTCTCGGCCCGCGTCCAGCGCGTCAAGATCGACGCGTCCCTCGGACACCAGTCCCTCCAGCGCGCCGACCATCTCCCGCGTCATGGCCATGGCCCTGAGCGAAAGCTGCGCCAGCGTCTTGTCCGTGCCCAGATACTCCTGCACCAGCGACGCGCGCGCCCTGTAGGCGTCGTTCTCCTCCGCCCAGCCCATCCACGTCCAGTCCGCGTCCTCCGCCAGGTATTCGTTGGACAGGGTCAGGTAGTCCGTGACCTCGTCCATCAGCAGATTGACGCTCAGGGTCCGCCGGGTGACCACGTCCTTCACGTGAGGCAGCGCCCGCAGCTGGCTCACATCGCCCTCTGTCAGAAAGCGCCCCGCGGCGTCGCCGTCGGAAAACGTGGGCTGGAACCAGTTGAAGCCGTCCTCGTTGTGGATTTCGTAGCCCACGCCGTTGGCGCCCTCCCGCAGTCTCTCCAACAGCAGCAGAGCGGGCCGGAAGGCTTCGCGGCCCTTCACCCGCTTCGCCTTGCGCAGAAGCCGCGTGTCCCGAATGACGCTCATGGGCATCACCCGGGCAGCCCGGCGCAGCGGCAGGCTGGAGGACAGCCACACGCAGAGGATGGACAGCGCCAGCATGGGCGCCAGCACGCCCCAGGTGGGCCGGAACGCCACTGTGCCCGGGAAGGCCCGGGACAGCCCCCAGGCAAAGCCGCAGCCCAGCGCGACGGAGAAGGGCGCGAGGCCCAGGGCCAGCAGCCAGGTCTGCCGCCCGAAGATCCGCCTAATCTGCCGCCGGGTGGCTCCCACCGCCCGCAGCATGCCGATTTCCTCCAGCCGCCGGGCCAGCTGGCTCTCCATGGCCTGGGCCACGCCCACGCCGGCGCTGAGCACCAGCGACAGGCCCAGCAGGATGACCAGCAGCGTCGTGGTGTTCAGATAGGCCGTGATGCCATCGATACCGCTGTACCAGTGCGCCAGGTTGCCCAGCTCATCTATGCAGAACATACATTCCCCGTATTGTTCCCAGTTGTTCTTCATCACCGAGCCCATGCTGACGCCCCGGGCCAGCGTCATCACCCGATGGACCGCCAGCCGGCCGCTGGAAAAGCCGTTGCCCTCCGCCGCGGCGACGATGCTGGGGAAGTGCATCACCCGATCGCCGAAGCTGCCCCATTTGTTCACGTCCAGCGGCTGATCCGCCAGTATGCCCACCAGGGTACAGGTTCTCGCCTCGGCAAAGCCGTCGATGGGGGTCAGGTTCAGCGCGATCTGATCGCCCACCGCCGCGTCGGTGCGCAGGTATTCCAGCAGGCCCTGATCCACGGCGATTTCCCCCGCCGCCTGGGGCAGCCGACCCTCCATCACCTGGCGGTTCAGCAGCGTCGCGGCGGTGTCGTCGTACCAGCCGAAATAGCGCTCCCCCTCCGCCAGCTTCGCCGCCACGAACACATGGCCGATTTGGTCAAACCGGCCGCTCTCCCGCAGCTGGACGTCGGTCATCTCGGGATAGTCGATCAGCATGCACTCCTCGTAGCCCAGCTTCTGGGCCACGCGCTCCTTCGCCGCCTGCGTCACGCCCTGCACGCTCATCACCATGGCGCTGATGAGGAACAGCGACAGAAACACGCCCACGGCCAGGCCGCGCCACGCTTTCCCTCCGCTTTTCAGCATCGCCGCCGCGATGTGGTTCACCGTGAGGCGCGGCACGGCGGATTGATATTTCCTGGCGTTTTTCATCCCGCTCAACCGCCTTTCTCACAGATCCTTTTCGATCTGCCCGTCCTCGATGTAGAGCACCCGCTCGGCCTGCTCCGCCACGTTCAGATCGTGGGTCACCAGGATCAGGGTGATGCCCAGTTCGCGGCTGGTTCGCTGCATCAGGGAGAGCACCTCGCGGCCGGTCTTCATGTCCAGATTGCCGGTGGGCTCGTCGGCGAAGAGCACGGCGGGCTTGTTGGCCAGCGCCCGGGCGATGGACACGCGCTGCTGCTGGCCGCCGCTCATGGCACCGGGCAGGTGATTCACCCGGTCGCCGATGCGCAGAAGCTCGATCACCTGATCCAGATACCTTCGGTCTGGCTTGCGGTTGTCCAGCATCACGGGCAGGAGGATGTTCTCCATGCCGGTGAGCTCCTTCACCAGGTTGTAATTCTGGAAGACGAAGCCGAACCGGCGGCGGCGCAGCACGGAGAGCTGATTGTCGCCATATTGGTAAAGGTCGGCTCCCTGATAGAACACCTTGCCGGCGGTGGGCCGATCCAGCCCGCTCAGCAGGTGCAGAAGCGTGGATTTGCCGGAGCCGCTGGGACCGGTGACGGCGGTAAAGCCGCCCTTTTCAAAGGCCGTCGTCACGCCTCGCAGCGCGTAGACCTTGTTTTCGCCCATCTGATACACCTTTTGAAGGCCCTCGCAGCGAATGATCTCGTCCATCGTGTTGTCCTCCTGTGTTGGTGTTGATCGCCTTTCTGCATACAGCATAACACGCCAACCTTTCGATTGGGTGACTTTAACCTTACATTTTCGCAAGGTTGAGCCCATATTGCGCCTTTTTCGGATTAACAGAGAATGCATAAATATTTATTCAATCCGACTGGAAACCGTTGAAATTCCCCGCTATAATGGAACGTAACTGAATGAACTATTGTCCGTCAGCAACCCGACATCCAGAGAAAGGCGGTTTTCCCATGAGCGATATTCAGACCATTTTCAACCTCATTGAGCAGGAAAAAGCGCGCCAGTCCAAGACCATCGAACTGATCGCCTCTGAAAACTTCGTGAGCGAAAACGTCCTCCGGGCGGCGGGCTCCTGCCTGACCAACAAATACGCCGAGGGCTATCCGGGCAAGCGCTACTACGGCGGCTGCTCGGTGGTGGACCAGATCGAAGACCTGTGCCGCCAGCAGTGGAAGCAGGTGTTCCACACCGATTACCACGTAAACGTTCAGCCCCACAGCGGCAGCCAGGCCAACGGCGCGGCCTACGCGGCGGTGCTCAAGCCCGGCGACACCATCCTCTCCATGAGCCTGGACAACGGCGCGCACCTCACCCACGGCTCCCCCGTGAACTTCTCCGGCAAGCTATACAACGTGGTGTTCTACAACACCGACGACAACGGCTTCATCAACATGGACGACGTGCGGGAAAAGGCCCTGGCCTGTCAGCCCAAGCTGATCCTGGCCGGCGCCAGCGCCTATCCCCGGGTGATCGACTTCAAGGCCTTCCGCGCCATCGCGGACGAGGTGGGCGCGCTGCTCATGGTGGACATTGCCCACATCGCGGGCCTGGTGGCGGCGGGCTGCCATCCCTCTCCCTTCGAGGCCGGATGCGACATCATCACCACCACCACCCACAAGACCCTGCGCGGCCCCCGGGGCGGCCTGATCTTCTGCAAGAGCGAGCTGGCCAAGAAGGTGGACAGTGCCGTGTTCCCCGGCAATCAGGGCGGCCCGCTGGAGCACATCATCGCCGCCAAGGCCGTCGCCGCAGTGGAGGCCTGCGACCCGGCGTTCACCACCTACATCCGGAACGTGGTTTCCAACTGCAAGGCCATGGCGGGCGAGTTCGTGCGCCTGGGCTACGACCTGGTGACCGGCGGCACCGACAACCACCTGTTCCTCGTCGACCTGACCCGGCAGAACGTAACCGGCAAGGCGCTTCAAAACGCGCTGGACGAGTGCGACATCACGCTGAACAAGAACTGCGTGCCCAACGAGCAGCGCTCTCCCATGGTCACCTCCGGCGTCCGCGTGGGCACCGCCGCCATGACCACCAAGGGCATGACTGCCGAGGGCTTCATCGCCACAGCGCAGGTCATCGACAGGGTGGTGAAGGCGCTGCAGGCTGACGCCTTCAACGAGGAATTCATCGCCTCCGCCCGGGCGGACGTGGCCAGGATCATCGCCTCCATCGGCTGAAAACCGCATAGATAAACACCGCGCCCGGCAGGAGACCATCCCGCCGGGCGCGTTTCATATTCGATTCACAAAAGGGCGTACAGGATGACGCCCAGCACGCCGGAACCCGCCATCACGTACAGCGGATTGGGCTTCCACCGGCGCAGCGCGATGAACCCCGCCAGGAAAATCGCCACGGCCACGCCGTCAAAGGAGAGAAGGTCGCCGGGCAGCGCCCGCTGGCCGTACACCGCCATGATGAGCAGCGACAGGCCCGCCGAGGCGATCATGGCGATCATGGCCGGGCGCAGCGCCGCCAGGATGCCCTGAACGATGCCCATGCCCCGGAAGCGGTGATACGCGAAGGCCAGCGCCATGACGATGGCGCAGGAGGGGGTCACGCAGCCCAGTGTGGCCACGATGGCGCCCACCAGACCCGCCACGCGGATGCCCACGAAGGTGGCGGCGTTGATGGCGATGGGGCCGGGGGTCATCTCGGCGATGGCCATGATGTCGGCAAACTGGGCCATGCTCAGCCAGGGATGAATGTCCACCACCTGATTCTGGATGAGGGGCATGGCCGCGTAGCCGCCGCCGATGCTGAACAGCCCGATCTGGAAAAAGCTCCAGAACAATTTCAGCAGGATCATGCCGCCCGCCTCCTCTCCTGACGAAGCGTGTCCGCCGCGCCGATCAGCGCGCAGGCCAGGATGACGACCAGAATGTTGACGGAGAAATACCTCAGCGCCACGAACGAGGCGACCATGATGACCAGCGGCAGGATCCGCTTCTGCCGGATCACGCCCTGGGCCATGTTGATGACCACATCCAGCACCACCGCCGCCACGCCGCACAGCATGCCCGACAGCGCCCAGTTGGCCACGACGCTCTCCCGGAACGCCTGGTAGAACAGCGACACAATGGAGATGATCACCAGCGGCGGCAGGACCGTACCCAGCACCGTCAGCAGCGCCCCCGCCATGCCCGCCACCTGATAGCCGTCACCGCGATGGGCCCCGGCGAGGACTGGGCGATGGCCGTCAGGTTCAGCATCTCCTGCTCGTCGATCCAATGAAGCTCCTCCACAAACCGCTTGCGCATCAGCGGAATGATGACAAAGCCCCCGCCAAAGGTGCAGGCGCTGAGCTTGAACGTGGACAGGAACAGCTGGGTGTAGACGCTCTTATCGATCTTCATAGAATCACATTCCCTCTCTACACTCATATTACCGCTTGCAATTCAATAAGGGAAGTAATATAATTTAATCGGATCAATAAGAAAAACAGTATAAGGAGCCCACCATGACCCTACGCCACATGATCATCTTCCGCGCGGTGTGCGCGGCGGGATACAACTCCACCAGGGCGGCCGAGGCGTTGCACATGACCCAGCCGGCGGTGAGCCTGGCCATCAAGGAGCTGGAGCAATACTACGGCGTGCGCCTGTTCGATCGCATGGGCAAACGGCTGCAAATCACCGAGGCGGGGCAGAATTTCCTGCGCTACGCCATCCACATTTCCGACCTGTTCGAGGATATGGAGCGGGGCCTGCGCGACTGGGACGCGAAGGGCCTGCTGCGCGTCGGGGCCAGCATCACCATCGGATCCCAGCTAATGCCGAACTACGTGCGCGCCTTCGCGGAGCAGTATCCCGAAACGGAGGTGCGGGTGCTGGTGGAGCAGACCGACCGGCTGGAGAAGAAGCTGCTGGCCAACGAACTGGATTTCGCCCTCATCGAGGGCGTCGCCCATGACCCGGCCATCGTATCCGAAGCGTACATGGAGGACGAGCTGTGCGTGGTCTGCCCGGCGGATGGCCCATGGCGGGAGGGACAGGTCATGCCTTTGGAAGCGTTCACAAAGCAGCGCCTGCTGCTGCGGGAGCCCGGCAGCGGCACCCGGGAGGTGTTCGACCGGGCGGCGGAGCGGGCGGGCTTCTCCCCCTCGCCGGCCTGGGAGGCCATGAGCACCACCGCCCTGGTGAACGCCGTGATCAACGGGCTGGGCATCGCGGTGCTGCCCCGGCGAATGGTGCTCTCGGCGCGGGCGCGGGGGCTGGTGACCACGGTCCGGGTGGCGGAGCTGGACCTCAAGCGCAGCTTCTTCATCATCCACCACCGGGATAAATTCCTCACCGCCTCGGCCAAGGCGTTCATGGCGCTGTGCCGGCGCTATGAAGGGGATTATCCCGCCCCCGCCTATTGCGGCCTGTCCTGACCAAGGCATTGACAAGCCGCGCCGCTTAATATATAATTAATCATGTCATAATCTGGCGAAAAACGCCGACAGGAGGTTATCATTCTATGCGGATCTTTGACTTGAAGGCCAATCAGATCGAGAATCCCCTCGGTTACAAGCTCGAGCCGGTGCGCTTGAGCTACAAGGTGGACGAAACGGAAGGCAAGAAGCAGAGCGCGGCGCAAATCGTCATCTCGAAGCGCGCCGATCTGAGCGAGCCGGTGGTGGATACCGGCCGGTGCGAGTCCATCGACAGCCTGTCCTTCGTGCCCGACCTGGCGCTGGAGCCCCGCACCCGCTATTACTGGCAGGTTTGCGTCTGGGCCGACAACGGCGATTTCGCCCAGAGCGACGTCGCCTGGTTTGAAACCGGCAAGATGAACGAGCCCTGGCAGGCCCGCTGGATCACCTCCGACGTGGAGGGCTCCATGAACCTGTGCCGCGGCGTGACCGTCGGAAAGCCCGTGGCCTCCGCCCGGGCCTATGTGACGGCCATCGGCGTGTATGAGCTGGAGGTCAACGGCGAGAAGATCAGCGAGGAGCTGCTGGCTCCCTACTGCAACGCCTACGACCAGTGGCTGCAGGTTCAGACCTACGACCTCACCGCCGCCTTCAGGGCCGGCGAAAACACCCTGTGCCTCAAGCTGGGCGACGGCTGGGCCATCGGCCGCTTCGGCTTCCAGGGCGCGGTTCACGTCTACGCCGACAAGGAAGCGGCCCTGGCGGAGATCCGCATTGACTACGCCGACGGCACCAGCCAGGTCATCGGCACGGACGAATCCTGGCGCGCCACCGAGAGCCAGACCCGCTTCTCCAACATCTACGACGGCGAAATCTTCGACGCCACCTACGATATTTCCAAAACCTGCCCCGTCCGCGAGACGGAAGGATACGGCTTCGACCGGTTGTCCGACCGGCTGTCCCTGCCCGTGGTGGTGACGGAGCGCGTGAAGCCCGCCGAGATCATCACCACCCCCGCCGGCGAGACGGTGCTGGACCTGGGCCAGGAGATCACCGGCTACCTGGAGTTCAAGACCAGCGCGCCCAAGGGAACCAAGCTGAGCCTGTACTACTTCGAGATCCTGCAGCACGGCAACTATTACCGCGACAACCTGCGCACCGCCAAGGAGGAATACCACTACACGGCGGATGGCGAGACGCGCACCGTGCGGCCCCACTTCACCTTCTACGGCTTCCGCTATGTGAAGCTGGAGGGCTTTGAGAACCCGCGCCTGGAGGACTTCACCGGCTGCGTGATCCATTCCGACATCCCCCGCACCGGATTTGTGGAGACCAGCAACAAGAAAGTCAACCGCCTGGCGCTGAACGCCCTGTGGGGCCAGCGGGGCAACTTCGTGGACGTGCCCACCGACTGCCCCCAGCGCGACGAGCGCATGGGCTGGACCGGCGACGCCCAGGCCTTCTCCGGCACCGCCTGCTTCAACATGTACTCTCCCGCGTTCTACGCCAAGTTCATGCACGACATGCTGCTGGAGCAGCGCAAGATCGACGGCGCCGTGCCTCACGTCATCCCCACCTTCGGCATGCCCGGCCATGGCAGCTGCGCCTGGGCGGACGCGGCCTGCGTCATCCCCTGGACGGTGTACACCTTCTACGGCGACAAGAAGCTCCTGGAGGAGCAGTATGAGAACATGAAGCTGTGGGTGGAGTGGATCCGAAAGACCGACGAGACCAACAACAGCGGCCGCCTCTGGAACGTGGGCTTCCACTTCGCCGACTGGCTGGCGCTGGACACCCGGAACAACTCCGTCATGGGCGGCACCGACCCCTTCTTCATCGCCACCGGCTACTACTATTACTCCACCTCGCTGCTGCTGAAGGCCGCGAAGGTGCTGGGCTATGAGGAGGACGTGGCGCGCTACACGAAGCAGCTGGACGAGATCTATCAGGCCATTCAGAAGGAATACTTCACGCCCAACGGCCGCATGGCCCAGACCACCCAGACCGCCTATGTCATCGCCCTGTTCATGGGCTTCGCCCCGAAGGAGCACCGCCCGCTGCTGGCGAAGCTGCTCAATCAGGAGCTGGAGGCCGCCGACGGCAAGCTGCGCACCGGCTTCGTGGGCACCGCCTACCTGAACCGCACGCTGACCCACGTGGGTCTGAACGACCAGGCCTACAGCCTGCTGCTGAACGAGGAGTACCCCGGCTGGCTGTACGAGGTCAACATGGGCGCCACCACGGTGTGGGAGCGCTGGAACAGCGTGCTGCCGAACGGCATGATCTCCGACACCGGTATGAACAGCCTGAACCACTACGCCTACGGCGCGGTGATGGAGTGGGTGTATCGCGACGTGGCGGGCATCAATCCCGTGGAGGACGCGCCGGGCTTCCGGAAGATCCTGCTGAACCCCAACCCCCATTATTCCCTGCCCAAGGTCTGCGCCCGCTACAACAGCGCCATGGGCTGGATCGGGTCGGCCTGGGAAATCGGCAAGGGCAAGTTCACCTGGGACATCGAGGTGCCCTTCGGCGCGGAGGCGGTGGCCCTGTTCCCCAACGGCAACATGGACGAGCTGAAGGCCGCCCACCCCGAGCTGTGCTTCGACGTCTGTCCCGTCTGCGGCAAGGTGAAGACCACCCTGTCCGCCGGCAAGTATCACTTTGAATACAAGCCCTCGGAGCCGCTGGAACTGGTCATTTCCCTGGATACGCCGGTGAGCGAGCTGGTGAAGAATCCTGCCGTGGTGGAGGCCATCGTGGAGGTGTTCCCCGGCCTCAGGGGCTTCATCAGTCACGGCGCCCGCATGAGCCTGGGCCGCAGCACCCTGCGCGACGGCCTGACCCATAACCCGATGATGGAGGTCTCCGAGCAGAAGATCGCCGAGCTGGAAGAAAAGCTGGCCGCCTTCAACTGACCCATATAAAAAGAAAAAGCCGCGATTCGCGGCTTTTTCTTTTTGCCTTTATTCTGTTATTCGGGCTTGTCTGGATTCGGCTTCTTATCCAGGAACATGGTGCCGTAGGCGATCCAGCCCAGGATGATCCAGGCGTAGTAGTTGAAGAAGCGCCAGAACAGCATGGCCCAGAACACGGAACCGGAGGTCAGCTGGGAGAAGACCAGGTAGAACGAGCCCTCCGCCGCGCCGGCGTTGCCCGGCGTGGGAATGAAGGCGATGGAAGAATTGATGGCCAGCGCCGTCACCACGCAACTCAGCCAGTCCAGCTCGCCGCCGAAGGCCAGCAGCACGAAGAAGGGGATCAGGTGCATCATGGCCTGATACACCAGCGACAGCACCAGAATCTGCACGCACAGCCTGGGCCGCCTGAGCAGCCCCCGGATGCACTCGCTGTACTCGCTGATGTGGCCCCGGGCGTTGGCCACCGCCGCGTCCTTGTCCTTGACCAGCT
>CADARO010000193.1 GCA_902790345.1 uncultured Eubacteriales bacterium | reverse complement strand
AATGGATTTTTTTCTAGATTCTGATAAACAAAATTAGTATAAGCTGGATTAAAAAATACTTTCATAGTCCTTTTATTATACAGCAGGCCGCCGCCTTTGTCGTCACGCGAAGGTTAAAAATCACAGCAGGCGCTCCAGCTCGATCTCATGCCGCAACGGAATGCCGAAGAACCCTGTTTCCGGAATCTCCGGCTTCATCCGACGGGACACGTCCAGCGCGTTGCGATACAGCGCGGTCATGTCAAAACCGCGCTTCTGATAAAACCTCAACGCGTTCAGGTTATCGTTCGTGGTGATGAGAAAGACGCGCGGGCAGCCCAGCGCCTTGGCCTCCGAAACGGCCGTCTCCAGCAGCGCGCCACCCACGCCGCAGCCCTCCCGGAGGCTGTCCAGCGAGAGGATCTCCATCGCCCGGTCGATCACGCGATATGTGATAAGGCCAATGATCTCCCCATCCTCCCGGACATAAAACCCCTTCGTCTCGCCGAGGTCCACCGTCTCACCTCGCACGATCATTTGTCGCGTAAACCACTGCCGAACGATGAACGCGTTCACCTCGGCCCTGTCCGCTGGTTCAATGCGCCTGATACTCATGTCCACGCCTCCTGTTCGCCAAAAGAATAGCACAGAACACGGGCAAAATCAATGAGACAAACGCCAAATTCATCATTCCCTTTCAGGGCGAAACGTGCTAAAATGAACCTATGAATCATTCCCGTTATGAGAGGAGCGATCTGCCATGGATAAGCGTTATTTCTCCACTCCTGTGGACCTGCACGACATCGCCGTCACGGACAGCTTCTGGCACGCGGAAATGGAGCTGGTGCGGCAGGCGGTGATCCCCTATCAGTGGGAGGCGCTGAACGACCGCGTGAAGGGCGCCGCCCCCAGCTGGTGCATGCACAACTTCAAGGCGGCGGCCCGGCTCATGCGCCGCAAGAGGGAGGAAGGCGCGGCCTTCAAGCCGCCGGTGTACGGCTCCCGCCTCTTCAACACATTGCCCGACGACCCCGCCCAGGCCGACCCGGACACCTTCTACGGCTACGTGTTCCAGGACAGCGACTTCTCCAAGTGGATCGAGGCGGTGGGCTATTCCCTGGCCCAGCATCCCGACCCGGCGTTGGAGGCTCTGGCGGACGGGGCCATCGACATCGTCTGCGCCGCCCAGGACGACACCGGATACCTTGACACCCACTACATCCTCAACGGCATGGACCAGGCCTTCACCAACCTGAAGGACCACCACGAGCTGTACTGCCTGGGCCATCTGGTGGAGGCGGCGGTGAGCTACTGGCAGGCCACCGGCAAGGACAAGCTGCTGAAGGCCGCCTGCCGCTTCGCCGACTACGTGGACACCCTCTTCGGCCCGGAGGAGGGCCAGAAACGGGGCTATCCCGGCCATGAGATCGCCGAGATGGCGCTCTTCCGGCTCTACGAGGTCACCGGCGAGGCGAGGTATCGCCGCCTGGCCTGCTTCTTCCTGGACGAGCGCGGCACTGAGCCCAACTACTTCGAGCGGGAGGGCCGCCTGCGCGCGGAAGCGGAGGGCAAGCCCTTCAAGCCCGGCGACTACAGCTACTATCAGGCCCACAAGCCCGTTCGGGAGCAGGACGAGGTGATGGGCCACGCGGTGCGGGCCATGTACCTCTGCTCCGGCATGGCGGACGCCGCCCGCCTAAACCGGGACGAGACCATGCTGGAGGCCTGCCGCCGGCTGTGGCGCTCCACCGTGCGGGAAAAGCTGTATGTCACCGGCGGCGTGGGCGGCACCGAGGTGGGCGAGGCCTTCTCCTTCCCCTTCGATCTGCCCAACGACCTGGCCTATTCCGAGACCTGCGCGGCCATCGGCCTGGCGTTCTTCGCCCGGCGCATGCTGGAGATCGAGCCCAAGGCCGAGTACGGCGACGTGATGGAGCTGGCGCTGTACAACACCGTGCTGGCCGGCATGGCGCTGGACGGAAAGAGCTTCTTCTATGTGAATCCCCTGTCCGTGAATCCCGATGCCTGCCGCCGCGACAAGCGGCTTCAGCACGTGCAGCCTCAGCGGCAGAAGTGGTTCGGCTGCGCCTGCTGCCCGCCCAACATCGCCCGCATCGTCAGCTCCGTGGGGGCCTATGCCTGGACGAGAAGCGACGACACCCTCTACACCCACCTCTACCTGGGCGGTTCGGTGCGCTTCAACGGCCTCACGCTGGCGCTGACCACCGGCATGCCCTGGTGCGGCGACGGCCAGGCCGTGATCCACGCTGACACCCCGGTCTCCTGCACGCTGGCCTTCCGCCTGCCAGGCTGGAGCCAGGGCGCTCAGGTCATCGCCGAGGACAAGCAGGCCGAGATTCGCGACGGCTACTGCTATCTCACAGGCGAGTGGCGCGAGGGCGACGCCATCGAGCTGCGCTTCCCCATGCGCGCGCGGCTGATCGCGGCGGACGCCCGGGTGCAGGAGGATCTGGGCAAGGCGGCGCTCACCCGGGGCCCCATCGTCTACTGCCTGGAGCAGGCGGACAACGGAAAGGATCTGCGCCTGCTGGCGCTGGATCCCGCGTTGCTGGGCCCGGGCTGCGAGAAGGTGGGGCGCCGGGCAAGCGGCTGCTTGCCAAAGAGGGGAATTCCCTCTACGCCGACTGGCAGGCCCCCGTCTGGGAGGACGTGGACCTCACCTTCATCCCCTACTTCGCCTGGGCCAATCGCGGCGAGGGCGAGATGGACGTGTGGGTGCGGGTGGTGTGAGCAATGGCCGCCGGTACCTGTGATTTGTTCAAGGAAGTGAGGCAGCGTCATGAAGAGCGAGGTCAATCGCGACAATTACCCGCAGTTTTCTGAAGACAGAACGGAGAGCGGCGCCAGTCCCTCGGGCCGCGGCCTGGATGACTTTCGGCTGAGTCCCGCCGTTCAACACAGGCCCCGGGGCGTTCGGTCTGTGGAAGTGACTGATCGCGGCGTCATACTGACCCTCGGAA
The DNA here is from genome assembly GCA_902790345.1 of uncultured Eubacteriales bacterium. Lineage (GTDB taxonomy): Bacteria > Bacillota > Clostridia > Christensenellales > Aristaeellaceae > Firm-10. Next base: position 4,253 of record CADARO010000193.1, on the reverse strand, counting down.
CGGCCGCGCGCAAGAGCGTGCTGTCCTATACCCATGAAACGTCCCTGGATTTGTACAAGCCGGCCGATGCGGCCGTCGACGAGGTGTATCTGCGCATCGAATTGTGGACGGACACCGTCTTTCGGGTGATCTTTTCCGGGAGCAGGGACATCAAAGATCCCTACGCGGGATTGCCCAAAGAGATGCGGATGCTGATCGCCGAGCCGGAAGACGTCCGCTTTGCTTATTCGGATGGCACCATCCGAACCGGCAAGATCGAAATCCACATCGACAGCGAGACCTCCAGAATCACGGCCAGCTACGCGGGCGGAAAGGAATACTTCTCTCAGCTGAAAACCTCTTTTAAGGCCGCGGATATCTACGATCTGGCGCTGAGCGAAAGAGACGGCGGGTATGCCTGCTTCGAAGCCATAGCGCTTGAAAGCGACGAGCTGATCTACGGCCTGGGCGAACGGTTCGACAGCATCGTGAGAAACGGAAGGCCGGTGGATTTCCGCAATAAGGACGCCGTCGGAACCACCAGCCGCCGCACCTATGTCAACATCCCCTTTTATCTTTCCACCAGAGGCTACGGGCTGTTTCTCAATTCCTCAGCCGGCACCGACTGGCAGATCGCGACGACGGACCTGGGTGCCGTGCAGTTCGGCGTGGAGGACGATCAGCTGGACTACTTTGTCATCGCCGGCGAAACGCCTAAGGAGATCATCAGGGGTTACTGCCATCTGACCGGCTTCTCCAGGCTGCCGCCCCTCTGGTCCTTCGGGCTGTGGATGAGCCGGAACAGCTACACCTCATGGGATGTGGTGGAGCAGATTGCCCGGGAAGTCAGGGAGAATGACATTCCCTGCGATGTGCTGCATCTCGATACGGCGTGGTTCCAACAGGACTGGAATTGCGACCTGAAATTCTCAACCGAGCGCTTTCCCGACCCGGAAAAACACATCGCCGCGCTGAACGATCAGGGCTTCAAAATCTCGCTCTGGCAGTATAATTTCATCCCGCCCAGGGACAACAACACACATTACCATGAGGCGGTGGAAAACGGCTATCTCGCGAAGGATCAGGACGGCAGGCCCTATCAGCTGCCCGAAGCCTGCAAGGGCAGCTGGACGGATGACGTCATCATTGACTTTTCCAATCCGGATGCCAGAAAATGGTACGCGGCCAAAATCAGCGGCCTGATGAAGCTCGGCGCCAGCGCGATCAAGACGGACTTTGGCGAAGGCATTCCCGAGGACGCGGTATATCACGGCATCGAGGGCAAGTACTTTCACAATCTCTACTCCCTCGTGTATAACGCCACGGTGTTCGACGCATCAAAGGAAGATATCGTGTGGGCGCGAAGCGGGACGGCGGGTTCACAGCGCTATCCGCTTCACTGGGGCGGGGATAGCCAATGCAGCTTCGAGGCGCTGGCGGGCACGCTGCGAGGTGCCCTCTCCATCGGCATGAGCGGCATTCCGTTCTTCTCCCATGACATCGGCGGCTTCATTGGCGAGCCTGACGATGAATTGTATGTGCGCTGGGCGCAGCTCGGGCTGTTCTCATCCCATTCCCGCTGCCACGGGGTCGGCAACAACACGCACCGCGAACCCTGGTATTTCTCGAAGGAAGCCTGCGATATATTCAGGTTCTACGACAAGCTGCGCTATTCCCTCATGCCATACATCTATGAGCAGGCACAGCGGAGCGTCGAAACGGGGTTGCCCATGATGCGCGCGCTGTATCTCGAGTACCCTGAAGACAGGAACGTGTGGCATATTGACGATGAATACCTGTTTGGCGACAGCCTGTTGGTGGCGCCGGTCCTGAAGCCGCTCAGAAAGAGCAGAGTGAGAGCCGTTTATCTGCCCAAAGGCGTTTGGTTCGATTATTTCACCAGGGAGAAAATCGTCTCAGGCGGGCAGTGGATCGAGAAGCCAGTGGCGCTTGGCACACTTCCGCTTTATGTGAAAGAAGGCGCAACGCTGAAATACCGCGCCGCCACATCGAGTTTCAAAGACGGCATGGGCCAAATTACAAAGGTGGAGACCTGGGAATAAAATGCAGCCGTCCGGAGCGATCCGGGCGGCTGTTCTGTTGAAGGGTATGCTGATTTACTTGTCGTCCCCCAGCGATTCGCGGATGGACACCAGCACCTTCCTGTCGTAGCAGGAGAAGGCGTCGTCCACGATCTTCCGATCCGGAGCCTTGGTGAAGGCGCTCACCACCGGCACGATCACGAACCCGGCCAGCATGGCGATGACGCCGCTGTTGATGGGAGACTGCAGGATCGCCGGCATGGTGCTCTTGAACAGCATATTGTAGATCATCAGGCCGCAGCCGAAGATGAAGGACGCCCACACGGAGGCCTTGGTGGCCCGCTTCCAGTACAGGCCGTAGAGGAACGGGGCCAGGAACGCGCCCGCCAGCGCGCCCCAGCTGATGCCCATCATCTGGGCGATGAAGGTGACGCTGCTGGTGTACTGCACGATGGCGATGATGACCGAGATCAGGATGAACGCCGCGATCAGCAGCCGCATCACCAGCACCTGCTTCTTCTCGTCCATGTCCTTGATGAAGTTGCCCTTCAAAAAGTCCAGCGTCAGCGTGGAGGAGGAGGCCAGCACCAGGGATGACAGCGTGCTCATGGAGGCGCTCAGCACCAGGATGACCAGCACGCCCAGCAGGATGTCCGGCAGGTTCTGCAGCATCGCCGGCACAACCGCGTCATAGCCGCCCACCGGCACGCCGTTTTCCGCCACGGGGATCACATCCGAGAACAGCCGGCCGAAGCCGCCCAGGAAGTAGCAGCCGCCCGCCACGATCAGGGCGAACACGGTGGAAATGATGGTGCCCTTGCTGATGGCACTCTCGCTCTTGATGGCGTAGAACTTCTGAACCATCTGCGGCAGGCCCCAGGTGCCCAGGGAGGTGAGCAGCACCACGAACAAAAGATCCAAAGGAGCCGGGCCGAAGAAGGAGGCGAACACGCCGTTGAACTCCGGATGCGCCGCGTCCGGCACCTGGCTGAGGCCCTGCAGCGAGGCGATGAAGCCGCCGTTCTGGGAGAGCACCGCCGCGATCACCGCCACGATGCCGCCGATCATGATGAGGCCCTGGATGAAGTCGTTGATGGCGGTGGCCATGTAGCCGCCCGCGATGACGTAGATGCCCGTGAGCACCGCCATGACGATGACGCACACCGTGTAGTCGATGTTGAACGCCATGCCGAACAGGCGGCTCAGGCCATTGTACAGCGAGGCGGTGTAGGGAATCAGGAAGATGAACACGATGGCCGAGGCGCCGATCTTCAGCGCCTTGCTGTCGTAGCGGCGGCCGAAGAACTCAGGCATGGTGGCGCTGGACAGGTGCTGGCTCATCAGGCGCGTGCGCCGGCCCAGGATCACCCAGGGCATCAGCGAGCCGATGAAGGCGTTGCCCAGGCCGATCCAGGTGGAGGCGATGCCGAAGCGCCAGCCGAACTGACCGGCGTAGCCCACGAAGATGACCGCGGAGAAGTAACTGGTGCCGTAGGCGAAGGCCGTGAGCCAGGGGCCCACCGAGCGGCCGCCCAGCACGAAGCCGTTCACGTCGGTGGCATGGCGGCGGCAGTACAGGCCCACGCCCACCATCACCGCGAAGAACAGGACCACCAGGATGAGTTTGAGTGCCATGAAAAACGCTCCCTTCTGTGTGCGAGGGCATATAAAAACGCCCTCAGATGTGATTCTCTGAGGGCGAGATACAATCCCGCGATACCACCTCAATTCGCCCCTCTCTCACGGGAGAGGCCTCTCGGAGTACAGGCGTCAAGCGATATACTCCTGCGCGATGACGGGCGCTTCCGGCGCAGCCTACTGGGATGAGTCCGTTCGGTGCGCGGCTCTGGAAATGTATTCGGCTTTGCCTCATCCGCGGCCTCGCAGCGACCGGCCGCTCTCTGTAGGATGGTCTGGCAGGCTTACTTCTTTTCCGTCATGGCCTTTGAAAATTGAATGCTTATTCAATTGCCTGTTATTTTAGCGCGGTGAAGCGCTCTTGTCAAGCCCTTTTTTCAGAAAAAACGAAATTTTTTTCACGCGGCGCGGGAAACGTTCGGACAATTCGCAATTCGCAAAGCGCTATTCGCAATTAAGGCGCGACTGCGGCCGCGCGGGGTTTGGCGGCACATGTTGTCCAGTTTCAGCACATCGGTAACAGAAAGTTTCAGGACATAGGTAAGGGTTTGTGTCAGGACATAGGTAAGACTTTCCGGTATACTCGGCACAAAG
>CADARO010000192.1 GCA_902790345.1 uncultured Eubacteriales bacterium | reverse complement strand
GCCCAGGGAGATGTAGAGCCGGTTTCGCTCGGCGGCGAGTTTGTCCGCCTGAGTCAGCAGCGCGGCCAGCTCCTCCGCCGTCTCGGTGAGCAGCAGCCGCTGACGCTGGGCGCTGCCCTTGCCCAATTCCCCGGACAGGCGCTGGATAGCGGCCATGTCGTCCTTCGTCAGGCCCTCCAGCGGGCCGCCCCGCCGGGTCAATTCCCCCGCCGCCTTGGCCAGCGCATCCCCCGGCTCCGCGCCTGTGTCCCGGGCGGCGGCCTCGAACAGCGGATGGCCTGCCTTCGCCATGGCCTCCCGAAGGGGCATGCGCCTGTCCAGCATGTCCTCCTGCAGACGAAGCACCGCCTGCCGCAGCGCCTCCAGCGCCTTTTCCCGCCGCAGCTGCCACATCGCGGCGAACCAGCCCAGCCCGGCACACGCCGCCGTGAGCAGCGCCGCCACCGCGATCCTCATTCCGGTATCCATGTCTCACCCTCCCCGCCTATCAGCGCGCGTCCCGCGCCGTCGTAAACGCCCTCCACCCGGCCCGCGCCGCCGGAGAGCACAATCATCCTGTCAAACACACCCGCCTCGAATAGCGGTCGAAGCGCCTGCCGCGCCTTTGCCGCTTCGATGGACGGCGCGTGAGCCGTGGCGAGCACCGACACGCCGCAGCGGGCCGCGTCCAGCACAGCCGCCGCGTCCGCCTCGCCGCCCAGCTCGTCCGTGGCGATCACCCGAGGCGCCATGGCCCGCACCAGCATGCCGACGGCCTCCGCCCTGGGGCAGCCCTCCATCACGTCGGTGCGGGGCCCCACGTCCAGCGCCCCGCCCCCGGCCAGCTCCCGCCGCTCGTCCGCCAGGGCCACGCACACCCCGCCGCCCCAGGCCGTGCCCCGGGAAAGCTGCCGCGCCGCGTCCCGAAGCATAGTGGTCTTGCCCAGCCCCGGCGCGCCCAGAATCAAGGCGCTCAGCGGGCGGCCGCCGTCGTAGAGGAAGGGCATGATCCCGTCCGCGCAGCCCTCGCGGGCCTGGGCCACGCGCACGCAGAGGGAGCGAATGGCCGTCACGCGGCGAATGTGCCCATCCTCCACGGCGAAGCGCCCGCAGACGCCCGCCCGGCTGCCGTCCGCCAGTGACAGATAGCCCTGACGAAGCTCCTCATCCCGCGCGTACAGGGAGTGGGCGGCCAGCGCGTCCGCCGCGTGCTCGATCCAATCCTCGCTCAGCACCTCCCGGCCCAGCCACTCGCCGCCTTCGCCCATCAGCTGGGCCGGACAGCCCGCCCGCAGCCTGATCTCCCGCACCTGGCCCAGGCCCTCCGGCCATCCTTCCGGCCAGGACGGCAGAACCGACAGGAGCGACGCCGCCCGCTCGTCCATACGCAAACCCTCCCGCGCCACCGCGCACTCCTATCCTATGCCAGCCCGTCCGCTCAAATGACGCCAGGATTTCACGAAAAAGGCGCGAAAAGCCCGCCTTTCCCGGGCTCCTGCCCCTTGCGGGGGCTGGCCGGATATGATATAATAGACATAATGCAGGTACTATCCTGCCACGAAAGGATGAAAGAATAATGGATAACTTCCATGAAGAGGTCGCTTCGAAATATAATAAGACGCCCAACAACATCCTCTACGGCCTGTGCTGGGTGCTGATCGTGCTGTTTGGCATTCTGGCCATGATGGGCCTGTCCAGCCTCATGTCGCTGCGCTTCTCCGTGGCGGCGGTGGTGTATCTGGTGCTGTTCGGTGGTCTGGCTGCGCTGCTGTGGTTCAAGAAGGACAATCTGCGCATCGAGTACGACTACACCTTCACCAACGGCGATCTGGACGTGGGCAAGGTGTTCGGCAACGCCCGCCGCCGCCTCATGACCTCGCTGAACATGAAGAACGTGGAGATGGCCGGCATGGTCACCCATCAGAGCTTCCAGCGCTTCATGAACGATAACTCCATCAAGAAGCACAACTGGTTCGTCAACCGCGGCGCCAACCTGAGCTACTTCTATTTCCAGAAGGAGAACGCCAAGCACGAGAACATCAAGCACGTGATCGTGCTGGAGCTCTCCGACGAAATGATCACCATGCTCAAGCCCTATCTCAAGTTCGGCGTGTGGCAGGGCGAGAACGGCCAGGTCGGCCCGAGATTCTGAGCGATATAGACCTCATCCGTCAGCCCGAAGGGCTGACGGATGAGGTTGCCCTTCAGTCAAACTGCAATTCCCCATTCCCAATTCCCCATTCAATCAAAGGAGTTTTCTCTTGGAAGCATATCTCGACAACAGCGCGACCACCCGCCCGACGGACGGCGTGATCGACGCGATGGCGCGCTGCATGAGGGAGGGCTTTTACAATCCCTCTTCCCTGTACGCCCCCGCGCTGAACGCTGAAAAAGCCATGCGCGCCTGCCGCGAGGAACTGGCAGGCGCCCTTTCTGTGCCCGCGAAGGGCATCCTGTTCACCTCCGGCGGCACCGAGGCCAACAACCTGGCCATCATCGGCTCGGTTTCCGCCATGCGGGGGCCGCAGCATCTGATCGTCTCCGCCGTGGAGCATCCCTCCGTGTTGGAGGCCTATCACTATCTGGAGGGCCTGGGCCATCGCGTGACCATCCTGCGGGTGGACGGCGCGGGCCAGCCCGACTGGGCGCAGCTGGACGAGGCGCTTGCCGACCCGCCGGCGCTGGTCAGCTGCATGCAGGTCAACAACGAGACCGGCGCCCTGCCGGACATCCCCCGCCTGGTCAAAGCCGTGCGCGAAAAGGCTCCGGGGGCGCTGATCCACGTGGACGGCGTGCAGGGCTTCCTGCGGGTGCCCTTCGACGCCCGGCAGGTGGATCTGTACACCATGAGCTCCCACAAGATCCACGGGCCCAAGGGCGTGGGCGCGCTTTACGTGCGCCAGGGCGCGCGGCTCATCCCCCGTCAGCTGGGCGGCGGACAGGAGGGCGCCCTGCGCTCCGGCACCGAAAACACCCCCGGCATCGCGGGCTTCCGGCAGGCGGCCGTCGAAATGAAGGCTCTGCCCAATCTGTATGACGCGCTGATGGACAAAAAGCGCCTGCTCTGGCGGGAAATGCAAGCCGCCGTGCCGGACGCGCTGCTCAACGGCCCCGCCCTGGAGGAAGGCGCGCCTCACATCCTGAACATCAGCTTCCCGGACGTGCGCGGCGAGGTCATGCTGCACGCGCTGGAGGGCGCGGGGGTATACTGCTCCACCGGCTCGGCCTGTTCCTCGAAGAAGCGCCACGTGAGCCCGGTGCTGCTGGCCATGGGCCTGAGCCCCGACCGGGCGGAATGGGCGCTGCGCTTCAGCCTCTCGCCCCACACCACAGACGACGAAATCCGCTACGCCGCTCAGCAGGCCGGCATCCTGCACGCGACGCTCAGACGGTTCAAAAGGAGATAAGATCATCATGAGACAGGTACTGCTCGTCCGCTATGGCGAGGTTCATCTGAAGGGCCAGAACAGGCCGTATTTCCTGCGGCGGCTCACGGAAAACGTGAAGCACGCCGTGGCCCCGCTGGGAGCGGAGGCCTGGCTGTCCGACTCCCGCATCTACGTGGCCGGCATGGCCGACATGGACGAGGCCATTCGCCGGGTCACCCGGGTGTTCGGCCTGCATTCGGTGAGCCCCGCCTGGGAAGTGGACAAGGATTATAAGGAAATCTCCGCCAAGTGCGTGGAGCTGGCCAGGGAGCTGAAGGGCACCTTCAAGGTGTATGCCCGCCGCTCCGACAAGCGCTTCCCCATGACCTCTCAGGAGCTCAACGCGGAGCTGGGCGGCGACATTCTGGAGAGCAACCCCAACCTGCGGGTGGACGTGCACAAGCCCGACCACCTGGTCAGCGTTGAGATTCGCGACCACGCCTACGTGTACACCGGCGAGATCATGGCCGCGGGCGGCCTGCCCCTGGGCACCGGCGGCCGCGCCATGCTGCTGCTCTCCGGTGGCATCGATAGCCCCGTGGCGGGCTATCAGATGATGAAGCGCGGCGTGAACGTGAACGCGGTGCACTTCTTCTCCTTCCCCTACACCAGCGAGCGCGCCAAGGAAAAGGTGCTGGAGCTGGCGAAGATCGTGGGCGAATACGGCGCGGGCATGAAGGTGTACGTGGTGCCCTTCACCGACATCCAGCTGCAAATCCACGAGAAATGCCCCGACGAGATGGGCACCCTCATCATGCGGCGCTACATGATGCGCATCGCCAACGTCATCGCCCGCCGGGACAACGCCAGCGCCCTGGTGACCGGCGAGAGCCTGGGCCAGGTGGCCAGCCAGACCATCGAGGCCCTGGGCTGCACCGACGCCGTGGCCGAGCTGCCCGTGCTGCGGCCCCTCATCAGCTTCGACAAGCAGGAGATCATCGACATCGCCGAGCGCATCGGCACCTACGAGACCTCCAGCCTGCCCTATGAGGACTGCTGCACCGTGTTCACCCCCCGCCATCCCCTGACCCGCCCCCGTGTGGACGCCGTCGCCAAGGCCGAAGCCGCCCTGGACACCGACGCCCTCGTGAAGGCCGCGGTGGAAGGGACGGAAGTAGTGCTGATGTAATGGGATTCCTTCTTTTGTCTTGATTTTGCTAAGTCCTCAGGCGCGGCTGCGGCCGCGGGACCTCATCCGGCGCTGCGCGCCACCTTCCCCAAAGGGGAAGGTGGCAGCCCGAAGGGCTGACGGATGAGGTTTCCCGGCAAACTGGAATTCCCCATTCCCCATTCCCAATTCCCCATTTCAAATAAACTGGAGTGTGATTGTTCAATGGAACCTGGCGGTATAGGCATTATACTGGTGCTGTTCGTGCTGCTGGCGCTGAGCGCGTTCTTTTCGTCTACGGAGACGGCCTTCTCCTCGGTGAGCCACACGCGGCTGAAATCCCGGGCCAAGCTGGGCGACCGGAAGGCACAGCTGGCGCTGGATCTGGCCGAGGACTATGACCGGCTGCTGTCCACCATCCTGATCGGCAACAACATCGTGAACATTTTGGCCTCGTCGCTGGCCACGGTGGAGTTCGTGTTCTTCTACAAGGACGCGGGCGTCACCATCTCCACGGCGGTGATGACGATTCTGGTGCTGATCTTCGGCGAGATCTCGCCCAAGACCCTGGCCAAGGACCGGGCCGAGCAGATGACCGTGGCCATCGCGCCGGTGGTTCGGCTGATCGTGAAGCTGTTCACCCCGCTCACGTGGATCTTCATGCAGTGGCGCAAGCTGCTGCTGCGCCTCTTCCCCGCCCCAGAGGACAAGGGCATGGCCGAAGAGGAGCTTCTCACCATCGTGGACGAGGCCGAGCAGGAGGGCGAGATCGACGAGCATGAAAGCGACCTGATTCGTTCCGCCATTGAATTCGACGACCTGAGCGCCGAGGATATCCTCACCCACCGGGTGGACATCGTGGCGCTGGACGTCAACATGACCATGGACGAGGCCGAGGCGGTGTTCCGCGAGAACACGTTCTCCCGCCTGCCCGTCTATGAGGAAAACATCGACGACATCGTGGGCATCATCCACGAAAAGGACTTCTTCAACAACCGGGGCGCGAAATCCCTGCGCGACCTCATGCATCCCCCCATGTTCGTCACCCCCGGCGCCAAGCTGGGCGACCTGCTGCATATGCTGCAGAAGAACAAGACCCACATGGCGGTGGTGTCCGACGAATACGGCGGCACCATGGGCCTGCTGACCCTGGAGGACATCCTGGAGGAGCTGGTGGGCGAAATCTACGATGAGCACGACGAGATCGTGGAGGAGTTCAAGAAGCTCCCGGACGGCAGCTACCAGATCGACGCCAGCGCGGAGCTGGAGGACATGCAGGAGCTGTTCGGCCTGGCCGGAGAGTTCGACGCCACCACCGTCTCCGGCTGGGTCGTCGAGCGGCTGGGCCGCATTCCCGCCGTGGGCGACAGCTTCACCTACGCAAACCTGGCCGTCACCGTGACCCAGGTTGAGGCCACGAAGGTGCTGGAGATCAACGTGCGCCAGATCGAGCCGGAAAAGGACGAGGAAAAATGAGCGACATCACCATCCGGGAAGCCACGCTCACCGACGAACTGACGGAAACGCTCATCGCCCTCTCCCGGGACTGGGAAGCGGAGAACAGCTGCCATGGCTACCGCGCCAACGACCGAAGCGACATCGAGGGCAACCGGGTGTTTCTGGCCCATGAAGGCAGCCGCGTGATCGGGTATCTGTTCGGCAAGACCTCTGTCTCTGAAAAGGACAGCTCCATCAAGCCGAAGGGCTCCGTGTACTTCGAGATCGAAGAATTATACGTGCGTCCGGATTGCCGCTCCCGAGGCGTGGGCCGGGCGCTGATGGCCTTCGCCGAGGCGGCCGTGAAGGGCGAGGCGGAATACCTCATGCTCTCCACCGCCACGAAGAACTGGCGGGCCATCCTGCATTTCTACATCGACGAGATGGGCATGGAGTTCTGGAGCGCGAGGCTGTTCAAGAAAATATGACCTTCTTCTCCCCGAAAGGGGAGTTTTTTGTCTCCCCGCCATGATTGACTTCATGTTGATTATGTGATATATTTTATGAAATAAAATATCAAGGGAGGTATTCATGTGAAAAGGCTTTGCGTCGCGGCGCTTGTCCTGCTGCTTCTCCTTCCCTTCTCAGCCGCATACGCGGAAAGGAGTCAGGAGGACGTGTTTACTTCTGATCGAAAAGCCGCCCGCTGGGGCGTCGCCATGACGGTGGGGCTGATCGGAAACGCCTGCGATCACCTGAACGACACGGAGATGGCTTCCATCCGCTCCAATTTCTATGGCTTCACAAGCATAGACTTTCTCTGCCCGGACAAAGTGA
>CADARO010000191.1 GCA_902790345.1 uncultured Eubacteriales bacterium | reverse complement strand
GTTCTTGAGGAAGATGCCGGATTTGATCTGCACGCCGTTCTTATAAAGATACCAATTCAGGACGGGCTTTTTTTCACTCTCGATCGAGAATCGCCACACAGCGTTCTGTCCCACCTGCACGACGGACGGTTTCACGGTCAGCTTGATCCTGAGCGGGGCGTGGACGTCGCTCTCCTCCTGCTCGACGGCGTCGTCATCCTCGCCAGGCACGGGTGTGGTTCCTGGAGCGATCGTGCTGGAAGGCGTGGGCAGAGGCGTGGGCGAGGGCAGAGGCGTCGCCGTAGGCTCAGGGCTGGCAGTAGCGTCGGGCGACGCACTCGGCTGTGGCGAGACGCTGGCGCTGGGCTCGACAGTCGGCGTTCCCGTGGCCTGAGGCGCGTCGCTGGCGAGGGGCGCTTCAGTTACCGCCGGCGTGTCTGTCGTCTGAGGCTCCTCGGTGGCGACCGGCGCGTCGGTGGGTTTGGGCGTGTCAGTGGGTTTGGGCGCCTCCGTGGGTTTGGGCGCCTCCGTAGGTTTGGGCTCTTCGGTAGGCTTGGGCGTATCGGTAGGTTTCGGGGCCTCCGTGGGCTGAGGGGCCTCTGTGGGGGCGGGCGGGTAGCAGGCGTCCGTGTGCGTATGCTCCGCCTTGCTGCAGGTCAGCACGCGTTCATAACACGAATCGTCGTGGGCGTGCTCCTCGGAGGCTTCCTGGCCGCAGCAAAGTTGAAGCGCGTAGCAATCACCCGAATGGGCGTGCTCATCCATGCCGCAGGTTGGCGAAGAAGCCACAGCGGGCAGCGCGGGCGTGATGGCCATCACCAGCGCCAGAAGCGCAGCCGCCGGGCGGGAACAACGCCTTTGGACGCGGCTCTCCGCTTGATTCATATTCCGATTATTCTCATGCTCCATGCGATAACCTGTTCCTCTCATGTTTTCGGCGGAATTGCCGCCTGGAAAATAATTCACATTCTAACACATAGTTTATCATCTTCGTTCCGTCTTGTCAATATTATAAGAAGTGTTTCTCCGATACATCGAGTGGCGGCGCGTCAATTCGGCCCAAAATGGACAGATTTCGGCATAGCGATGAATAGCGCTGGACAGGCGGGAGGTTTTGCGCTATAATAGAACAAGATTATATACAGAATGCCGCGAGACGGCAACTGAAAACAGGGGAAGGATGATTTACTATGATTTCCTGGAAAAACCTCGATACGCTGAACGCCTACGAGCGCCTTCGCTCGCTCAAGGGCCATGTGGATCTGCCCGCGGTCATGGCGGGGGAGAACGGCGCGGAACGCGTTAAGGCGTACAGCGTTCCGATGGCGGGCGGCCTGACCTTCAACTACGCGGCCCGGCCGGTGGATGGGGAAGTGCTGGATGCGCTGGCTGCTCTCGCCAAGGAAGCGCAGCTCATCGAAAAGTACGAGGCGCTGTATAACGGCGAGATCATCAACACCGGCGAAAAGCGCCGGGTGCTGCATCAGCTGACACGCGGCCAGCTTGGTCAGTCGGTAGTTGTGGACGGCGTGGACAAGCGCGCGTTCTACGTGAAGGAGCAGGAGAAGGCCGCGCAGTTCGCCAATCGCGTGCACAGCGGCGAAATCACCAACGCGGCAGGCGAGAAGTTCACCACGGTGGTTCAGATCGGCATCGGCGGCAGCGACCTCGGCCCGCGCGCCATGTATCTGGCGCTGGAAAACTGGGCGCGCCAGAACGATACCTTCAAGATGGAAGCCCGCTTCATCAGCAACGTGGACCCGGACGACGCGGCCAGCGTGCTCAAGAGCATCGACGTGTCGCGTTCGCTGTTCGTCCTGGTTTCCAAATCCGGCACGACCCTCGAGACCCTGACCAACGAATCCTTCGTGAAGGACGCGCTGCGCCAGGCCGGGCTTGACCCCGCGCGCCACATGGTGGCCGTGACCAGCGAAACCTCGCCCCTGGCCAAGAGCAGCGATTACCTCGCCGCGTTCTTCATGGACGACTTCATCGGTGGCCGCTATTCCTCCACCTCCTGCGTGGGCGGCGTGGTGCTTTCACTGGCGTTCGGCCCCGAGGTGTTCGCCCGCTTCCTCAGCGGCGCGGCGGCGACGGACCGGTGCGCCACGAATCCCGACATCACGCGGAACGCGGCTCTGCTGGACGCGCTGATCGGCGTGTATGAGCGCAATGTGCTGGGCTATCCCACCACCGCCGTACTGCCTTATTCTCAGGCGCTGAGCCGCTTCCCGGCGCACCTGCAGCAGCTGGACATGGAGTCCAACGGCAAGTCGGTCAATCGCTTTGGCGAGGCCGTGAGCTATCCCACAGGCCCCGTCATCTTCGGCGAGCCCGGCACCAATGGTCAGCATTCCTTCTATCAGCTGCTCCATCAGGGCACGGACATCGTCCCGCTGCAGTTTGTGGGCTTCCGCGGCAATCAGGCGGGCATGGACGTGACCATTCAGGGCAGCACCAGCCAGGAGAAGCTGTGCGCCAACGTGGTTGCTCAGATCATGGCCTTCGCCTGTGGCAAGAAGGACGACAACCCCAACAAGGCCTTCGCGGGCGGCCGTCCCTCCAGCATCATCATCGGCGATCAGCTGACGCCCGAATCCCTCGGCGCGCTGCTGGCGCACTTTGAAAACAAGGTCATGTTCCAGGGCTTCTGCTGGAACATCAACAGCTTCGATCAGGAGGGCGTGCAGCTGGGCAAGGTGCTGGCCAAGCGCGTGCTGGCTCACGACACCGATGGCGCGCTGAAGGCTTACAGCGACCTGTTCGGCATCTGAACGATATAAAAAGGATTCCCGTCCGGCGTGGGGCGGGAATCCTTTTCGATATGACCGTTTACGGCCATTCATTAAATGTCTTTGGTCACGGCGGGCTTGTAAATGTCTTCGGCCAGGATGTACTTGCGCAGAGGCTTGTAGATGACGGCAAACACCACCATGCAGATGATGATATTCGGCACCATGTAAGCCAGATTGTACAGGCAGGAATAGATCCAAGGACTGGTCATGGTCATGTTGAAGAAGGTATCGGGCATGTACTCGGCCCAGAGCGTGGCGCCTGTCACAAACAGAACCAGAAAGCGGCCCAGGCCGCCGATGACCGAGCCCAGAAACACATTGCCCTTTTTGCCGCGGGCCAGACCGGCCAGGCCAAGCAGGGTATAGGCCAGAACATAATCGCCGATGATGGACTGCCAGCCGATGGCGAAGCCGCCGTCCAGGCTGAACTGCAGGGTGCCCAGAATGAAGCCGGCAAGAAGACCCGGCTTGACGCCCCAGCGCACGGCATACAGAACAATGGGAAGCATGGACAGCGTGATGCTGCCGCCCCAGGGCATTCTCCACAGCTTGATGTAGCTGAGGATCTGGGCGGCGGCGACCATGATCGCGCCTTCAACGAGCATACGGGTCCGATTGTGATTCATAGAAAATCCCTCCTCGTTTTTTCAAACGCCAGCGGGAATTGAAAACCGCATGCACCCTTCGACGCATGCGGGAAACGCAACAGACCCATCCACCCAGGTGGGTGAGACATCCGCTTCCCTACGGTGGGATTATCCACACAGGTTCCAAGGGACTGACGCCAACGGCGTCGATCTCAGCAATAAGCGCCCCCGCGGTATTTGATTCTGAAAGGATTATAGGGCGAAGCGGGCGCTGTGTCAAGGTGTTTTGCGGTAAAGAAGGCTGAAAATATCCATTACAAAGAATCGCACAAAACATATCAATTTTTTATGTATACTTCTGATGAATATTTTCATCGTAATGGGGGACAGCTTTGTATTTGGTCAAAATATACAAGCGGCAAGGCCAAGGATACAAAGAGTAAGAGCAAGCTGAATTAAGTAAAGTGCATAAAATATCCTCTTGTATATGTGCTATTTGCACGATGTCTTTTGAAAAAACGCCGAACAGGATGAGGCATCTTCGTTCCGGGACGGACCGGGTAAATGAAACACACAAAAGATCAGGTTATCATTTTGTAAGGATTGTCCACTGGATTTTTAAGCCGGGAAACGTTATAATATGAACAAGCGGCAAGGCCGTAATCTTTTTGTGATCAAATAGTGAGGAGGAGACTTTCAATGGCAAGCGTATCTCTGCAGCACATCTATAAGATCTACACCGGTGGCGTCACCGCCGTCAGCGATTTCACCCTGACTATCGAAGATAAGGAATTCATCGTTCTGGTCGGTCCTTCCGGCTGCGGCAAGTCCACCACTCTGCGCATGGTCGCCGGTCTGGAAGAGATTTCCGAAGGCGAGCTGTTCATCGGCGACAAGCTGGTCAACGACGTCGCTCCCAAGGATCGCGACATCGCCATGGTTTTCCAGAACTACGCTCTGTATCCTCACATGACTGTTTATGATAACATGGCTTTCGGCCTGAAGCTGCGCAAGACCCCAAAGGCCGAGATCGATCGTCGCGTTAAGGAAGCCGCGAAGATCCTGGACATCGAGCACCTCCTCAACCGTAAGCCGAAGGCTCTGTCCGGCGGTCAGCGCCAGCGCGTCGCCCTGGGCCGTGCTATCGTCCGTGAGCCGAAGGTCTTCCTGATGGACGAACCTCTGTCCAACCTGGACGCCAAGCTGCGCGTCGCCATGCGTACTGAGATCACCAAGCTGCACAACCGTCTGCAGACCACCTTCATCTACGTTACCCATGACCAGACCGAGGCCATGACCATGGGCTCCCGCATCGTCATCATGAAGGAC
>CADARO010000190.1 GCA_902790345.1 uncultured Eubacteriales bacterium | reverse complement strand
CACGATGCTCTTGCCCAGCGCCCGGGAGGCCACGATGGCGCAGTCCATGAAGGCGGAGAAGGCATAGGAGCAGCCCATGATGCGCAGCCGCTTCAGGCCCGCCTCGATGACGGCCGGCTCCGTGGTGAACAGCGAGAGGAACTGCCGCCCGAAGGCCACCAGCAGCCCGCCCAGCAGCGCGCCGATGCCGAAGGCGTAGAACGCGCTGATGAGGTAGCTCTTGAGCACGCGCTCCCGATTCTTCGCACCGTAGTTCTGGCTCATGAAGCTGGCGCAGGCGGCGTAGAACGCGGCCATGACGTCGTAGACCAGCCCGTCCGCGTTCAGGGCGGCGGAGTTGCCCTCCACCATCACCGCGTCGAAGCTGTTCACGCCCGCCTGGATGAACAGGTTCGCCAGGGAGAAGATGGCGTTCTGGCAGCCGGAGGGCACGCCAATGGCCAGCACCATGCGGGCCTTGTCCGGATGGATTTTGAGCCGCCCCGGCTCCAGCCGGATGACGGATTTCTCCCGCAGCAGGGCGGCGAGGATCAGCGCGGCGGAGGTATACTGGGAGATGACCGTGGCCACGGCCACCCCTGCCACGTCCATGCGGCAGACGATGACGAACAGCAGGTTCAGCGCCACGTTCAGCGCCCCGGCAATGGTGAGGTAGACGAGGGGCCGCCGGGTGTCGCCGGTGGCGCTCATGACCGCGTTGCCGAAATTGTAGATCGTCAGCGCGGGCATGCCCAGAAACACGATGCGCAGGTACAGCGTCGCACCGTCGATGAGCTCCTCCTTGGTTCCCATGAGCTCCAGCACGCCCCGGGAGAAGGCCACGCCCACCCCCAGCAGGATCAGGCCGATGAGCGCGCACAGCAGCGCCGCCGTGTGCACCGTCTCGCGCACGTCCCGCTCCGCCTGGGCCCCCAGGTAGCGCGCGGTGATCACGTTCACGCCGCTGCCCACGCCGATCAGAAAGCCCATGAACAGCCCCACCAGGATGGCGGTGGAGCCCACCGAGCCCAGCGCCTCCGGCCCGGCGAAGCGGCCCACCACGGCGATGTCCGCCATGTTGAACAGCACCTGCAGCACGTTGGAGAGCATCAGGGGCACGCTGAAGGAGAAGATCTGCCGGGCCAGCGGGCCGTGGGTCAGGGTCGCGGTATCTTTTTCCATGGGTGAATGCGCCTCTCTGTCTGTTTTTCGCCAGTCAAACGCCAGCCCGCGCAATGAACACCGCGCGGGCTGTGTGGGCTTCTGTTACACCAGCGTGAAGGGGGACCTGGGCTTGGCCTGGCCGGGGCGCTCCACGGGGTAGAGGATCTTGAGCTGGTTCACCTTGCTCTGATAGGCCTTCTGGCGCTTCTCCTCCAGCAGGTGAGCCTTGATCTGGTCCTTGGCCTGATCGAAGGACACGGGCGCGCCCTCCTTCTTGTCGTCCAGCCGGATGATGTGGTAGCCGAACTGGGTCTTCACCGGGCCCCGCAGCTCGCCCACATCCATGCTGAACACCGCCTGATCGAAGTCGGGCACCATCTGGCCCCGGGTGAACTCGCCCAGGGCGCCGCCCTGCTGGGCAGAGGGGCAGGAGGAATGCTGGCGGGCGGCGTCCTCAAAGGCGATGGAGCCCTGGTTCAGCTGGGCCAGGATGTCGTTTGCCTTCTCCTCGGAATCCACCAGGATGTGGCTGGCGCTCACAACGGGCTGGGCGGCGAACTGCTCGCGATTCTCATCGAAGAACTTGCGGGCCTCGATGTCGGTCACGGTGAGGTTGTCCACGGCCTTGCTGATGGCGTACTGGGTGAGCAGCTGCTCCTTGATGCGCTGCAGCTCCTCCTTGAAGGCGGGCTCCCGCTCGTAGAGGTTGCGCATGGCGTCGGCCAGGAACAGGCGCTGGGCGATGAGCTGCTCCAGGATCACGGCGCGGCCCTCGGCGGTCTGATAGGCCTGACCGCGGGGGCCCATCTGGGCGATCATTTCGTCGATATCGGAATCGTAGATGGCCTTGCTGTTGACGATGGCCAGCGGCGTCTGATTTCTTTCCATAGCGGCATGAGCTCCTTTTTGATTGATGTCAGCAGTATAACACCCCGCCGGGGCGACTGCAAGACAATTCGTGTAATATCAATGATTCTCCTGTTGAGCGGACGGGCAGTGTGTGGTATAATAGCGCAATAAAGAAGTGACAGGAGGTGCGGTTCAATGAGCGAACGCACGATTTGGTTTGACCCGGACGAGTGGCCGGACGCCTCGGGCCTCATGCTGCACGGCGACAAGGCCAGCCTGGCCGGCGCGGAGATCTGCATATCTCCCGCCGGAGACCGCGACAGCGAACTGGCCCGCAGCCTGGAGGACAAGGGCCTGCGCTTCATCTACGAGGGCGAAAAGCCGGCCTTCCCCTTCTATGGGCTGCCGCGCCTGTTCGTGTTCGCCACGGACGAGGCGGGCTTCTACGCCGCCGACGAGCCGGTGGACATCAACAGCGGCGCCACCATCTTCCACATCGACGCCGAGGGCCGGGTGACCCGGGCGGCGGCAAACCTGCGGGCGCTGGCGGAGGCGGTGCTCTCCGACGAGCTGACCCGCTGGGAGACCGACCACAGCCACGCCATCTATGCCTCTCAGGAGGCGGCGGAGCAGGCGGGGGAGCTGTTCCTGCGCAACCGCACCCCCTGGCGGCGGGTGAAGCGGGGCTGAAGGAGAAGAAGCTCATCGTCCTCAAGCGGGGCCCCAACCCGGATTCCCTGGATTACCGTGATTACCTGGTATCCGCGGAAAGGGGCATCTACAATGAAGTGGTACGGCTTTTCGTGAAGGACAGCATGTCCCTTATAGAGAAGATCATTTCTTTCTTCAAAAAGTGATCTTCCCAAAGCGCGTTTCCAATGACCTCCCCTTGGAAAACAAAAGAGCTGGCGAACGAATCGTCAGCTCTTTTTGCGTGTCATCCCGCCAGGGAGAACAGCAGCAGAAACACGAACGCCAGCGCCAGCAGGGTGGCTCCGGCCGCCAGCAGGAAGCGAAAATCCGCCTTCTTGCTGTGCTTCATCACGTGGTAGTCGTAGTAGGTCTTCGGCATGGCCTCCCGGGCTTCCTTGCCGTGAAAGATGGCGGTGGCCCGCATGAAGGTGTAGCCGAAGATATCGAACACGCCGTCGTCCGCCACGAACACGAAGAGCCCCAGGGAGAGCAGCAGCGCGGCGGGCACGAAGGCGGCGTCGCACAGCAGCCGATACGCCTCCGCGTCGCCTGCCGCCGCCAGGCCGCCCCGGCCCACGAACAGGGCTGCGCCCAGCGCGACGCCCGCCGCCAGGCTCAGGAGATACCGGCGCGCCGCGCCTTTCACAGGCCCAGCTCCTTCCGGTATTTGGCCAGCTCCTTGTCGTTGCAGTAGATGAAGTGGCCGGGGGTGATTTCCCGCAGGCTGGGCTTGTCGGTGGAGTAGTCGTGCGCCGTGGCGGGGTTGTACTCGATGCGGCGGCGCTGCTTCTCATAGTGCGGATCCGGGTAGGGGATGGCACTCAGCAGCGACTTGGTGTAGGGGTGCAGCGGGTGCTCGAACAGCTCGTCCGAGGTGGTCATCTCCACGATCTTGCCGTAGTACATCACGGCGATGCGGTCGCAGAAGTACTTGACCACGGACAGGTTGTGGGCGATGAACATGATGGTGAGGCCCATCTTGTTGCGCAGCTCGTTCAGCAGGTTGATGACCTGGGCCTGAATGGACACGTCCAGCGCGGAGATGGGCTCGTCCGCGATGATCAGGTCGGGCTCCATGATGATGGCCCGGGCGATGCCGATGCGCTGGCGCTGGCCGCCGGAGAACTCGTGGGGATAGCGGTCCGCGTGCTCCCGCACCAGGCCCACCAGCTCCAGCATCTCGTACACCTTCTCGTCGATGTACTTCTTGTCCGTGATGCCCCGGATGCGCAGGCCCTCGGCGATGATCTCGCGCACGGTCATGCGGGGGTTGATGGAGGCGATGGGGTCCTGGAAGATCATCTGCATCCGGGTCATGATGTTGTCCTTTTCGGCAACCTTCATTTCCACGTCGTAGCGGGCCTTCAGCTCCTCCAGCGCCGCGCCAGAGAGGTTCTGCTTCTCCCGCTCGAAGCGGGCGGTGAGCTCTTCCTTGCGCTTCTGGCGATACAGCTCCACGCAGCGGCTCTTCTCCACGGAGGATTCCAGCGCGTGGATCTGGCTGTGCTCGATGTCCTCGTCCAGCTTCCGCTTGAGTTTGGCGGCCTTCTGCTCGTAGTCCTGCTTGAACTCGGCAGCCCGCAGGGGCTCCTTGCTGGTCCTCTCGGCCCTCAGCTTCTCCAGCTCCGCCAGGTCGTTCTTATAGGCGCGGCGCAGCGAATACAGCTGAACCGGCAGGCCATTCTGGGTGGAGGAGATGCGCAGGCCCTGGAAGTACACGTCGCCGTCGGTGGGGTCGTACAGGTTGATGATGGTGCGGCCGGTGGTGGTCTTGCCGCAGCCGGATTCGCCCACCAGGCCGAACACCTCGCCCTTCTTCACAAAGAAGCTCACGTCGTCCACGGCCTTGTTCACGTAGTCGCCGCTCTTGAAGTACTGCTTCAGGTGGTTCCCCCGCAGTAGCACGTCCTCGTCGTCCTGATGCTGCTTCTTCTCGCGCTTGTTGATCAGGGCGTGGCTGAGCACCTTCTCGATGACGTGGCCCAGGATGATGCCCAGGATGATGAGCGCGATGCCCGCCAGCCAGAACAGCCACACCAGGCTGACCACCTTCCAGAACAGGCTCACCACGCCGATCTTGCTGCGGCTGTCCGCGTCGTCCACATAGGAACGGCAGGCGCGGTTCAGCGCGGCGTCGAAGGAGGATTCGGTCTGAGCGGCCTGGGCGGTGCGCATGGCGGAAATCAGCGCCGCGTAATCGCCACCGAAGGAGCGGCTGTCCAGCAGATCCCTGGCGGTGGTCACGAACACGTCGTAGGCCGGCGCGTCGGGATAGCGGGCGGTGAGCTTTCCGTAGGCCTCGGTGAAGAAGGCCGCGTAGTCCGGATTGGCGCCCTCGTCCTTCTGCCGCGCGATGGGCTCGAAGGCGTCCAGCAGGTTGTCGCTGTTCTCGGCGCGCTCCCGGCTCTGAATCTCGGGCAGGGCGGCCAGGTAAGCGTCGTAGTCGAAGGTCTTGTTCAGGTAGTCCGCGGCGGAGGTCACGGCGTTGCCGCCCTCAACGGAGGCGCGGATCATGGCTTCCACCGTCTCGCAGAATTCCGCGAAAGTGCCGGCTTCCTCGCCGTGCTCGGCGGAGAGCGCCTCGAAGAACGCCTCGAAGGCCGGCCGGGCGGAGGCCGCCTGCAGGGCGGGCAGCTTCTTGCCCGGCTTGCCCGCGGGGGCGGCCAGGCTGTCCAGATACTCGAAGGCCTCGCTCAGCCGCTGCTCCTCCTCGCGGTTCTCCATCTGCTCGAAGCGCTCGATGAAGGCGGCCGCGTCGAACTCGTCGGCGAAGTAGGAATAGACGCCGGTCACGGCGGCGTCCCGTTTGGCCGCCTCGGACGCGTTGGCGCGGGACCTGAAGGACTCGAACCACCGGGCCATGTTGCCGGCGCGGGCGGCCGAGGAGGTGCCGGAGGCGCTCACGGCTTCGCTCAGCGCGTTGTAATAGGCGCTGTTGAAGCTGAACCTGTCGGCAAAGCCGGTCTTGACGCCGCTGGCGGACAGGGCGTCGTTCATGGTCTTCCAGGCCGTCCCCGTGGAGGCCAGGCTGTAAATGGTCATGGCTGCCGCGAGGAACAGCAGCACGATGCCGATGACGCGCAGGATGACTGCGCCTCTCTTGATGCTTCTCATGCCTCGAGGCCTCCTTCCGCTTTGGTCTGCGCCTGTTTTTTCATCATTCGGTTGATGCGCTCGGTCACGATGGCGGGCGGCTCAACCTTGGGCGCGCCGGGATGCAGCAGCCAGGTGGCGGCCCAGTGGGTGGGGCTCACCTGGAACATGGGGGGCTGCTCCTCGAAGTCGATCTTCATGGCGTAGCGGTTGCGGGCGGCGAAGGCGTCCCCCTTGGGCGGGATAATCATGTCCGGCGGGGTGCCGGGGATGGCCTCCAGCTTCTCCTTGGTCTCCAGATCGGGCATGGAGGACAGCAGGGCCCAGGTGTAGGGATGGCGCGGGTCGTAGAACACGTCGTCCGCCGTGCCGTACTCCACGATCTTGCCGGCGTACATGATGGCGATGCGGTCCGCCATGTTGGCCACCACGCCCAGATCGTGGGTGATGAAGATGACGGACAGCCGGCGCTGCACCTTCAGCCGGTTGATGAGCTCCAGAATCTGCGCCTGAATGGTCACGTCCAGGGCGGTGGTGGGCTCGTCGCAGATGAGCACGTCCGGGTTGGCGGACAGGGCGATGGCGATGACGATGCGCTGCCGCATGCCGCCGGAGAACTCGAAGGGATACTGGTGGAAGCGCTTGTAGGGCTCGGGAATGCCCACTTCCTTCATCAGCTCGATGGCGCGGTGCTTGGCCATGCCCTTGGACAGGGTGAAGGCGTAGTCCGACGCCCGGGCCTTGAGGTAGTCGATCATCTCCACGGCCTTTTCCTCGCTGCCGGCGTCGGAGGCGGTGGAGAGCATGTCCTGATAGTGGGCGATGAGGCCCTCGATGGAGCCGGTCATGTTGCCCCGGGCCACGTCCAGGTCGATCAGGTTCATGGGCACGGCGGTGGGGGCGTTCTTGCCCTGGGCGGCCAGCTTGTCGTGCTTGGCCACATCCCGCTGATAGCGCTTTTCTTCCCTGGGGTTGTAGCTCACGCCCCGGAAATAGCGGTTGATGTTGGCCGTGAGGCTGGACTTGAACACGTAGGACATGTTGTCCTTGTCCAGGGCCAGCTTGTCGATGGCCTCCTCCACGGCGGCGGAGGCGCGCTGCGCGGCCGCGCGGCATTCCTTCTCCACCAGCGGCGTCTTCTGGAACACGGGCAGCTCCCGCTTCAGCACGTCGATGGCGGCGCGCTTGGCCTTGTCGGACTCGGCCCGGGCGTAGGTCAGCGCCTGCTCCACGTCCTTTAGAAAGTCGGTCATGAAGCCGTCGTCCAGCGCCTTGCGGGCGGCCTTGTTGATCTCAGCAACGGACTGGCGATTCGGGTCGGCGGAGCCGCCGTGGCTGGTGTGATAGCCGATGCAGAAGAAATTGGGGGTCTCCTTTTCCTGAACGGCCTTGGTGAGGCTGCGCAGGGTCTCCTGGGCGGCGCGCATGGCGTCCGCCTGGGCGGTGGTGTAGGAGGAGCCCACGCTCTTCACGGCCTCCACGGCCTTGGTGTAGGCGGCGTCGTCCTCGGGCACCACGTAGGGATTGCGGGTGCCCTTGCTGGCCTGGGCGATGCGGCCCGCGATCTCGCGCACGTTCTTTTCATCCCGGCGGGCCAGGGCGTTGTCCATCTCGTCCAGGCCGTCGGTCACCTCGAAGGTGGTCTCCAGGGCGTTGCGATAGGCCTCGTCCAGCTTCACGCCGGTGGACACGAACTGGTCAAACTGGCGGATCTTCTCGTGGACGGCTTCCTTGGCGCCGGGCTGTCCGGCCTGAGCCTTGGCCGCCACCATGTTCTTCTCCAGCAGGGCCAGCGTCTTGTTGAACAGCTCCCGGCCGTCCCGGCGGCGCTCCTTGTTGTTCAGGATCATGGCCTCGGTGAGCTGCTTGCCGATGCGCATGATGGGGTTCAGGGCGGAGAGGGGATCCTGGAACACCATGCTCAGCCGGTGGCCGCGCAGGGTGTGGAAGTCCTCCTCGGAGATCTTTAGAAGATCCTTGCCGTCGTAGATGATCTCGCCGTTGTCCACCATGGCGTTGCCGGCCAGGATGCCCATGATGGCGCGGCTGGTGACGGACTTGCCGGAGCCGGACTCGCCGGCGATGGCCAGCGTCTCGCCCTCGTTCAGGCTGAAGGAAATATCGCGCACCGCGCGCACGGCGCCGTTGTTGGTGCGGAAGGATATGCTCAGGTTCTTGACTTCCAGTTTAGCCATTATTCATCCGCTCCTCTCAGTGAAGGATTGAAGGCGTCGCGCAGGCCGTTGCCGAACAGGTTGAAGGAAATCTCCAGGATGGAGATGAACAGCGCGGGGAAGAGAATGATGTGGGGGTAGGTGCTGAGGTAGCCCTGGCCGCTGGAGAGCATGGTGCCGATGGAGGTCAGCGAGGAGGTCTCCAGGTTGATGATGTGCAGGTAGCTCAGCATGGACTCGGAGAAGATGACGCCGGGGATCGCCAGCACGGAGCCGGTGATGATGGTGCCCAGGGAGTTGGGAAAGATGTGCTTGAAGATGAGCCGGCGGTCGCTGGCGCCCAGGGTGCGGGCGGCCAGGACGTACTCCTGCCCCTTGAAGCGATAGAACTGCATGCGCACCCGGGCCGCCATGCCCACCCAGCCGGTGAGCACGAAGGCGAACAGCAGCGATGGCAACACGCCCACCTTTTCAGCCAGATGCAGCTGGAACAGGGTGGCCACCACCAGGAAGGGCACGTCGGCCAGCACGTCGGACACGCGCTCCAGCACCATGTCCACCGCGCCGCCGTAATAGCCCTCGATGGCGCCGGAGGGAGATGGTGATAGCCAGCAGGAACGACAGCCGGGCGCCCGCCGCCAGGCAGGTAAAGATGTCCTGGCCGTAGGCGTTGGTGCCGAAGATGAAGCTGGGATACTGGCCGTTCACATAGCGGAAGTACTCGTAGTAATCCACGCGCACCTTGTAGCCGGACTGGTTCTTCTGGGCGTAGACGAACCAGGTGTTGCCGTCCGCGCCGCCGTTGTCCGTGGCGATCTTGAGGCTCTTGTAATTGGCCTTGTCCGGGTTGTCGCTGGTGAGGTAGTTGGGGATGAAGTTGCCCGCCTCGTCCAGCACGGCGCCGCCGGTGGTGGTGTTGGCCTCGTTCTTGAGCTTATACCAGAAATTCGCGCCGCCGTTGCCCAGCAGGAAGCTGGTGGCGTGGGTGGCGGGCAGGGGATAGATGACTTGGGTGCCGGTCTCGTCCTGATAGGCTTGCAGCGCGTTGTACTCGGTCTCCGTCAGGTTCAGATAGGCATAGCCCACCCGCTGATAGGAGTCCACCCGCACGGTGTGGTAGGTGAGGCCCACCGAGTCGGTGTAGCTGTCGTACTCCTTCATGATGACGGGGCGGCCGGTCTCCTCGCCGATGGAGAGGAGGTATTCGTAGCCTTCCTGATTCTCAACGGACTTCTTGCCGCCGTCCCAGATGCCCAGGGGAGCCAGCAGGCTGTTGCGGGGCAGCATGGTGCCGTAGTAGCCCTCGCGGAAGTTCACGTCGTAGTGCGACACGAAGGGCACGATGATCGCGAACAGCACCAGGATCACGATGAGCGTGAAGGCGACCACCGCGCTCTTGTTCTTGCGGAAGCGCAGCCAGGCGTCCATGAAATAGCCGATGGCCTTGGTCTGGATCTTCTCGTCGTGGATTTTCTCGTCGCGCCGGGTGAATTCAAACATCTCGGCGGGAATATTCTTCATATCTCTTTCGCTCATCATTTCTTCGACCCCATTCTGATTCTCGGATCAATCAAGCCGTAGCTGATATCGTTCACAATGCCGCTGGCCAGGCCGATGAAGGTGTAGAACACGCTCATGGCCATGAAGAAGTTGTAGTCGCGCACGTTGATGGAGTTGATATACAGGTTGCCCACGCCGGGAATGCCGAAGATGTTCTCGATGATCAGCGAGCCGCCCAGGATGCCGATGAACTCGCCGATAATCATGGGCAGGATGACCACCATGGCGTTTCTGAGGGCGTGGCGCGAGATGGCCTGGGCCTTGGTGAGGCCCTTGGTGCGGGCCAGCAGCATGTAGTCGCCGGTGAGCACCTCGCTCAGCTCGGCGCGGGTGTAGCGGGTGAGGCCCGCCACGGTGCCGAAGCCCAGCGACAGAATGGCCGGGATCATGGAGCGGAACATGCGCCAGCTGAACAGCGACCCGGCGCTGGACAGGGATTCCAGCTGCAGCGGGAACCAGGCCAGCTTGAAGCACAGGAAATACTGGATGATGAACGCGTAGACATAGCTGGGCACGGAGATGAACACCATGACCAGGGTGGACACGAGGTGATCCTGCCACTTGTTCTTCTTCAGCGCGGCGTAGATGCCAAAGCCCAGCCCCAGGGGGATGGCGAAGAGGATCGAGTACAGGTTAACCAGCACGGTGTAGGGCAGCTTCTGCATCATCACGTCCCAGACGTTGTAGCCCTCGTACATCTGCTCGCCGACGCCCCAGTCCCAGTCGAGAATGATGTTCTTCCAGAACAGGTAGTATTGCACCATGATGGGCTTGTTGTAGCCCATCTTCTCGCGGCGGGCGAGCACCAGGTTGATGTCCTTGCCCATCTCGCGCACGGCGGGGAGGGGCAGCAGCTTCACCAGCACGAAGCACATGGTCATGATGATGAAGAGCGTGAGGAACATGAGCAGGATACGCTTGATGATATACTTGGTCATCCAATCACCTCGGGCGGTATTCTTCGGGCTGGTTTACGGTGCTTCAATGACACGATTGGAACACAGACAGTCCAT
>CADARO010000189.1 GCA_902790345.1 uncultured Eubacteriales bacterium | reverse complement strand
GATGGCGCCGGCCTTGGCCAGCAGGTTGAAGTAGGTCAGCGTTCCGTCCGCGTCATAAAGGTCGGGCTGGGTCGCCTTCACGAAGAAGTTGTAGTTGTTGCCGTTCTTGAAGGGAGAGGTCATGTTCTCGGGATCGTCGTAGTCCAGGCCCCAGTTGCACTTCATGAAGGCGTACTTGCCGGAGCGGCGAATCTCCTTCAGGAAGCCGGTGGAGGGGCCGGCCTCCACGATCACGTCGATGTAGTCCGCGCCCAGCAGGCCTTCCAGCTGCTGCTCAACCACCTGGCACTCCTCGGCCCAGGAGGAAGAGGAGGGATTGTAGCACACCAGCACCTTCACCGGGAAGGTGGCGCCGGCGGCGGTCAGCTCCTCAACCGCGGCGTCGCGGGCGGCCAGGGCGGCCTCTTCGTTGGCGCTCAGGCTCAGCTCAACGGCCTTCTCGCCCACCATGTCGGCGTAGTCCTTGCCGTTGTACACCACGATGTTGGCCGGGGTCAGGGAATCCCAGATCAGGTCGGCGGGATTGTCCGGCTCGATGACGGTCTTGGCCTTCAGGCGATCCAGGCCGAAGAACAGGGACTTGCGGAAGTTCTCGTTGTTCACGGCCAGCTTCCAGTTTTCCGGCTCGTAGGCGTCGTCAAACCTGGGATCGAAGTTGAAGCAGAAGAAGTAGGAATACTGGCCCACCTGGCGGACCGGGTGGATCAGGTCGGCCTTCTCGGGATCGGCCAGCCACTCGGCGGCGATGGTGGGGGTGATGTCGGCCGCGTCGATCTCGCCGCGCAGATACAGCTCGGGAGACAGGGTGCCGGCTTCCTTGTTATAGGTCTGCTGGATCTTGGTGATGTACACGTGCTCGGCGTCCCAGTAGGACTCGTTCTTGGTGTACACGCGGCTCTCCTGGGGCTTGAACTCGGACAGGATGTACGCGCCGCAGTACAGCACGGTGTCGTTGCCGGTGGCCAGGCCGAACTCGTCGCCCTTCTCCTCCAGGAACTGGGCGTTCACGGGCATGTAGCAGGAATAGTCCAGCATGGACAGGAAGAAGGGAACCGGCTCGATGGTGGTGTAGGCGATGGTCTTCTCGTCCAGCGCCTTCACGCCCACGGTGGCCCAGTCCACGGGCTCCGGCGCGGCCTCGCCCTCGCCGGGCAGCTCGGTGCTGCTGTAGTACTCCTCCGCGCCCGCCAGGTAGTCGCTCAGGATCCAGGCGTTGGAGGCGTCGTTCTTGGCGTCCAGCACGTACTGGGCGGCGGTTTCGAAGTCGTAGGCCGTCACGTCGGCGTAGTATTCGCCGTCGGCGGTGACCCAGGTGGCGCCGTCACGCAGGGTGAAGGTCCAGGTGAGGCCGTCGTCGCTCAGCGTCCAGCTCTCCGCCAGGCAGGGCACGATGTTGCCGTACTGGTCGCGCTCCACCAGGGTGTCGATGATGTTGGCGGACACGGTGAATTCGTTGGTCGTGCCGGTGGTAAGGTAATTCAGCGTGCCGATCTCGCCGGAATACAGCGTGCGATAAACGGCTTCCTCCCCCTCGGCGAACGCGGGCAGAGCGCCCAGCGCCAGCAGCAGGCAGAGGAGCAGTGCTGTCAGCTTTTTCATTTTATTGCCCTCCTTGTTTTTCACCGCCCGGGTTCGGCGGCGTTTTGTATACAATAACACATCGTACCGTGAAATGCAACATCAATTTGCGTAAATATTCATTTTTTCACAATCTCGTCAGGATGTGACCGGTTCATCCGGCATAGTCCGCGCAAAAATATTCATTCTCGACAATGATTTTACTGTGCGGCCGTCTTCTCCGCCGCCGCGCGGATGAAAACCGGGACGCCGGGAGTCAATGCCGCCGCGTCGCCGTTGTCCGCCTTGAGCCGCTCCAGCGGGATCCGGTAGCGGCGGCCCACCGTCCACAATGTGTCGCCTGGCGCGGGATAGTAGAGGCCCATGCCGTGCCGGCGCGGCTGGCCCGCCGCCTCCTGGGCGTCGGTCACCAGGCCGGTCTCCTCCGTCCGCCAGGACACGCCCCGGGCGGTGAGCACGCATTTGAGCTCCATCCGGTCGCTCATGAGGGCGCTGGCCTCCGCCTCGGAGGCGGTGACGGAGAGGGCGGCGTCATCCCCCGCCGGGGCGTCCAGCGTCATGGCAAAGGGCAGCTCCGCCCGCACGGAGGCCAGCTGGTCCCCGCCGGAAGGCATGTACAATACCGTGGCCTCCAGCACGCCCTGGGCCCTGCCCGCGCCGTTCTCCGCCTCCCAGCCGCTCACCACCGGCCGCACCCGGGCCGCCAGCGCCGTGCCCGCGCCGGGCGCGCCCTCCGGCAGCAGCAGCGCGCCCCGGAAGGTCTCCCGGGCCGTGGTCCGAACCGCCCCGGCGCACACCGCCAGTGTTTCCCTGGTGAGGGAGAGCGCGCCGTCTCCCGCCACGTAGGCGTCGCTCACCGCGTCCACGCAGTCCTCACCGTCCAGCCGGGCGGTGACAAGCAGCGCGCAATCCAGCTTCAGCACGGCGTCCTCCCCCTCGCCCTTTTCCTCCACCTCCACGCTCAGGCTCTGCACCTCGGCCTCGCAGTCCGGCTCTCCCTCCAGCCAGTCGGGCATGGCCACCAGCTGCTCAAAGGGCAGCTGACAGCGCACCAGCGCCACCGGCCGGCCCGCCACGCTGGAGGCGATCAGCGACTCCACCTGCACCGCGCCGCTCACCCGCACGCCCCCCAGGTCCCGCTGGGCGGACTCCACCCGGGGCTCGGCCCACTGCATGAGCACCACCCGGGCGTGCAGCGCGGCGGGCAGGCTGACGCTGTCAGAGAGCCGCGCGGTCTCGCTGTTTTCGGCGCTGGTGCGGGCTGAGCATACGGCGGCTGTCAGGGTCTCCACCGGCTCGTCCGCGGCGATTTCGGTCACCGCCTCCACCGGCGTCAGGCTCCTCACCCGAAGGGTCACCGCCACGGTGAGCTGGAACACCATGTGGCCGTTGTCGTAGGCCGCCTCCACGTGCTCCACCGCCGCCCGGGCCCGCACCGCCATCTGGGGCTGCACGTCCTCCATGTCCACCGCCTGCTCGAATCCGGCCCGGGCCGTGAGCGCCCGAAGGCTCCCCTCCTCTCCCAGCCGGTACACCGCCTGACACTGGACCTGGCCGGAGATCAGCACCCGCCCCGCCTGGGCTTCAGCGCCGGCGACGGAGGCGAAGGCGTCCTCCATCAGCACCTCCACCGACTCCCGGCCCGCCCCGGGCACCGCCGCCTCCGCCCGCACCGGAATCTGAAACGACGCGCTGCCCACCAGCTTTTCCACCTCGATCGAACGCCTCGCGCACGATATTGCCATCAATAAAGCCTCCTTCCGGGCCTGCGCCCGCTCTCTGAAGGATGGATATGCGCCCGCCGCCCGGGGTATACGGGGCGCGGTCGGGCTTCCGATGCCCCGCACTTTACGCGCGCACCACAATATTTGCGATTTTTCTTTCAATTTTTAATTGACTTGCCTCCCGTCCTTCTCTATAATATCAGCTAACAACGGAAACCCACACTTGTACATATGAAAGGGGATTTGACAAATGATGGGAAAAATCCGCGAAGGCCTGACGTTTGACGACGTTTTGCTGATTCCTCAGAAAAGCGACGTGATTCCGCGCGACGTTCAGCTGGCCACCAGCCTCACGCCCGGCATCAGGCTCAACATCCCGCTGATGAGCGCCGCCATGGACACCGTGACCGAGTCCCGGCTGGCCATCGCCCTGGCCCGGGAGGGCGGCCTGGGCATCATCCACAAGAACATGACCATCGACGAGCAGGCCGCTCAGGTGGATCAGGTCAAGCGCAGCGAGAACGGCGTCATCTCCGATCCGTTCTTCCTCTCGCCCGAGAATCTGGTGACCGACGCGCTGGCCCTCATGGCCCGCTACCGCATCTCCGGCGTGCCCATCACCCGGGAGGGCAGGCTGGTGGGCATCCTCACCAACCGGGACCTGCGCTTCATCACCGACTTCAACCAGCCCATCTCCAACGTCATGACCAGCGAGAACCTGGTCACCGCGCCGGTGGGCACCACCCTGGAGGAGGCCAAGAGCATCCTGGCCAGGCACCGCATCGAGAAGCTGCCCCTGGTGGATGAGAACTACATGCTGCGCGGCCTCATCACCATCAAGGACATCGAGAAGAACATCAAGTATCCCGCCGCGGCCAAGGACAGCCAGGGCCGCCTGCTGTGCGGCGCGGCGGTGGGCGTCACCAAGGACACATTGGACCGCGTGAAGGCGCTGGTGGACGCCCAGGTGGACGTCATCACCCTGGACACCGCCCACGGCCACTCCGCCGGCGTTTTGGGCAGCGTGCGCATGGTGAAGGAAGCCTTCCCGGATCTGCCCGTGATCGCGGGCAACGTGGCCACCGCTGAAGCCACCCACGACCTCTTTGAGGCCGGCGCGGACGTGGTCAAGGTGGGCATCGGCCCGGGCAGCATCTGCACCACCCGCGTGGTGGCCGGCATCGGCGTGCCCCAGATCACCGCGATCATGGATTGCGCCGAGGTGGCCGACAAGCTCGGCAAGACCATCATCGCCGACGGCGGCATCAAGTATTCCGGCGACATCCCCAAGGCCATCGCCGCGGGCGCGACGGCGGTCATGATGGGCAGCCTGTTCGCCGGCACCGAGGAGGCCCCCGGCGACACCGAGATCTACCAGGGCCGCAGCTACAAGGTCTATCGCGGCATGGGGAGTCTGGCCGCCATGGCCGAGGGCAGCAAGGACCG
>CADARO010000188.1:4603-9467 GCA_902790345.1 uncultured Eubacteriales bacterium | reverse complement strand
AAGGCCAGCTCCAGCTCGCTCATCTCCACCGCGTCGTAGAGCACCGTGACCCGCAGCAGCGGGTCGCCCGCCCTGACCTCCTGACCCCGCTTTACCAGCGTCTCGGCGTACACCGCCGGGTCGCCCTTGTAGTTGACGGTCACGACCAGGGGATAGTATTCGCTGGCGCCCATGGTGATGGGCTTCACCAGCGTGGTGCGCTCCACCGTGCAGGTGTTGTACTTCACCTCATCGGCCACGATCTTTTCCGGGGCGATGAGCTCGGAGGCCGAGGCGGAGGTGAAGGCCAGCAGGCCCGCGGCCAGGACGGCCGCCGTCAGCCGCTTATTCCTTGACATACACGATCTCTCCTTCCGCCAGGCCCTCGGTGATCTGGGCGTCCAGGCCGTTGGTGACGCCCATGGTGACGGTGCGCCGCTCCCGGCCGCCGTCCTCCGTCTGCACGTAGACATAGCGCTCCCCGGCGGCGTAGTACAGCGCCCCCATGGGGATGAGCAGCGCGTCCTCGATGCGGCCCGTTTCCAGGCACACCGCCGCGTACTGTCCCGCCGACACGTCGCTCAGGTCCTCCGCTGGCCCCACCACCCGGAAATGGGTGGGCAGCGCCCGGGAGGAGAGCAGGATGGAGGTCATCTCCTGCATGGTCATGGGAATGTGCTGGATTTCGTATTTCTTGCCGCCGATGAGGGCGTAATAGTCAGCGTGGGCCAGCTTGTTTTCGCTCAGGTAGGTGGAGATGGTGAGGGTGAGGTCCTCCGGGTTGGCGATGTAGGCCACGGCCTTGTTGGCCTGAACGGCGGTGCCCTCCACCAGCGATTCCAGATAGAACACGTTGCCGGCAAAGGGGGCGCGCAGCTCGTTCCGGCCGTAGTCGGCCCGCAGCAGCTTCAATTCCTCGCTGAGGGAGTCCGCCGACAGCGCCCGCAGCTCCTGGGCCTGCCGGAGATTGAGCCGCGCCTCCTCCACGTCCAGCTGCGCCAGCGACAGGGTCTTCTCGTCCGCCCCCTCGGCGCGCAGCTTTTCAAGGCGCATGTCCAGCAGCTCGATGTCGATCTCAGCGGCCGCGTCGTCGTAGACGCCGTTGGCCTCGATGTAGCCGATCTGCCGCTCCAGGGATTCGATGCGCTCCCCCAGGGATTTCTGATCCAAGGTGAAGAGCAGCTCGCCCGCCTCCACCCACTTGCCGGGCCACACGTTCACCTGGTCGATCCGCCCGTCGATCTCAAAGCTCAGCTCCTCGGCGGCGGCCACGATGGAGCCCTCATACATGGAGGTGTTGTAGAGCGTGCCCCGGGTGGCCACGGCGGTGTCCACCTTCACGCCCACCGGCTCCAGCAGCTCGGGGGCTTCCACCGCGTCGCTCTGGGGGGCGCAGCCGGCCAGCAGCGCCGCCAGCAGCGCGGCCAGCAGGGCATACAGCGTTCGTTTCATCATGTCTGTCTCCTATTTCACAATGACCAGGTCGCCTTCCTCGAGGCCGGAAAGCACCTCGATGGAATCGCCGACCTCCAGGCCAACCGTCACGTTTTTGTAGGCCTTCATGCCGTCGTCGTTCTGATAATACACCACGGTCTCGCCGTTGATGCTGGAAATGGCGCTGGAGGGCACCCGCAGCACGTTCTCCCGGGAATCCAGCTCGATGGTGAGGGTGCCCCGGTCGTTGTCCTCCAGGTCGAAGGTGGGCTCGGTCAGGGCGAAGTACACGAAGGCCTTCTTGCCCGGCTCCTTCGTCTGGGGCGGCAGGCCCAGCTCGGCCTCGTCCGTGACCACGGCCTCGTAGTCCACCTTGGAGGAGGTCACCGTGACCAGCTGGCCCGGCGTGAAGCGATCCCACAGGTCGGTCTCCGCCCGGAAGAGGGACATGGTGGAGTCCGCCACGGTGACGATGCGCTCGCTCAGGGAGCTCACGTCGCCCTTGAGCACCCGGCGCACGTAGGTGACGGTGCCGTCCATGGGGGAGCGCAGCTGCCGCTCGCCCAGCTGGCGCTGATCATCCGCCAGCCGGAGCCGGGCGATGAACAGGGCATCCTCCAGGGCCTGCCGCTGGCCGTCGTAGGCTTCGTTCAGGGCGTCCCGGGCCTCCCTGAGGGCAGCGGGGCCTTCGGCCTCACGTTCCAGGCGGACCCGCTCCAGGGCCATGGCCCGGTCCTGCTCCAGGTGCTCCAGGCGCACGGTGATCCGCTCGATCTCCCGCTGGACGGATTCGATTTGCTGCTCGATGTCGCTCAGGTCCAGCTGAGCCAGCAGCTGCCCCTCCGTCACCGAGTCGCCGGCCTTCACGTAGAACTCGTCGTAGGCGATGCCGCTGACGGGGAATTTGAGGGATTCCGACCGCACGGGCACATACACGCAGCTGATGGTCTTCATCAGGTGCAGATCGCCCCGGGTGCAGGCGGCCTGGGAGAATTCCTCCCGCTGATATTCGCGAATGAGCGGCGCGGTGCGGAAGGCCTCCTCCGCCGGCAGCAGGTCGCAGCCGGGCAGCAGCAGGCACAGCGCGGCGGCCGCCGCGAGGTAACGTCGTTTCAAACAGGTCAACTCCTTATAAATATCAGGTAATATTATAGCATAGGACGGCCCCGCGGAAAAGCGGTATTTTTGGGCGGGAGCGGGTAAAAAGCGTTATTTTGTCAAACCCCGCCCCGCGCCTTGCATTTTGGAAGATTTGTTGCTATAATAAATTATCACCTGGGCAGCAGGGCCGGCGAAGGGCCGGCCGTTTGAGCGATCAATGCTTAAAAACATAAAGGGAGGAAACCGACATGAACAACATTCCGTCCGTCAAGATGGGCATTGTGGCCGTGAGCCGCGACTGCTTCCCCATCACCCTCTCCGAGACCCGCCGCAAGGCCGTCGTCGCGAAGCTGAAGGAAAAGGATTTCGACATCTACGAGTGCCCGGTCATCATCGAGGGCGGCATCGACGCCAACGTGAACGAGGCCTATGAGGACATCAAAAACGCCGGCGTCAACGCGCTGGTGGTGTTCCTGGGCAACTTCGGCCCCGAGGGCCCCGAGACCCTCATCGCCAAGAAGTTCGGCGGCCCCGTGATGTACATCGCGGCGGCGGAGGAGAATATTGGCGTGCTGTCCAGCGACCGCGGCGACGCCTACTGCGGCATGCTGAACGCCTCCTACAACCTGAAGCTCTCCGGCATCAAGGCCTACATCCCCGAGTATCCGGTGGGCGACGCGGCCTACTGCGCGGACGAGATCATCGGCTTCGAGCCCATCGCCCGCACGCTGCTGGGCCTGCAGGATCTGAAGATCATCACCTTCGGCCCCCGTCCCTTCGACTTCCTGGCCTGCAACGCCCCCATCGCGCCCCTGTTCCAGCTGGGCGTGAACATTCAGGAGAACTCCGAGCTGGATCTTCTCAAGGCCTACAAGGAGCACGCGAACGACCCCCGCATCCCCGCCAAGATCAAGGAAATGGAAGACGAGCTGGGCGAGGGCAACAAGATGCCCGGCATCCTGCCCCGGCTGGCCCAGTATGAGCTGACCCTGCTGGATTGGATCGAGGCCAACAAGGGCACGGCCAAGTACGTGGTCATGGCCAACAAGTGCTGGCCGGCGTTCCAGACGGAGTTCGGCTTCGTGCCCTGCTACGTCAACAGCCGCCTCACCGCCATGGGCATCTGCACCGCCTGCGAGGTGGACATCTACGGCGCCCTGTCCGAGTACATCGGCACCTGCGTCACCGGCGAGGCCGTCACCCTGCTGGACATCAACAACAGCGTGCCCGCCGACATGTATGAGGAGAGCATCAAGGGCAAGTTCGACTATCGCCACGACGAGACCTTCATGGGCTTCCACTGCGGCAACACCCCCATGTGCCGCCTGACCAAGGGCACCATGAAGTATCAGCTCATCATGAACCGCGGCCTGGAGAACGGCGGCGAGCCGGACATCACCCGCGGCACCCTGGAGGGCGACATCCAGCCCGGCAAGATCACCTTCTACCGCCTGCAGGGCAACAAGGACAGCAAGCTGCAGGCCTACATCGCCCAGGGCGAAGTGCTGCCCGTGGCCACCCAGTCCTTCGGCGGCATCGGCGTGTTCGCCATTCCGGAGATGAACCGCTTCTATCGCCACGTGCTGATCGAAGGCGGCTATCCGCATCACGGCGCGGTGGCCTTCGGCCATGCCGGCAAGGCCATCTTCGAGGTGCTCAAGTATCTGGGCATCGAGAAGATCAGCTTCAACCAGCCCAAGGGCATGCTGTATCCCTCCGAGAATCCCTTCGCCTGATTTCGATTCATAAAAAAGCGTTCCCCGGTCTGGAAAAAACCGGGGAACGCTTTTTTTTGGAGATCACACGCTCAGCATCACGATGCTGACGGCGGCCAGGGCCACGCCCGCCAGCTGGGGTTTGGTGAGCTTCTCGCGGAAGAGGATGAAGGAATACAGCACCGAGAGGATGAGCACGCCGCCGTTGTCGATGGTGTAGAGCACGGTCTCGTCGATCAGGGTGAGCACGTAGAGCATCATGTGCACCGCGGCGGTGGCCACGCAGCAGCAGAGCAGCAGGAAGATCAGCGGCTTTTTCGACATGCGCCAGCCGGTTTTGAAGGCCTTCGGGTCGCGGATGAGCTGAATCACGGCGTACAGCGCGGCCATGCCCAGGAAGGTGACGACGATCATCTCGTTGCGCTCGGCGCCGTTCATGCGGGTCTGCTGCAGGTTCATGAACACGCCGTAGAAGCCGTTTGAGAGAAACAGCGCCAGGCACCAGAGCAAAAACTGCTTCGAGGAGCCCTTGAGGGTGAGCCCCTCCAGGTTCATCAGCACGAAGGAGACCAGCATGATCCCCACGGCGATCAGCTGCAGCGCCGAGAGCGCCTCGCCCAGGAACAGCGCCCCGT
>CADARO010000188.1:0-4558 GCA_902790345.1 uncultured Eubacteriales bacterium | reverse complement strand
GAGCCGCAGCGGCTGGCCTGGATCATGGCGGCGGTGTAGGTGAACAGCATCACGGCGTTCAGCGCCCCCAGCCGCAGCGTCACGGGGGAGGGGGCGAAGTGGAAGCCGGAGAGGATCAGCGTGGCCGCCCCGGCGAACACGCCGTAGGTGATGGAGAACACCGTGGAGGTGAGGGCGGAATCCGGGCTGTCGTAGTGCTCGGAGAAGAGCTTGAGAAACAGCGATTGCAGCGAGAAGAAGAACACCAACAGGAAAACCATCAGCGCGGTCATGGGCAGGGCCTCCGTTTCGTGGGAATCGTTCGTGTCATATTATAGCAAACGCGGGAGGTTTGTCAATGGACGGAAGCACGCGGTCTGCGGGTGTGAGCCGAGAAAAAGCCGATTTTCCCGCGAATTCTCCCAAAAACCCTTGACGGGGCGCATGAAGTTCTGTATAATGACAGATGATATTTATGAAGCGATGAAGGAAAGAGTAGCGGACAGGCGCAGCGTTCAGCGAGCCGGGTTGGTGAGAGCCGGCGGCCGGAGCCCCCGCGAACATGGCTCCCGAGCTTCCGGCGTGAGCGAAGGCAAGCGCCGGACGGCAGGCACCGTTATCCGCACGGCCGATGTTTCGTCGGCTCAAGAGGCCCCAGGCGGCGACGCCGGGGCGAAGCAGGGTGGTACCGCGTCATATCACGCCCCTCGCGTTCAGCGAAGGGCGTTTTGTTTTTACCCGGCAACATGAAAAGGGGGATTCATGCCAATGGACAAGAAAAAGACCTTTTACCTGACCACACCGATCTACTATCCCAGCGGCAACATGACCATCGGCCACACCTACACCACCGTGGCGGCCGACAGCATGATCCGCTTCAAGAAGCTGACCGGCTACGACACCTATTTCCTCACCGGCACCGACGAGCACGGCCAGAAGATCGAGAAGAAGGCCGCCGAGGCCGGCGTCACGCCCCAGGCCTTCGTGGACAAGATCGTGGCGGAGACCAAGGACCTGTGGAAGCTGATGAACATCGAATACGACGACTTCATCCGCACCACCGAGGAGCGCCACATGACCGTGGTGCAGAAGATCTTCCGCAAGTTCTACGAGCAGGGCGACATCTACAAGAGCGAATACGAGGGCCTGTACTGCACGCCCTGCGAGTCCTTCTGGACCGAGACCCAGCTGAAGGACGGCTGCTGCCCGGACTGCGGCCGCCCCGTGCAGCCCATGAAGGAGAGCAGCTACTTCTTCCGCATGAGCAAGTATCAGGACTGGATGATCCAGTACATCGAGGATCACCCGGACTTCATCCAGCCCCCGTCCCGGGCCAACGAGATGCTGAACAACTTCCTCCGGCCGGGCCTGCAGGATCTGTGCGTCAGCCGCAGCTCCGTCAAGTGGGGCGTGCCGGTGGACTTCGATCCCGATCAGACGGTCTACGTGTGGATCGACGCCCTGTCCAACTACATCACCGCCCTGGGCTATTCCACCGACCATGACGAGCTGTTCCAGAAGTACTGGCCGGCGGATATCCACCTGGTGGGCAAGGAGATCGTGCGCTTCCACACCATCTACTGGCCCATCATGCTCCACGCCCTGGGCCTGCCGCTGCCCAAGCAGGTCTTCGGCCACGGCTGGCTGCTGTTCGGCCAGGACAGGATGAGCAAGTCCAAGGGCAACGTGGTCTATCCCCAGCCCATCGTGGCCCGCTACGGCGTGGACACTCTGCGCTATTACCTCATGCGGGAGATGCCCTTCGGCGCGGACGGCAACTACACCAACGAGGCGCTGCTCACCCGCTCCAACGCCGACCTGGCCAACGACCTGGGCAACCTGGTCAGCCGCACGGTGGCCATGATTGAGAAGTACTTCGGCGGCGTGGTGCCCGCGCCGGATATTGTGGACGAGGCCACCGACGCGCCCCTGCTGGAGCGCTTCCGGGGCATGCCCGCCCTGGTGGAGAAGAACATGGACGAGCTGCAGTTCTCCGTGGCCCTGTCTGAGATCTGGAAGCTCATCGGCGACTGCAACCGCTACATCGACCTCACCCAGCCCTGGGTGCTGGGCCGCAGCGAGGAGGGCAAGCCCCGCCTGAGCACGGTGATGTACAACCTGGCCGAGTGCGTGCGCGCGGTGGCCGTGGCCATCGGGCCGGTGATGCCCAATACGCCGGCGCGCATCTTCGAGCAGCTGGGCGTTTCCGATCCCGCGCTCATGACCTGGGAATCCATCCAGACCTTTGGCGGCCTGAAGCCCGGCACCGTGGTGAAGAAGGGCGAGCCCCTGTTCCCGCGGCTGGACATCCAGAAGGAGCTGGAGGCCCTGAGCGGCGGCGCGGCCAAGGACGAGAAGAAGGAAGAAAAGAAAGAGGAAAAGAAGGACAAGAAGGCCGCCAAGGCCGCCGAAAAGGCGGAGAAGAAGGCGGACGAGGAAGAGAACGCCGGGCTCATCACCATCGACGACTTCGCCAAGGTGAAGCTGATGACCGCCAGGGTGGTGGCCTGCGAGCGCGTGGAGGGCAGCGATAAGCTGCTCAAGGAGACGTTGCAGCTGGGCGAGGAGACCCGCACGGTGCTCAGCGGCATCGCGCAGCACTACAGCCCCGAGGAAATGGTGGGCAAGACCGTGGTGCTGGTGGCCAACCTGAAGCCCCGCAAGATGCGCGGCATCCTCTCCGAGGGCATGCTGCTCTGCGCCGAGGACAGCGAGGGCAAATTGAAGCTGGTCACCGTGGAGGGCGGCGACTTCCCCTCCGGCATGGAAATCGGCTGATTCACACATAGAAAAGCAATTCGCAATGCGCCTCTTTCGCGCATTGCGAATTGTCTCACAAGGAGGCGTTTCATATGACCGTTCGCGAGATGCAGAAGGCCGCCTATCAGAACAAGGTGGATCATCACTTCAACATCACGAATGTCAACCTGGAATTCAACCTGCTCTACGGCGAGGTGGCGGAGGCCTTCGACGCCTGGAACAAGAAGAAGGACTCGGTGGGCGAGGAGCTGGCGGACGTGGCCATCTACCTGCTGGGCCTGAGCGAGATCCTGGGGGTGGATCTGGAGGAGGAGATCATCCACAAGATGGAAAAGAACCGCCGCCGGGTCTATAGGGAAGTGGACGGCGTGGTGCATAAAATTGAGGGATAAAGGGACATAGGGTTTCTATAATGAAGAATGCTATTTCGCTGGATTGCTGATCCTTAATATATTGTTCTATCTATAATTGCAAAGGAGGGGGCGATATGATGAAATTAGGTAAACTAAAAGAGATTGATATAAGAAAAGTTTGGGCACATGAGCAGTTTGATTTTTCTAAATGGCTGGCTAGTGAAAGCAACATTCAAGAACTGGGTGATGTGCTGAATTTGTCTTTGACAAATGTTGAGACAGAAAAATTCGTTGGCAGTTTTCGGTGCGATATTTTCTGCAAAGACGAATATTCTGGCAAGAGTGTACTGATAGAAAACCAACTGGAGCCGACTAATCACGATCATTTGGGAAAGATTATCACCTATGCTTCTGGTATGAATGCAGCTGTGGTTGTATGGGTTGTTGCTGAAGCAAGACCTGAACATGCCAGCGCGATTCAATGGCTCAATCAACATACGGATGATGAAGTATCGTTCTTTTTAGTGGAAATTCATGCGTTTGTCATCGGTGATTCGGAGCCTGCTCCACAATTTCGCATAATAGAACAGCCCAATGATTTCGTCAAGAACGTTAAGAATCTATCTATGAGTGGTGAACTTGGAACCACAAAGGCATATCAGTTGGAATTCTGGAATCAATTCAATGAGGTTTTGGAACAGCGTGGTAAACCATTCAAAATGCGAAATGCCCCTGCGGAATACGCTTATCGGATTCCGCTTGGATCATCCCAATATCGTATTGAAATAGAATTACTGAAACAACAAAAGATCGTTGCTGTTTGTCTATGGATTATAGATAACAAAGCAATGTATGATGAGGCGTTTTCCCACAAGGATGACATTGAATCAGTGATCGGCCATCCCTTGATTTGGTATAGGCTGGACGATAGAAAAGCCTCTGCAATAACTTATCATATAAAAGGACTGAACTTTGAAAACCAAGCAAATTATCCAAAACTAATGAATGAAGCAATAGATTCAGTTGTTGCAATGCGAGATACGATAATACCTTATTTCTCAGGATGTTAGCTTGGAAAAGAAAAATCCCAAGGCGTTTCTCCGCTACACCTCGGGATTTACTTGGCATATAGTATTGTTCTATGAAAGCACTATAGTCAAGTTTTCGTCTTTGTCCAGCGTGAACCCGGCTCTCCTTCCGGCGAAGCTCGCCTCATAATCCCCCTTGAACCCGGTCAGGGTGACGCAGCCGTTTTCGTCGGTGACGAGGGTTTCGTGGGTCTCCCATTGGCCGTGAATGAGGGACATGAGGGCCTTGTAGGCGGGCTTTTCGCTGTTGTCCGTGCGCACCAGGCCCGCCGGGGCGTGCAGCCAGGCGTCGTCGCCGAAAGCCCAGGTGGTGATGGCCTCCACCAGCGGGTGCTCAAACAGGCGGGTGTACATCTCCGCGATTTCCGCCGCCTGCCG
>CADARO010000187.1 GCA_902790345.1 uncultured Eubacteriales bacterium | reverse complement strand
GGTCTTCATCACCTGAGCCTGAGTCAGGTCGCCGCCGGTCAGCTCGCCCACGATGTTGCGATCCCGCATGACGATCAGGCGGGAACAGGTGCGCAGCATTTCCTCGATCTCAGAGGAGATGAACGTGACGCTCATGTTCTCCTCCGCCAGCTTCAGCACCAGCTTCTGAATCTCCAGCTTGGTGCCCACGTCGATGCCGCGGGTGGGCTCGTCCAGAATCAGGTAATCGGGATGCGTCAGAAGCCACCTGGCCAGGATCACCTTCTGCTGGTTGCCGCCGGACAGGCTGCCCACGGGCGTGTCCTTGCTGGCCGTCTTGATGCTCAGCGCCTTGACGTACTCGTCCGCAAACCGTTCCATATCGGCGCGGCGCATGGGATGGAAAAAGCCCTTCATCACCTGCATGGCCAAGATGATGTTGTCGCGCACGCTCAGATCCGCGATGATGCCGTCCCGCTTGCGGTCCTCCGGCAGATACCCGATGCCGTTCTTCATGGCGTCGTGGGGCTTCTGAATCTTCACGTCTTTGCCGTGCATCCGCACCTTGCCGCCCGTCACCCGATCTGCGCCGAAAATCGCGCGAATGCTCTCGCTGCGGCCAGAGCCCAGAAGGCCCGTGAAGCCGTTCACCTCACCCCTGCGGATGCGGAAATTGAAGGGGCGGCTTTCCACGCTGGACAGGCGTTCAGCCTGGTAGACCACTTCGTCGCCCGGCGCGCTCTTCTGGCCAAACTGCTCCAGCTCGGTCATGTCGTTCAGGTCTTTGCCCATCATCTTGGCCACCAGCTCCACCTGAGGCAGTTCCTTCACCGCGTATTCGCCCACCAGCTCGCCGTTGCGCAGCACGGTGATACGGTCGCTCACGGCGTAGACCTGCTCAAGGAAGTGGGTCACGAAGATGATGCCGACGCCGCGGCTTCTCAAATCGCGCATGAGGGAGAACAGCATCTCCACCTCCTTTTCATCCAGCGAGGAGGTGGGTTCGTCCAGGATCAGCACCTTGCAATTCATGTCCACCGCACGGGCGATGGCCACCATCTGCTGGACTGCCAGGGAGCAACTGGACAGCTCCT
The DNA here is from genome assembly GCA_902790345.1 of uncultured Eubacteriales bacterium. Classification (GTDB taxonomy): domain Bacteria; phylum Bacillota; class Clostridia; order Christensenellales; family Aristaeellaceae; genus Firm-10. The sequence continues at coordinate 3,826 of CADARO010000187.1, read as the reverse complement.
GCCTGGCCCGGGCGGGAATCCCCAGATTATTGAGGATTTCCTCCGCCCTTTTCTCATAATCCTTCCATTTGACGAAGGCGCCTTCCGTTCGGCCGATGAACATGTTTTCCGCCACCGTGAGGTTGGGGCACAGGGTGATTTCCTGATAAACGGTGCTGATGCCCAGGTTCTGGGCATCCTGCGGTGAATGGATATGGGCTTCGCCCTGGATGCCATCCACGTAAACATGGCCTCCATCCATCTCGTAAACGCCGGTCAGCACCTTGATCAGCGTGGATTTTCCAGCGCCGTTTTCACCCATAAGCGCATGAATCTCCCCACGACGCAGGGTGAAATCCACATTGTTGAGCGCCCTGGTACCCGGAAACTGCTTTGAGATTCCGCGCATGGTCAGAACCGCGTCGTCCTGCATTTGGCCTCTCTCCTTCTCTGCTCCGCCGCCTCACGGCTCTTGTCTGGGATTGGAAGAAGGCGCGGTATGAACGCGCTTTTCCGCTCATACCGCGCCCTGTCAGGTTGCGTCCGTATGCTCTTATTCGCCCAGGCCGTAGGTCGCGATGTCTTCCTCGGTAATGGTGCGGGCATCGAAGCCCTTTTCCTCGTTGATGATCTGCTTGAACTCGTTCAGGCCTTCGATCTCGCCGCCCTCCTGCAGGGTCTTGATCATGGCGTCGATCAGCGTGGCCTGGAAGGGGCTGCACTGGCCGTCATAGTTCCAGTTGCCGGCAAGCAGCTCGCGCAGCGCCCACTTGTTGCAGTCAAAGCCCATCACGATCACGTCGCCGTTCACGCCGTGGGTGATGCCGTTGGCGTCCAGCGCCGCCACGACGCCCTGCGCCATGCCGTCGTTTTCAGCGTACACGATGTTGAACTTCTCGCCGGCGTTGATGGCCGCCTCGGCGATCTTGCGGGCCTCGTTGGGATCCCAGCTGTCGCCGCCGGTGCCTTCGCGCACCATGGTCCACTTTTCATCCGCTTCGCACTTCTCCTGCAGCGGCTCGGAACGGCCGATCTGCGCGGCGCTGCCCAGCTGGCCCTGAATGTGCAGCACATTGTACTCATCCAGGCCCAGGCTCTCCAGCCATTCGACGGCGGTGACGCCTTCATTGCGCATGTCGGAAACCACGGCGGCGGTGTACAGCTCGGGGTCGCACTCGATCATGCGGTCGAACAGGAACACGCCGATGCCCGCTTCCTTTGCGGCCTCGAGGGTCTCGTCCCAGCCGGTGGTTTCAGCGGCGGAGACCAGGATGTAGTCCACGCCTTCGGTGATGAAGGTGTTGGCGGCTTCCAGCTGCTTGTCGGCAGTCGGCGCGGTGACGAACTTGGCGTCATAGCCGTTCTCAGCGGTAAACACGGAATGCAGGTCGTTGACGTTGGCCTCGCGGTAGCCGGATTCAGCGGGGTCCAGGTTGATGATGCCCACCTTGATGCCGTCGGCGTGAGCCATCGTGGCGAAGCTCATGCACAGAACCAGCGCCAGAACCAGAGTCAGCAGTTTCTTCATGATCGTTTCCTCCTTCAACATTTTACGGGTTCTTCACCCGCTCTTTGCTAAAAGCATACACGATTCAGGCGTAAAAGAAAATGCATTTTCCCATCTCTGAGGTTTGATTTTACATCGTCTTTTCACAACGTTCGCAAATTGTGTGCGTTTTCTTTTTATTCCGGTTCGTTTTGATTCTGCGCGCGGTATTCGCCGGGCGTCATGCCGGTGTTTTTCTTGAAAATGTAGCTGAAATAATGGGCGTCGTTATAGCCCGCCTCCAGGGCGATCTGGGAGCCGCGCTTATCTGTCTTGGCCAGCAGTTCCTTTGCCCTGGCCAGGCGCAGCCCCGTCAGATACTCCGTAAATGTCTTGCCGCTTTCCTGGGCGAACACGGTGGACAGCCGGCTCTCGCTCATGCCCACGGCGTGCGCCACGTCCTGCAGCATCAGGTTGGAATCGGTAAAATGCTCCGCTATGTACAGCCTGGCCCGCGCCGTCACCGCTGAGGCGCTGCCACCATCGGCGGTTTCGCCAAAATCGCGCACGCCAACCACCAGCGATCTTTCATTGGCCTGGTCGCCCAGCACATGGCGGATGTGCCGCGCGCCTTTCATGCTTTCAAGGATGCTCGCGGGATCTCCCACTGTCGCGCCGATGCCGACGCGGATTTTCTCGCAGCCGATCCGCTCCAGCTCTGTCACGATGGAGGCGGCGAACGCATAGGCCTTCTCTTCGGCGTCGTTCTCTCCTTCGCCCAGCACCAACGCCCGGGCACCGGTGCGGCTGCCTGTCACATGGGCGATGCCGCCGCTGCCCTCCGCCAGCTCGATGAGTGCCTCCAGGCCTTTCGCGGCCGGCTCGAAGGCGGCGTCGATCACCGCGTAGCAGCTGGCGGCGGGCAGCATGCCCATGCCCCGCAGCTGATCCAGCACGGTCCGGGCGTCGCCATCAGCCGCGTCCTCGGAATAGAGCGTCGAGAGCAACTTCTGCTTCACAAACAGGTTGCCGCTCTCCATTCTGACCCGGAGCCGCTCGCTGCGCTCCCGCTCCAGGCGCTCCATTTGCAGCTCCGCGCTGAGCTTGTCCAGCACCTGCCGCAGTTCCTGGGCCGTGATGGGCTTGAGCAGGTACTCCTTCACGCCCAGCTGAACGGCCTGGCGGGCATACTCGAATTCATCGTAGCCGCTCAGGATGACGATGCCGATCCAGGGCATCAGCCGGCGCACGACGCGGCACAGCTCCAGTCCGTCCATGAAGGGCATGCGGATGTCGGTGATCAGAATGTCCGGCCTGGTATCGCGGATCATGGTCAGGGCGATTTCGCCATCCGGCGCTTCTCCCACCAGCTGGTATTCCATCTCATCCCAGGGAAAGGAGTTGCGGATTCCCTCCCGGATCACGATTTCGTCGTCAACCAGAAAGACTTTGGTCATTCTCTATCTCCTCTCTCGTTCGCCGCGGCACGCAGAAACTTACGGCTGTGCCCTCCGGCCCGCTCTCGATGCGCAGGCCGTTTTTCTGGTTATAGTAAAGCCGGATGCGCAGGTTGACGTTCAACAGGCCGAAGCCGTTCATGCCGGCCATTTGGGTCTGCTGCTTCTCCGCTATGTGCTCGCGGAGGGCGGCAAGCGTTTCCGCGTCCATGCCCCGGCCGGTATCGCTCACAGTGAAGAAGAGCATGTCGCCCTCCATCCGGCCCGACACACGAATCATTCCGCCGCCGCGTTTATACTTGATTCCGTGATACAGCGCGTTTTCAACCAGCGGCTGCAGGAGCAGCTTGAGGATGTAGTAATCGTCCATATCCTCTGCCATGTCGATCTTGTTTGCGGCGACGATCATCGGCTTGGAGGCAAGCTTTTCGCTGTAATTGCGAAGTTCCTTGTTTATGTTGTCGAAGTCCTGCGAGGGATCCCTGCCCTCTGAACCGGAAACGTCCACGACATGGATCAGCATGCGTGTGCGCTCTATGTGCTTTAGGAAGTCGAGACCAAGTCCCATACCTTCCGACGCGCCTTCTATAAGCCCGGGTATGTCCGCCATTACGAAGCTTTTATCGTAGAAGTTGACGACACCTAGATTTGGCGTGATGGTCGTAAAATGATAGTCCGCTATCTTGGGCGCAGCCGAAGTGCATACGGAAAGAAGCGTGGATTTTCCGACATTCGGATAGCCTACAAGGCCAACGTCCGCGATAAGCTTAAGTTCCAGTTCAATGTTTCTTTCAACTGCAAAACCGCCGGACTCCGCAAAGTTGGGAGCCTGACGCACTGAGTTCTTAAACTGGACGTTGCCCTTGCCGCCTTTTCCGCCTTTAGCAGCAACGAAACACTGGCC
>CADARO010000186.1 GCA_902790345.1 uncultured Eubacteriales bacterium | reverse complement strand
ATTTCTCCCGCCAGGCCCACCTCGCCCATGACCGCCCAGTTGCCGCCCACGCAGCGGTTGCGGTGGGCCGAGGCGATGGCCACGCACAGCGCCAGGTCGGCGGCGGGCTCGTCCAGGGACATGCCGCCGGCTATGTTGATGTACACATCCTGATTATAGAGCGGCGCGCCGGCCCGCTTTTCCAGCACCGCCAACAACAGCGCCAGCCGGCCTCCGTCCACGCCGCTGGCCATGCGCCGGGGATTGCCGAAGGCGGTGGTGGCCACCAGGGCCTGCACGTCCACCAGCAGGGGCCGCGTGCCCTCGATGGCGCAGAGCACCACCGAGCCGCTCTGGTTGTGCGCCCGGTCGGAGAGCAGCACCTCGCTGGCGTTGCCCACCTCCTTCATGCCGCTTTCCACCATCTCGAACATGCCCAGCTCGTTCACCGAGCCGAAGCGGTTCTTCACCGCGCGAAGGAGGCGATACTGGTGCTGCCGGTCGCCCTCGAAGTACAGCACGGCGTCCACCATGTGCTCCAGAACCCGCGGCCCGGCGATGGCGCCCTCCTTGGTCACGTGGCCCACCAGCATGATGGCGCAGCCGGACACCTTTGCCGCCCGCATGAGGATGGAGGCGGATTCCCGCACCTGAGACACGGAACCGGGGGCGCTGGCCAGTTCGGGGCGGTACATGGTCTGGATGGAGTCCACGATCATCAGCTCCGGCTTCAGCCGCTCGGCGTGCCGCTCCACGATGTTCATGTCGTTTTCTGAGAGCACATAGAAGTTCTCCGAGAACGCGCCCAGTCGCCGGGCCCGCAGCTTAATCTGGCGGGTGGATTCCTCGCCGGACACATACAGCACCCTGCGGCCCTCCGCGGCAAAGTTGGCCGACACCTGGGTGAGCAGGGTGGACTTGCCGATGCCTGGGTCGCCGCCCACCAGCACCAGCGAGCCCTCCACCACGCCGCCGCCCAGCACCCGGTCCAGCTCGCCGATGCCGGTGGAGTGGCGCAGCATGGTCTCGTCCGGGATTTCGTCGATGCGCACCGGGTCGGAGCCGCCGCCCGGCGCGCGCTTCAGCTTTTTGACCTCCGCTTCCTGAACGGGGGCGCTTTCCTGCTCGGTGAGGGTGTTCCAGCTGCCGCAGTCCGGGCAGCGCCCCAGCCAGCGGGGCGTCTCATAGCCGCATTCGGAGCAGACGTAGACGGTTTTGATCTTGGGCATGGAAAAAACCTCCGGTTTTTAATGGGGAATTGGGAATGGGGAATGGGGAATTCCAGTTACCTCTCGCGGCTTCAGCCGCGCCTCAATTGCGCATTGCGAATTGCCAATTGCCGGTTACGGCCTGATCTCCACCTCCGCGCCCAGGGGGCAGAGGGGAAAGAGGGCGTCGATGTCCTCGTCGTTCAGGGCGACGCAGCCGGCGGTCCAGTCGGGTTTCGCGCCGCCGCCGTGGATCATGATGAAGCCGCCCAGGGGCGTGTCCCAGGGCGGGCGGCGGTTTGCCGCTTCGGATTGGAGGATGGCGTCCCGGGTGGCGGCGTCGATGCGGCCCTCCGAAAAGGCGAGGGCCGCGTCGGCGGCGGAGGGATAGCTGAGGCCCAGGGCAAGGCGGTATTTGCTTCGGGCGTTTTTGGTGCAGACGAAGTAGCGGCCTTCGGGGGTCTTCAGATCGCCCTCCGCCCGCTTGGGGCCGATGGGCGTGCGGCCCAGGGCAATGGGGAAGACGCGCGTCTGCCCGTCGTCCAGCGTGAAGGTCAGCCGCCGCGCGGCCTTTTCGATCAGTATGCGCGCCGTCATGTTGCTCGCCTCCCGTTCCCTATTATAGCGGAAAGGGGGCGGCGGGGCAAGCGGCAAATGCGCGGAGTGGGGAAAGTGGGATCAAATATGAAGTTCTATGGAAGTTTTCACGCGGGGCGTTGTTTCCCGCCGTCCAAAATGGTATAATAACCTCATCGTGGGTATTTCCCGCGTTTCATTTGCAAAAGGATGTTGAATCGTGTTTGTTCTGAATATTCCAAACATACTCACGATCATCCGCATGGCGCTCATACCGGTATTCATCACGCTGTATTACAATGGATTGACGACGCTGGCCTTCGCGGTTTACGTGGCGGCCTGCGTGACCGACGCGGTGGATGGATATCTGGCGCGGCGGCTGAATCAGGTGACGGCCTTCGGCAAGCTCATGGATCCCCTGGCGGACAAGCTGATGCAGCTGAGCATGATGCTCTGCCTGGCCAGCACGGGCTACATGCCCCTGTGGGTGCTACTGGTGCTGCTGGGCAAGGAGGTCGTGATGGTCACCGGCGGCACGCTGCTCTTCAAAAAGCGGGACGTGGTGGTCATGTCCAACTGGTCCGGCAAGGTGGCCACGGTGCTGCTCATCCTGGCCATCGTGGCGGTGTTCCCCTGGCACGGGGTGGAGGCCGTGACCCAGCTGGGGCACATCCTGCTCTACGTGGGCTTGGCGATGAGCCTTTTCTCCATGGTGAACTACGGCCTGATCTATGTTAAAAACGGAAACAGCCGCAAAGCGCATTGACGAAACGGCGTTTTTCCATTATAATATACTCGATATTTCCCGTGATGAAGAGGAGTAGCGGTTCGGGACACGCCAAGAGAGGACGGCTCACAGGCTGAAAGGCCGTCCGCGTCAGGCCCCCGCGAAGGTCGCTTCGGAGGAAGGATGGGCGAACGGAGTAGCCCATTCGGGGCGCGCCCCTTACAGCGCTCAGAGGGAGCGGTCTTTCCGCTCCGAACAAAGGTGGTACCACGCGCGGCGCGTCCTTTTGAGGACACACCGCGCTTTTAATTCGCAATTGGCGATTCGCAATGCGCAATTGGGAATGTCTTCGTGAACTCCGTTTCTCATAATTGCGAATTGCGCATTGCGAATTGCCAATTGTCTGGGGGTGATACAGGGTGCTTGAGAAGATCTTTTCCGGCGACGCGGGCGATTTCAGCCGCTGGAACCCGGCGGGGCTGATCGTGATGGCGCTGGGCGTCGCGCTGACGGCGCTGGCGGGCCGGCTGGCGAAGGGAAACGAGGGGCGGCGCGTGACGCTGAAGCTCCTCGGCATGCTGGTCGTCATGGCGGGCGCGCTGGTCACCATGAAGCTGATTGGATAAATCATGTTTTTTCAATAGAGGAAAGGAAAGAGGAGAGACCATGAAGAACGTGGAAATGGAAAAGGTGTATTCGCCTCGGGAAATCGAGGATCGACTGTACGCCGAATGGGAAGAAAAGGGTTATTTTAAGGCGCATCGCGTGGAGGGCAAAAAGCCCTTCACCATCGTGATGCCCCCGCCGAACATCACCGGCCAGCTGCACATGGGCCACGCCATGGACACCCTGCCCCAGGACGCCCTCACCCGCTATCACCGCATGAAGGGCGATCCCACCCTGTGGCTGCCCGGCACCGACCACGCCTCCATCGCCACCGAGGCGAAGATCGTGGAAGCCATGCGTAAGGAAGGCCTCACCAAGCAGGACATCGGCCGCGAGGAGTTCCTGCGCCGCGCGTGGAAGTGGCGCGAGCAGTACGGCGGCCGCATCGTGCAGCAGCAGCGCAAGCTGGGCGCCTCCTGCGACTGGAGCCGCGAGCGCTTCACCATGGACGAGGGCCTGAATAAGGCCGTGGTGGAGGTGTTTGTGCGGCTGTATGAAAAGGGCCTCATCTATCGCGGCAACCGCATGGTGAACTGGTGCCCCCACTGCGACACCTCCATCTCCGACGCCGAGGTGGAATACGCGGAGAAGGACGGCCATTTCTGGCATCTGCTGTATCCGGTGAAGGAGACCGGCGAGTTCCTGGAGCTGGCCACCACCCGCCCCGAGACCATGCTGGGCGACACCGCCGTGGCCATCAACCCGGATGACCCGCGCTACAGCCATCTGCACGGCTGCCACGTGATCCTGCCCCTGCTGAACAAGGAAATCCCCATCGTGTGCGACGAGCACGCGGACATGGAAAAGGGCACCGGCGTGGTGAAGATCACCCCTGCCCATGACCCCAACGACTTCGAAGTGGGCCAGCGGCACAGCCTGCCCATCGTGCGCGTGTTCACCTACGACGGCCACATGACCGGCGCGCAGGAGGCCGCCGAGGCGGCTGAGCTGATCGCCAGCGGCCGCGCGGCGGAGAACGAGCCCGAGGTGCTGGACTGCGGCAAGTACGCCGGCCTCACCACCCAGGAGGCCCGCAAGGCCATTCTGGCGGACCTGGAGGCGGGTGGCTTCCTCAAGAGCGTGGAGGACATCAAGCACGACGTGGGCACCTGCTACCGCTGCCACACGGACATCGAGCCCATGGTGTCCAAGCAGTGGTTCGTGAAGATGGAGCCCCTGGCCAGGCCCGCCGTGAAGGCCGTGCGGGAGGGCAAGACCCGCTTCATCCCCGAGCGCTTCACCAAGGTGTTCTACAACTGGATGGAGAACACCCGCGACTGGTGCATTTCCCGCCAGCTCTGGTGGGGCCACCGCATTCCGGCCTACTACTGCGACGAGTGCGGCGAGATGGTCATCAGCCGCACAAATGTGGACAAGTGCCCCAAGTGCGGCGCGCCCATGCATCAGGACGAGGACGTGCTGGACACCTGGTTCTCCTCCGCTCTGTGGCCCTTCTCCACCCTGGGCTGGCCGGACGAGACCGAGGACCTGAAGTACTTCTATCCCACCTCCGTGCTGGTGTCGGGCTACGACATCATCTTCTTCTGGGTGGCCCGCATGATTTTCTCGGGCATCGAGCAGATGGGCGAGGTGCCCTTCCACACGGTGCTGCACCACGGCCTGGTGCGCGACGCCCTGGGCCGCAAGATGAGTAAGTCGCTGGGCAACGGCATCGACCCCATTGAGATGATCGAGAAGTATGGCGCGGACGCCGCAACTTCGCCAACAAGATCTGGAACGCCGCCCGCTTCGTGATGATGAACATGGAGGGCTTCGAGCCCAAGGGCCTGCCCGGGGCGGACAAGCTGACCCTGGCGGACAAGTGGATTCTGACCCGCTTCCAGGACACCGTGCGCACCGTGACCGGCCACTTCGAGGACTACGACCTGGGCCTGGCCGCGCAGGAGGTGTACGACTTCATCTGGAGCATGTACTGCGACTGGTACATCGAGATGGCCAAGCAGCGCCTGAACGGCGAGGACGCCGAGGCCCGTGAGACCGTGCGCGAGGTGCTGGTGTATGTGCTGGAGGGCACCATGAAGCTGCTGCATCCCTTCATGCCCTTCATCACCGACGAGATCTTCCGCTATCTGCCCGGCACCGAGGGCAGCATCATGCTGAGCGCCTGGCCGGAGGCGAAGCCTGAATACGACTTCCCGGCTGAGGCCGCCCAAATGGAGGGCGTGATGGACGCCATCCGCGCCATCCGCAACCTGCGCGCCGAGATGAACGTGGCTGTGGGCCGCCGCGCCCGCCTGATCCTCCGGCCGGCGGAGGGCTGGAAGGAGACCTTCGAGCACGCCAGCATCTACTTCACCCGCCTGGCCTTTGCCAGCGCCGTGGAGCTGATCGGCGCG
>CADARO010000185.1 GCA_902790345.1 uncultured Eubacteriales bacterium | reverse complement strand
CTTCTGCACATCAATGCGGGCGGCGACACCAAGAAAGGCATCAAGTCCGACACCGACATCCTCATCTCTGGCGGCAAGCAGGTCGTGATGACTTCCGGCGCAGCCGTCTACGACTCTTCGGAAGCCGACTACTCCTCGTGCAGCGCACTGAAGGCCGACGGCAACATCACCATCAGCGGCGGACACTTCCTCGCACAGAGCACAGGCACAGGAGGCAAGGGCATCAAAGCCGACGGCCAACTGACCATCAGCGGAGGCACCATCGAAGTCGCCACGACCGGGAAGCGAGTAGGCAGCGGCAACACCACCAGCTCGCCCAAGGGCATCAAGGCCGACGGCCTGCTGACCATCAGCGGCGGCAATGTCGCCGTGCGACTCAGCGGAACGGGCGACGGTACCGAGGGCATCGAGAGCAAATCCGATATGTACATCACCGGCGGCTGCACTGCCTCCTACAGCTACGACGATGCCATCAACGCCGCCGGCAACCTCTACATCCAGAACGGCTACGCCGGCTCCCGCGCCGCCAAGGCCGCCTGGCACGTGACCGACGCCTATCTGGACTTCATGAAGGAAAAGCAATCGACGAACACCCCCGGCGAGAATACGCTGGCGGACTGACGGGAGGCATCGCGGTGAGCGAAGCGCTGCTTGTTACATCGGGGAAGGGCGGTGTGGGCAAATCCACGCTGGCGGTGAATCTGGCCGCCACGCTGGCCCTCATGGATTACAAAACCGTGCTGGTGGACGCCGACACGGGGCTTCGGAGCCTGGATGTGATGCTGGGGCTGGAGAACAACGTGGTCTATGACCTGACCGACGTGGCGGAGGGCGTGTGCAAGCTGCGGCAGGCGCTGGTGCATCAGCCGGAGGTGCCCGGCCTCAGCATGGTGGCCGCCGCCGCCCTGCGGGACGCCACCTCCGTTTCCCGCGAGAAGATGAAGGAGATCGTGGGGCACCTCAAGGAGCGCTACGCCTATGTCATCATCGACTGCCCGGCGGGCGTGGACGAGGGCTTCCGTGTCGCCGCGTCCGGGGCGGATCGGGCGATCATCGTGACACAGACGGACGCGGTGTGCGTGCGGGACGCGGAGCGGGTGAAGGGCCTGCTGGAGCGGGCGGGCGTGACGGACGTCATGCTGGCCATCAACCGGGCGCGGCGGGAGAAGCTGAAGAAGGGCCAGGAGTCCGCCTGCGAGAGCATCGCCCGGCGGCTTGAGCTGCCGCTCATCGGCATCGTGGGCGAAAACGACGCCTTTCTGAACGCGGTGCAGAAGGGCCGGCCCCTGGTGCTGGACGACGCGGACATGAAGGCCACCTTCGAGGAGATCGTCAGGCGCCTGCGGGGCGAGGAGCTGCCCGTGAAACCGCTGGGAAAACTCTCCTTCTGGCAATGGCTCATGAAGGACTACAGGGATTATTGAGATGGATATACTTTTAAGAAACAGAAAGAAAAAGGCGAAGGAGCAATCCGAGAAGGGCCGCCTGTCGGCGTTTCTTCAGCAGATGCAGAAATCGCGCTATCAGAAGGGCCTCATGCGCCATTTCGAGTGGCCGCTGGTGGTCATGGTGCTGGTCATGTCCCTCTGGGGCGTGGTGACCATCTTCGCCGCCACGGCCAGCCCGGTGCAGGAAGGCGTCACCATGAGCTTCTTCGAGCGCATGAGCGGCCAGTCGATCTACTATCCCCGGCTGCAGCTCATCTGGATCGTGGTGGGCATGGGCGTGCTGGCGGGCACGGTGTTCTTCGATTACCGGCTTTTCGGCGAATTGAAGGATGTGCTCTACTGGGGCAACGTCATCATGCTGCTGCTGGTCAAGTTCACCACAGAGGTGGGCCGCGGCTCGGCCAACATGTTCTTCCAGTGGGGCTCGGGCCGTACCTTCCAGCCGGCGGAATTCGGCAAGATCGCCATCATCATCGCCCTGGCGAAGGTGTTCGCCGAGCGGGAACGCCCCATCGAGACGGTCAGCGAGCTGTTCCGCATGACCTGCTACGTGGGCCTGCCCCTGGTGCTGATCGTGATCCAGCCGGACGTGGGCACGGCGCTGGTCTATGTGGCCATTTACGCCGTCATGATCTTTGCCTCCGGCACGAACTACAAGCTGATCGTGGGCGTCATCTGCATCGCGGTGATCCTGCTTGTGCCGGCCTGGTATGTGCTCACCTTCTCGGATAACTTCCGGGTGGACCGCATCCAGGTGTGGCTGGACCCGAACTACGCCATCAACGACGCCGGCATGCAGACCTACAACGCCCGCCTGGCCCTGGGCTCCGGCGGCCTGTGGGGCAAGGGGCTGTTCGCCGTGGGCAATTTCGCCGCGCTGAACTACATTCCGGACGATCACACCGACTTTATCTTCGCCATCGTGTGCGAGACCTTCGGCTTCGTGGGCGGCGGACTGATGATCGCCCTGTTCCTGGCCATGATGCTCCGCATGCTGGTGCTCTCCCGCCAGGCGGAGGACGCCTTCGGCAGCTACCTCATCATCGGCGTGCTGGCCATGCTGTTCTTCCATATCTTCGAGAACATCTCCATGGTGATCGGCCTGATGCCGGTCACGGGCATCCCCTTGCCCTTTGTGAGCTACGGCGGCTCCAGCTACCTCACGAACATCATCGGCATCGGCCTGGTGGTGAACGTGACCATGCGCAGCCGGGCCGGCGTGGCGAGACAGCCCAGGCCGACGATCCATCCGAAAAAACTGATTCGGGAATAATAGGCAGAGACCTTACGCGAAAAGGACTGGTGAAAGCCGGTCCTTTTCTATTTTTGGCCGAGGGGACATAGGATGAAGGGAACGGGGGGTGTTGTAATGCAGAACAGTCGATTGAAAATCCACACATCCGCGCGGCCGGCGTCCGCCGCTCCGACAGGTCAGGCGAAAAAGGCCGGCAAGCCGCGCGCCTGGGGTTCGTCTCTCACGGCGGGGGAAAAGCTCATCCGGAACACGGCCATCGCCGGGGCGGCGCTCCTGTGCGTGTTGGCCATGCGCAACATCGATGCGCCCTGGAGCGAGGCGGCAGTGGACGGCATTCGTCAGGCCGTGACCATGCACGTGGACTGGGATGAGTCCATCGGCCGGCTCAGCTTCGTGCGGGCGCTGGTGCCGGAGACGGCGCTGGTGTCGCTCAATCTGGACGAGGAGGCCGTGCTGGTTCGGCCGGTGGACGGCGGCGTGGTCCACGGCTATTCGGAGGAGCAGCCCTGGCTGGAGTTCAGCTGCCCGGCCGGCGCTCAGGTGCTGGCGGCGGCGGGCGGTCGGGTGACGGCGTCCGCCCAGGGCATGAGCGGCGATTATCTGGTGCTCATCGAGCATGAGGACGGGGCGGAGACGCTCTACGGCTACATGGCGGGGGCCGAGGTCAGCGCGGGTCAGCAGGTGGCGGCGGGGGATGTGATCGGCAGCGCGGCCGATGGAGCGGACGCCCGGCTGTATTTCGAGCTGCGGGAAAACGACCGGGCCGCCGACCCCACAGGAAGGCTGCGCTGAGATGCGGGTGGGCCGAATCGGCGGGGCGGAGGTGAAGCTGAATCCGCTGGCCCTGCCCATGATGGCGCTGGCCGTGTGGCTGGGCAGCGGGCGGGAGCTGGTGCTATTGAGCGCTTCGGTGCTGCTGCATGAGCTGGGCCACGCGCTGGCGGCGCGGCTGCTGAACGCCCGGGTGATGGAGCTGGAGCTGATGCCAGTGGGCGGGGCGGCGCGGCTGGACAACGTGTGGAAGCTGCGGCCCGGCCAACTGATGGGCGTGGCGCTGGCGGGCCCGCTGGTGAATCTGATGATTGCGCTCATCTGCCTGGCTCTGCCTCGCGGCCCATGGAGCGGCCTGACAGACACGGCGCTGCGGCAGAACGCGGCGCTGATGCTGTTCAATCTGCTGCCCGCCCTGCCACTGGACGGGGGCCGGGTGGTTTGCGGTTTGCTGGCTCGGCGGCTTCCGCCGGCGGCAGCGGCGCGGGTGGGGGTGCGGCTGGGGCTGGCGGCGGCCTGCGGCCTGCTGGCGCTGGCGGCCAGGAGCCTTCTGCGCGGGCGGCTGAATCTCTCCCTGGTGCTGGCGGCGCTCTTCATGATCCTCTCGGCCAGGGCGGAGCTGAGCGGCGCCAGCGGCGCGACCCTGGCCAGCCTCATGGAGCGGCGGGAGGAGCTGCGGCGGGAGGGCGTCCTGCCCGCGCGGCTGTTCGCCGTGACGCCGGAGACCGAGCTGAACCGCCTGCTGCCCGTGATGCGGCCCGGGCAGACGCATCTGTTTCTCTGCGTGGAGGAGGCGGGACAGCGGTTTGTCTCGGAGGAGGCGGTGTGGCGGGCGCTGCTGGCGGGAGACAAGGAGACGGTGGGTCAGCTGGAGGGCGAAAACATGGGATTTGGCCCTTGCGCCCACATGCGGCAAATGCTATAATTCAGGTGAGCGAAGCACATATGAGGAGGCGGGTTACTTTGAAGATCGCGTTTATCGGAGCGGGTTCCATCGGCTTCACCCGGCGGCTGCTGGCGGATATTCTCACCGTGCCGGAGCTGCGGCAGGCGGAAATCGCCTTTACCGACATCAACAAGCACAATCTGGACATGGTGACGCAGCTGTGCCAGCGCGACATCGAGGCCAACGGACTGAACATCAAAATCAACGCCACGCTGGACCGGCGTGAGGCCTTCAAGGGCGCGAAGTACGTCATCAACTGCGTGCGCATCGGCATGCTGGAGGCCTTCACCAAGGACATCGAGATTCCGCTGAAATACGGCGTGGATCAGTGCGTGGGCGACACCCTGTGCGCCGGCGGCATCATGTACGCCCAGCGGGACATCGCCTATCTGGAGGGCCTGTGCCGCGACATCAACGAGGTGTGCCTGCCCGGCTGCCTGCTGCTGAACTACTCCAACCCCTGCGCCATGGTCACCTGGTACTGCCTGAAATACGGCCATGTAAACACCGTGGGCCTGTGCCACGGCGTGCAGGGCGGGCATCGGCTAATCGCCCGGGTGCTGGGCTACAAGCCGGAGGATATCGATATCATCTG
>CADARO010000184.1 GCA_902790345.1 uncultured Eubacteriales bacterium | reverse complement strand
GGAGCGCTCGCTCTTGTACACTTCGCTGGTGAGGATGACTTCGCCGTTGTTCGCCTTCAGGTCGAACTTGATGCCCGTCTTGGTTTCCTTAATCAAAAACTTGCCCATGGTATTGCCTCCTAATCGTCATGAATTTAACATGATATTATCATAAGGCCTGACGGGATAAATTGCAACAGAAAATGCGAAAATGGGCGGAATTTCCCGAATATCTACCAGATGAAGGGAATCAGGCGGTGCTTCACCCGGCGCTTGTAATCCGAATAGCCCGCCAGCTCCCGCTCCAGCACCTCTTCTTCATTCCCGATGCGCCGGAGGATGATGGCGGGGTAGGCCAGGAAGGGGATCAGCGCGATGACCGAGCCCAGGATCAGCGGCATCATGAGGAACAGGAGCAGGGTGGCGGCGTACATGGGATGGCGCACCAGGCCGTACAGCCCGGTGTCCACCACCTTTTGCCCCGCCTGCACCTCCACCGTGCGGGAGAGGTACTCATTTTCCCGGAGCACCTCGGCGAACAGGCCGTAGCCCAGCAGGAACAGGGCGGCGGCGCAGAGGGACGCCCACAGGGGCAGCTGCAGCCAACTGAAGCGATAGTCCAGCCCCGCCAGCGCGAAGCCGGCGACGAACATGCCCCCGCTGAGGGCGATGTTCTGCTTCTGCGACATCTCTTTCTCTTTGGCGTTCAGCCGGCGGCGAAGCAGCGCGGGGTTTTTCAGCATCATCACGATCCCCGCCCCCAGCATGGGGATGAACAGCGCGCCTATGAAAAGCCACCCCCGGGGCCAGTGGATCGTCCCGGCGGGGAGGAACAGCAGCAGCGCCACCAGCGCCACGCCGGCCAGGTATTTCGTTAGGGCCTGGAGGAAGAGGTCTTTGGTCATTCCTTTTTCGCCTCGCTTTCACTTTCGCGTTTGTCCTCCGGTTTGCCATCCTGCTCCGTCCAGTTCTTCACGGCGGCCAGCAGGAGGATGACCACAAAGAATACGCCGCCGAATTTCACATCTGTCCATGCGAATGAGACGCCCCGGCCGTTAAGCCAGTCCTTCGCCATGTCCAGCAGAATGAACTTGACCATCAGTGGCGCTACGGTGAGCAGGGCCTGGGCGGTCGCTACCCCGAAGGAGCTGTCCTTATTATCTTCCCGCGCCACTTCGTTGGCTTCGGCCTGGTCGCGCTTCCTTTGCCTCAACAGATTCATGAAGGCATATTCGATCAGCCCCAGGGCCACTGCCCCGATATACAAGACGACAAAATGCAGACAAAGCTCTTTCAATCGTCCGGCAAGGGGCTTTCTGATGCTGTCGTAAATCAGGATAAAAACCGGCCAGAGCAGCGCCGTGGTGAACACCTGGCTGAGGCGCATGGGTTCGTCGCTCTTTTTGATTTTACTCATGCTCAATCCCTCCTTGTACCACATTATCATCCCCGCCGCGCGCTGTCAACGTCCCTTGCCCCAAAACCGCTTATCCCCGCCCGAATTGACAGAAACGGGCACGGCGCGCGCCATGCCCGAATGGGTCTATTCTTGTTTTTCCGCCTGAGCCGCGCCGTCTTCCGCGGCGTCCATCTCCTCGCCCTGCACCGGCGGATGAGCCCGGCGATAGAGCCTGCGATCCAGCGACCAGATGCGCTCGGTGAACGCGCCGGGGTTCACCGCGTCCAGCGCCCGGTTCATCTCGAACATGCGGGCGTCCAAGAGGTCGATCACGTGCAGCACCTCCGCCTCGGGGAACATGGGGGGCTTGGGGCTGCCGTACTCCGGCAGGTCGTGGTGTGAGAGCAGCATGTGCTGGAGCATCAGCTTCTTCTCGCCCTTCACCCCGGCCTCGTCGCAGGCCTTTGCCAGGGCGCTGACGCCCATCACGATGTGGCCCAGCAGCTGGCCCTCCCGGGTGTACTCCGCCGCCATGCCGGACTCGTCCGCACGGATCTCGTCGATCTTGCACAGGTCGTGCAGGATCACGCCGGCGGCCAGCAGGTCCGCGTCCAGGGTGGGGTAGATGGCGCACACCGCGTCAGCCATGCGCAGCATGGTGCTGGTGTGGTGCAGAAGGCCGCTTCGCTCCGCGTGGTGCAGCTTGGTGGCGGCGGGGTAGTACATGAGCTTCGGCCCGCACTGAGAGAGTCGCAGCCGGGTGACGCGCTGAAGATCCTCGTCCCGCATTTTGTCGATGCGGGCGTTGATCTCATTCAGCATGTCGTCGGCGGGCTGAGGGGCGCAGGGCACCAGCTGGCCCATGTCGATTTCGTCCTTCTCCGTGGCGGGGCGCATCTTGTCCACCCGCAGCTGGGGGTGGTTGTTGTATTCCTGCATCATGGCGCGAATCTTGATGACCGACCCGGCCTTGGGGGGCTGGGCCGCGCCGTCCCACACCTTGGCGTTGTACTCGCCGGAGAGGTCGCACAGGGTCATGTCCAGAAACTTGCCGCCGTTGGAGGAGGTGCGCTGCTCGGCGGCGCGCACCAGCACGAAACCCTCGAAAAACTGGTTCTTCATCACCCGGGCCAGTTGAATCTGCTGCTGCATAGCGGTATGATGCCTCCAAAAATGAATATTTATTGAATATGAGCGGTTAAATTTTCCGGCGAAGCGCCGCCGCCCGCTCATCTGTGCTACAATATATCATAATCGATTCAGCGCCGTTTGGCAAGCGAAAAGGAGTAAACAAAATGAAGTACATCACCATCATCGGCGACGGCATGGCCGACGAGCCCATCGCGGCCCTGGGCGGCAAGACGCCCCTGGAATTCGTCGCGGGCAAAAACCTGGCCCGCGGCGCCGGCGGAGCAATCGGCCGGGTGCGCACCTGCCCGGAGGGCCTGCCCCCCGGCAGCGACGTGGCGTTTCTCTCCCTCATGGGCCACGACCCGCTGAAATGCTATCGCGGTCGCTCGCCCCTGGAGGCCGCGGGGGAGGAGGTCTCCCTGGCGGAGGACGAGGTCAGCTTCCGCATGAACCTGGCCACCATCGCCGGCGACTACAAGGGCGGCGTCATGGCCAGCTACAACGGCGACGGCATCGACGGCCAGGACGCCTACGACATCGCGTCCAGCCTGGTGAGCGACCCCGACTTCGCCGCCCTCATGGAACAGGCGCAGATGCATATCACCGTGACCCCCACCTTCCGGCACATCGCCGTGGTGAAGGCCACGGAGGAACCTTTCGACCTCACCCCGCCCCACGACATCGCCGGCCGGGTCATCGACGACTACCAGCCCAGGGGCCAGAAGGCCGAGCTCCTGCGCGCCCTGCAGGAGACCGCCCATCGGGTGCTGGAGGATCATCCCGTGAACCTGCGCCGGAAGGCGGAGGGCAAGCTCCCGGCCAACGCGGTGTGGTTCTGGGGCGCGGGCAGGGCCACGATCCTTCAGAGCTTCGAGGGTCAGTTCGGCAGGAAGGGCACCGCCGTGTCCGCCGTGCCGCTGGTGCGGGGCATCGCCTGGCTCAGCGGCCTCAGGGCGCCCCGCATCCCCGGGGCCACCGGCGCGCTGGACACCAACTATCAGGGCAAGGTGGCCGCCACGCTGAAGGCGCTGCTGGAGGACGGCGACGACTTCGCGCTGCTCCATCTGGAGGCCCCGGACGACCTGAGCCACCTGGGGGATACCGAGGGCAAGGTGGAGTCCATCCGGCGGCTGGACGAGCGCATGGTGGGCCCGGTGCTGGACGCGCTGACCGCCTCCGGCCAGGACTTCCGCGTGCTGCTCATGCCCGATCACTACACCCTTCTGCGCACCCAGACCCACGACGGCACCCCCGTGCCCTACGCCATCTACGACAGCCGCCGTCCGGGCAAGCCGCGCCTGTTCTGCGAGGCCGCCTGCGCGGACCAGCCCGTGCTGGAGGGCGGCGTGGCGCTTTTGAAGAAGCTGTTTGAAATGGAGTGAATAGCCATGCTGTATACCCTTTCCGACGAGAAGTTTGTGAAGGCCCTTTCCGCCGACGCCGAGCCCATCCTGCGGGTGCCGGACGGCGCCACCGTGGCGGTGGATACCAAGGACTGCTATGAGAACACCCTGCGGGCCGAGAACGACCCCCGCGGCCCCTACACCGGCCCCAAGGGTGGCGGCAATCCCGCCACCGGCCCCATCTTCGTGGAGGGCGCCATGCCCGGCGACACGCTGGCCTGCGACATCCTGTCCATCGACGTGGGGGAGTACGCCTCCATGCGCATCTCCAATCGCGGCGGCTGGATGCGGGATCGGGTGACAGAGCCCATCGTGCGCTGTGTGCCGCTCAGGGACGGCTTCGCGGAGCTGGCGGGAGTGAAAATGCCCCTTGACCCCATGATCGGCGTCATCGGCGTGGCTCCGGAGGCGGGCGCCATCGACACCGAGACCCCCGGCCATCACGGCGGCAACATGGACGTGCGCCTCATCCGGGCGGGCACCACGCTGTACCTGCCGGTGGCCCACGAGGGCGCGCTGCTGGCCCTGGGCGACGTGCACGCCAAGATGGGCGACGGCGAGATGTGCGTCTGCGGCCTGGAATGCCCCGCCAAAGTGACCCTGCGCGTTCGCGTGATTCACGGGCGGCAGGAGCAATGGCCCGTGCTGCGGGGGGAGGATGGCTCCTTCTCCATCCTGGCCTCCGGCGAGGATCTGGACGATGCGGCCCGCTTCGCGGCGGACGGCATGCTGGGCTTCCTGCCGCGCCGCACGGCCATCGACGTGAACGAGCTCATCATGCTCATGAGCCTGGTGTGTCATCTGGAGGTGTGCCAGGTGGTTGACCCGCTGATCACCGCCCGGGTGCGGCTGGAGGCGGGGGCCATGCCGGAGCTGGAATTCTGATACAAAGGCATAAACAGAACAGCCCGGACGGGGAATGAAACCGTCCGGGCTGCTTCCATATGCGGTTATTACAGGATCGCCTCGATGAACTCCCGCGCGTCGAAGGGCTGCAGGTCGTCCAGCTGCTCGCCCACGCCGATGTAGCGCACGGGCAGGCCCAGCTCGCTGCGGATGGCGATGGCGATGCCGCCCTTGGCCGTGCCGTCCAGCTTGGTGAGGATGATGCC
>CADARO010000183.1 GCA_902790345.1 uncultured Eubacteriales bacterium | reverse complement strand
TTCACCTTCACGTTGCCGCTGAACCAGGTGCCGTTGTCGTCGATCACGCGGCAGCGATACATGTAGCTCACGCGGGACTCGTTGGCCGCGAAGCTCAGCTGGGTGGTCTTGTTGCCGTTCAGCGTGGTGCTGCTCCAGGACTCGCCGTCCAGGCTCTTCTGCCACTGATAGACGGGAGTGCCCACCGCGTTGGTCACCTTCGCGGTGATGATGACCTTTTCGCCGGCCACCACGTTGTCCTTGTTGGCGTAGGCGCTCACAACGGCGGTCTCACCCGCGCGGAGGTCTTCCTCAACAGGCTGCGTGGCCATTTCCTCGAAATCCTCGGGAATCTCGTAGGCGAAAATCTCCACTTCGGGCTTCACGGCCTCGAACTTCGCCACGGGCAGCACGTGATCCTTGTACTTTTCGAGCTGCTCGTTCTCCTCCAGCAGCTCTTCGAGCTCGTCCAGCTCGTCCTCGGTCAGAGCCGTCAGCGCGCCGCGCTGCACATAGCACGTCGTGTATTCGCTCTGCTCCTGAGCGCTCTCCCACGTGTGGAACGCGACCACAAACCAATCCTCGTCCGGATTGGTCTCTTCGGTCTCGCGGGCGGCATAAACCACGGCTTCCGCCGTGAAGACGCCGGCTTCCTCAGCCTTGCTGGCGTCCTTATACGCCTTCGTGCCTTCCTTCACGCGGGCGTAGCCCTCGGTGAACAGCTGCGCCGGCTCCTCGGCGGGTTCGTCTTCCGGCTCGGCAGGGGTCTCCGGCTCGGCGGGCGCTTCCGGCTCAACCGGGGTCTCCGGCTCGGCGGGCGCTTCCGGCTCAACCGGGGTCTCCGGCTCGGCGGGCGCTTCCGGCTCATCGGTGGTCTCCGATTCATCGGGCGTCTCCGGATCGGCGGGGACTTCCGTCTCCTCCAGCTCCGTCGCGGTGGTCTCTTCCCAATCGTTCTGCCCAATCTCCAGCCCGTCGGCCACGGCCGGCAGCGCGACGCTGGTCATGAGCATGAACATCACCAGGAGCATCGATAAATACCGCTTCACAGTGTTTCCTCCTTACGTTCTATGTGCTTTCCCGCCGGGCTCCGGGCGTCGGAATCCATGGCGAGATGGCAGTGCATACATAGCTACACTACTTTATTGATGTTAGTATAAACTCGCCCGTGCCATTTGTCAAGGCATCTTATAAAAAAAGGACTCATTCGTGAAAAAAAATATGACGACAAAATGAATGCCCCTGTTATTTTGTGAAAAGCCGCTTGTCAGGTTCCCGGCATTTCGCTATAATAGGAGTATATTCGTCGATCCGCCGGAGATATGCCCATTTCGCGGCCCGCGCCAAGGAGGATATTATGCCAAACACCAAACTGACCCGCGACAAGCTGAAGAATCACTTTCAATACGGCAAAATGATCTATCTCGTCATACTGGCCGTTGCTGCCCTGATCGGCAACCTGGTCTTCACCATCACCGTGTACCACGCGCCCAACGAGCGGCGCATCGACATCGAGCTGATCGGCATCTACGCCGACGCCTCCACCCCGGCGGCCCAGGAGGCCCAGGCCCATCTGCTCGCCGCGGGGCAGGACTGGGAGCGCGCCCGGGACGCGGCCTCCGGCGCGGATCAGGCCGAGGGCTACGAGGTGCCGCTGCAGGAGCTGGATTTCCTCGTGCTGCAATACGATCCCGAATCCTCCAGCGAGGAGAGCTATTACGCCGCCCAGAAATTCATGGTCATGCTGGCGGCCCAGGAGGGCGACATCTACGTGCTGTCCCGCAGCCTGATGACCGGCCTGATCGAGCAGAACATCTTCGTGCCGCTGGACGACTACATCGCCTCCGGCGCGCTGGATCCCGGCGACCGCAATCTGGGCCGCGTCACCTTCGACGCCTACGACGACGAGGGCAACGCCACCGGCGAGCAGCACATCTACGCCCTGCAGGTGGACACGCTGACCGGCATGGAGGACGCGCTGGCCTACAACACCGAGAACAAATACGCCGTGGTGATGCAGTTCAGCCAGAATCAGGACACCGCGGTGGCGGTGCTCCAGGAAATGATCGACCTGTTTGAGGCGCCGGCCCAGGCGACGGAGGCGGCGGAATGATTCATCAGAGCCTGAAGGGCCGCTCCCTCTCTCCCCTCAAGGGGATCCTGCTCATCGCCGGGCTGGCCGTGTCCATCGTGCTGGTGAGCTGGGTGGAGCGTGCCATCGCCCTGTCCACCGGCTTCCAATACGGCTCCTTCGCCGTGTGGATACTGGTGGTGGCCGAGGTGATGGCCGTGCTGCGGCTGAGCGTCATGGAATACCGCTATTCATTGGGAGAGGGCCGCTTCTTCGTGGAGCGCGTGTACGGCGGCTCCGCCCGCATCACCCACGACATCCCCCTCTCCCGGGTTCTGGCCTTCGGCCCGAAGGAGGAAATCTTCAGGCGCTACGGCAACGCCCAGACCTACGAAAAGGCCGTCGTCAAGGAGATTCAGCTCCCGGAAGCGGCCATCGCCTACGCGAAGGAGAACAGCGACGCCCCCGCCCTGCTGGTCATCCAGCCGGACGAGGCCATGGCCGCCGCCCTGCGCGCCCATATCGGCCCGGGCGACGAATCCGCCTGATTTCCTCACCGAAGCATCGCCTCCCGAATATCCTGACCGCGTGCGGTTATACTGTGCGCAGAATGGATTCGGGAGGTTTTTTTCATGTCTGTGTGTTCCTTTTGTCATGGGCGGGCCGCCGTCCTGAGGGCGGGGCGTCTGGCGCTGTGTCCGGCGTGCCTGGAGGCGCTGTGCGCCGCGTCCCCGGAGGAAAAGCGATACGCCTGGTTTCAGCGCGCCGTGCGGCGGGGGCTGTTTGAGGCGGACGGACTGAGCGCGCGCTGATAATCCGCGCCGATTGCGCGGCGGGGCGATCTATGCTATAATAGCTTGAACCCATTTGCGGCCATGTCACTCGCTTCTTATAAAAAAAGCGCTTCGGAGGAAAAGCCATGCGGCGTCTGTATCGCGTCATCGCCCTCTCCCTGCTCCTTGTGCTCGCGCTGCCCGCCGCCCTGGCGGAAACGGGCGGGCCCCCCGCCTTCACGCTCACCCGCGTCCTGTCCGCCGAATACGTTCCGGCGGACGGCTGGGTGGCCATCACCTATACCGCGCGAAACAATTCCGAATACCCCATCACCTCCCTCACCATCTCCGACGGCCTGATCGGCGACATCGCCCAGATCGACCGGCTGGAGCCCGGCGAGAGCCAGGCGGTGGTAGGGCGCGCGCGGATCAAGCGGGACTGCCAGAGCCTGCCCTCGGCGCGGTTTGCCCTGGGCGGGCGCATGCGCACCGTGTCCATCGCGGCGGCCGACATCCGGGTGGAGAAAATCGACCTGGCCGCCACGCTGACGTTTGAATCCCGCGAAGAGTCGGTGCTTTGTCTCACCGTGGCCAACGATGGCAACGCCCCGGTGTACGACGTGAAGGCCTTCGACGACGCGCTGGGCGACATGGGCGAGGCCGTGGAGCGCCTGGCTCCGGGAGAATCGGTCGTCTTCCAGCGCCCAGCCCAGGGCGGGCGGCACCGGGCCCACGTCACCGCCGTGAGCGCGGGCGGGCAGGCCATCGCCGTGGAATCCGATGAAATCACCGGCGAGCACGGCGAAAAGCCCGCGTCGGACAGGCCGGCCTCCCTGGCCGTGGACAGCGGCGCGGAGGGGATTTTCATCTCCCTGTTCAATCCCGGCCCGGACACCTGGGAAAACGTGACCCTGCGGGAGCTGACCACCGGCGCGGAGCAGACCTTCCGCTTCGTGGAGGCCGGGGAAGCCGTGGAGGGGGCGAGTCTGCGCGCGCTGTGGACGCCGCCGGCC
This sequence comes from uncultured Eubacteriales bacterium, assembly GCA_902790345.1. Lineage (GTDB taxonomy): Bacteria > Bacillota > Clostridia > Christensenellales > Aristaeellaceae > Firm-10. Next base: position 5,552 of record CADARO010000183.1, on the reverse strand, counting down.
AACGCCTCGGCGCCCTTCGCCTTCGAGGCCACTCTGCCGGACGGCACGGTGCTGGCGGCCTCCCTGGACGCCGCGCCGATCCCCACGGCCGCCCCTGCTCCCGAGGGGGAAAAGGGCGTGCCGGCCCTGGGCGGACGCTCCTTCCGCATGGACGAAAACCCCCAGACCTACCGGCAGATGCTCTATGTCACCGCCGTGCTGATGGGGCTTTTCCTGATCGTATGGTGGATCATCTACCACCGCCGCCGGCGTCTGGCCCGGAAAAAGCGCATCAAACAGCGCCAGGAGAACCGCAGAAAGCAGCAGAACCGAAAGAGTGGAGAGAAAGCGTCATGAAGCTGGTTGGATTTGACATCGGCGGCACGAAATGCGCCGTTTCACTGGGCGAAGCCGGCGCGGAGGGCGTTCGCGTGCTGGCGAAGCGATCCTTGCCCACCCCTGGCCGCTGGCAGGACGCCCTGGCGCGGCTGTTCGATCTGGCGGACGAGCTGCTGGACGGCCAGACACCCGACGGTGCCCCTGACGGCCCTGGCCAGGGAGCGCTTCGGCGCGCCCTGCTTTCTGGAAAACGACGCCAACGCCTGCGCCCTGGCGGAATGGCGCTGGGGTGCGGGGCGCGGCTGCCAGAACATGGTGTTTCTCACCTTCGGCACCGGGCTGGGCGCGGGGCTGATCCTGGGCGGCCGGCTCGTTCGCGGCGCAAACGGCAACGCCGGCGAGGCGGGGCACATCCGGCTGTCCCCCTTCGGCCCGGCGGGCTACGGCAAGGAGGGCTCCTTCGAGGGCTTCTGCTCCGGCGGCGGCATCGCCCAGCTGGGGGCGATCCTGGGGCGTCGGGCGGTGCAGCGAGGCGTGGCGCCGGCCTATTTCGGCGGCTCCTGGGACGAGGTCACGGCCAAATCCATCGCCCAGGCGGCCCTGTCCGGCGACGAAACCGCCCGCTCGGTATTCGACCTCTGCGGCGAAAAGCTGGGCGAGGGGCTGGCCCTGCTGGTGGACATCCTCAACCCGGAGCGGATCGTCATCGGCTCCATCTTCGCCCGGTGCGAGGCGCTGCTGCGGCCGGCCATGGAGCGGGCCATGGCCCGGGAGTGCCTGAGCGCGTCGCTGGCGGCGGTTCAGGTGACGCCGGCGGCGCTGGGCGAAGCCATCGGCGACTGCGCCGCCCTGTGCGCGGCGGAATACGGCCTGGCCCAGGGAAATCATACCGCCTGAGGGGCGCAACAAAAGGACGCTTTTCTTCGTCGATTGTAGCAAAACCAAAGCACCCGAGGTGATTGCCAGATGAAACGCGCCTTTACCTTCCTTATTATTCTCGCGCTGGTCCTGATTCAGGCCGCGCCGGCGCTGGCCCGCAGCGCCCCCGCCAATCCCATGGCTCCCGCCCCCACCGCTACCCCCACGGCGGAGCCCACCCCCGTGCCCACTATCGACCCAAACGTCACCACCGCGCCTTCCATGCCCCGGGACGGCGGCTACGACAGCGGCGCGGGCATGCTGAGCGAGGACATGATCGCCCAGCTGGACGAGGAGGTTCGGGACTACCTCATCGGCACGGGCGAGATGATCGCCCGGGTGGAGGGCATCCGCAACATCCTGCTGGTGGGGCTGGACGCCCGGCCCGGCGAGACCCGCTCCCGCTCGGACACCATGGTGATCCTCACCCTGGACGGCAACAACAACGAGATCCGGCTCACCTCCCTGCTGCGGGACATGTACGTGTCCATCCCCGGCCAGGGCAACAACCGCATCAACGCGGCCTGGGTCTACGGCGGCTTCGAGTCGCTGCGGGCCACCATCCGGGAGAACCTGGGCCTGGAGGTCGACGAGTACGTGGCGGTGGACCTGACCCTGCTCACCGACCTGCTGGATCAGATCGGCGGGCTGACGCTGACCGTGGAGAGCCAGGCCCAGCTGAGGGCCATCAACGGCGTCATCGACGGCTACAACTATCAGTTCGGCCTGACGCCCAACAGCGATTTCCTCACCGAGCTGGGGGAGCAGCACATGAACGGCAAGCAGGTGCAGGCCTATGCCCGCTACCGCAAGATCGACTCCGACATCAAGCGCACGGAGCGCCAGCGGGAGGTGCTCCAAAAGATCTTCGAGAAGCTGCAGTCCATGTCGCTCATCCAGCTGAGCCAGCTGGCCATGACCGCCATGTCGCGGCTGGAGACCAACCTGTCCCTCAGCGACATCATCGCGCTGATCCCCGTGATGTACGGCATGAAGGACGCGAACTTCGCCCAGCTGTCGCTGCCCTTCGCCGGCGAGTATCAGGCCAAAACCGTGTCCGGCATGGCCGTGCTGGTGCCCGATCTGAGGGCGGCTCAGGCGCGGCTGGCCGCGTTCGTGAACGGATGAAAACATTTTCCGCGTTAAAGGAGACATGATTTATGCCGGTCATTCAGAAGATGAGCGCGCGCAACGCGGCGTTCCAGCGCTTTGAGACCATCAAGCGCAACCGCGAGAAGCGCACGAAGCAAAAGGTGTTCTTCGTGGAGGGCGTGCATCCCATCGAGCAGGCCATCCGCTTCGGCTGGTCCTTCGAGGCGCTGGGCTACGCCGCCGACACCCGGCTCAGCGGCTGGGCCAACGACATGCGGGCCAAGGCCAAAGCCGACACGGAATACCAGATCGCTCCCGCCCTCATGGACGAGCTCAGCGAGCGGGAGGAGCACTGCGAGCTGATCGCGCTGGTGAAGCAGCGGAGCGACGGCCTGGAGCGCATGGAACAGGCCCAGGGATCGCCGCTTTACGTGCTCTTCGACCGGCCCCAGAACCCCGGCAACCTGGGCACGGTCATCCGCTCCGCCGACGCCTTCAAGGCCGCCGGCCTCATCACCACCGGCCACGGCGCGGACTTCTACGATCCCCAGTGCGTGCGCGCCAGCATCGGCACCGTGTTCGCCCTGCCCTTTGCCGCCATGGGCTCCGTGGAGGACGTGCTGCGCTGGGCGGACAGTCTGCCCGTCCAGCCCCGGATCGTGGGCACCAGCGCCCACGCCGTGAAGCGCATCGACCAGATCGATCTGACCGGCCCCATCCTGCTGCTCATCGGCAATGAGACCTTCGGCCTGTCGAAGGCCTGGAAGGAGGCCTGCGACGAGCTGGCCCTGATCCCCATCCACGGCGCGGCGTCCTCCCTGAACGCCGGCTGCGCCGCCTCCATCTGCCTCTACGAGGTGGCCAGGCAGCGCTCGCCGCTCACATGAAGCACAGCGGCTCCTCCCCCATGGCGTAAAGCGCCGCGTTGAGCCGGTATATGTCCCAGCTCCTGGCCACACACCAGGCGGCGATCACGTCGCCCCGATCCCGGCCGGAGAGGATATGCCCGGTGCGGGTCAGCAGCGTCCGGGCCTCCTCCAGCGTCAGCCCCAGGCCCACGCACAGCGCCAGGGCCTCCCGCCGGGTCGGCTCCTCAGCCCCGTTTTTCAGCGCCACGTAATGCCGGCGGCTCATGTTGGCCCGGCGGCACAGCGCCTTTTCATCCAGGTTTCGTTCCTTCATCAGCTCCAGCGCCCGCGCCAGGAAGCCGCCCACCGGCTCAGACGCGGGCGCTTCTTCCGGCTCATCCCCCATCATGCCGGAGAGCATGTCCTCCAGCGAGGGCAGCTCGTCCTCCACGGGCGAGGCCGCCTCCGGCGCGTCCAGCAGGCCCCGGCCCTGGGCGCTCACCGCGGCCAGCAGGGCGGCGTTGTCCTCCGGGTCGGGCCGGGCGGCCTTCGGGTCGAACACGGACAGATACACATCCATCTCCTGCTTCTCCAGAAATTCGGATATGACCGCCAGCGCCGCGCGGAAGGATTTCTCCTTCGGATAGCTGTACGCGCCGGTGGAGAGCAGCGGCAGCGCGATGGAGGCGGCGTTCTTCTCCGCGGCCAGCGCCAGCGCCCTTCGATAGCAGGCGGTCAGCTGCGCTTCCTCCCCGTGAAAGCCCCCCAGCCACAGGGGCCCCACGGCGTGAACCACCCATTTGGCGGGCAGGTCGAAGCCCGGCGTGATCACGGCGTTCCCCGGCTGGCAGCCGCCGATGGCCTCGCAGGCCGCCCGCATCCGAGCCGTTCCGGCGGTCTCGAAGATGGCTTTGCTGATGCCCTCTCCCGGGCGGAGATTGCGGTTGGCGGGGTTCACGATCACCTCCGCCGGGAATCTGGTCACATGGTCCCTGGTGAATTGAAGCGGCATGGCGTACTCCTTTCAGACAAAAGCGAATCCCGGCGATCGACTGGTCACCGGGATGTTTTTCATTCAGACCTCCATATCTATTTCCTGTAAAGATCACACAGCTCTGATAATGCTGCAGGCTCACAGTAATTTGCCAGTCCCCTTTCAGATAAGGCACTTCTTACGGCATCTTCCGCATCAGGATCTCCGTAATAATTGAACAGATGATAATCTCTGCCTGTCTTTTCGTTTATCATGCAGAGATATTTCTCGACAATATCCGGCAGTTCATCGTAGAAGCGGTTGTTAGACTCGCGTACCTGAAAATATACGTCCGGGTTGATAACCGTGTTGCGCAGCGTAGGATGCTCCGGATTCAGCGCGTCATCCTTAAAACGCTTTAATGAGTCCTGATCGATCATGTCCAGGTACATCTGCTCCGGGAACACCTCTACCTTGCTGATCTCGTGGGAAGTTCTGAATCCGTCAAAAAAGTGCATGAACGGAATTCTGCTCTCGATTGCCGCAAGATGCGCCACCGGAGCCAGGTCACTTACTTCCTGCACACTGGAGCTGCAAAACTGTGCAAAGCCGGTCTGTCTGCAGGCCATCACATCCGAATGGTCTCCAAAGATGCTCATTCCATGTGTTCCCACAGTCCGGGCTGCGACATGGAGCACCGCAGGCTGCCGCTCACCGGCGATCCGGTAAAGCACAGGGATCATCAGCATAAGCCCCTGGGATGATGTAAAGGATGTGGAAAGAGCTCCTGTCTGGATCGATCCGTGCACAGCCCCTATGGCCCCCGCTTCGGACTGCATCTCTATAAGCCGCACAGTCTGTCCGAACATATTCTTCCTGCCCCGGGCAGACCAGGAGTCCGTACGGCTCGCCATGGGCGAGGATGGCGTGATGGGGTAGATCGCTGCTATCTCCGTAAAAGGATAGGCACGGTTGGCCGCCGCCTCATTTCCGTCCATTGTTGCAAATGTTGGTTTAATCTTTTCCATATTATTTCTTATCTCCGCTTAATCCCAGTTTTTCTATAGCTTCTTCACGCATTTTATATTTTAATATTTTCCCGGCTGCATTCATCGGGAAAGCATTAACAAACCCGATATATCTGGGAACCTTGTGCCTTGCCAGTGATGCTGCGATAAAGTCATGCATCTCTTCTTCTGTACAGGTTTCGCCTTCCTTTAAGATAATGCAGGCCATGGCTTCCTCACCGTATTTTTCGTCCGGAACTCCGATCACCTGAACATCCTGCACCTTAGGATTGGTGTAGATGAACTCCTCGATCTCCTTCGGGTAAAGATTCTCCCCGCCCCGGATGATCATGTCCTTCAGGCGTCCGGTGATACGGAAAGTTCCGTCCTCATTCA
>CADARO010000182.1 GCA_902790345.1 uncultured Eubacteriales bacterium | reverse complement strand
TGATGCCGGGCCAGATGGCGGCGCAGTCGTGGATGTACTCGCCCTCGGCGTACATGACTTCGCCGATCTCGCCCCGGGCGTAGCGCTCACGCATCTCGAAGGCGTGCCACATGTAGCAGTAGTTCTCCGCGTAGGCGTACACCTTGCCGCTTTCCTCCACCGCTTCGATGAGCGCCACCGCCTGGGCCATGGTCTCGCAGGGCAGCACCTCGCTGAGCACATGGCGGCCGCTCCTGAGCAGGCGAATGGCGAAGGGCGCGTGCTCGTTGGCGTAGTTGGCCAGCACCACGGCGTCCATGTCGTGGCGGAAGAAATCCTCGAAGTTCTCGTAGAGCGCGATGGAAAGGCCCGCCTCACGGGCGGCCTGGCCCGCCTTTTCCAGCGCGGGGGTGAATTTATCGCAAATGGCCACCAGCTCCGCATCAGGGTGGCGCAGCAGCACCTGAATCATCGTCATGCCGCGATACGCGCCGAAAACGCCGATTTTCACCTTGCCGGACATGAAAAAACCTCCTTTTCCCAGAAAAACAGCAGGATAGCTCTGACGCCTTTACTATAACAGATAGTGGCAGGTTTTGTCATCCCCCAAATTTGGACAAAAATGGTTGAATGGATTAGAATTTGACAATTCCGTTGACAAGGGAGTGCGGGATTTCTATAATAGAAACCGGCAATGAATGGAAGAAGAGGAAAAACGCATGAATGGAGAAATCATCCGGCACTACGCGAAGCGCTTTCTGGCGGGCGTGATGATCGGCGTGGGCGGCATCCTGCCCGGCGTGAGCGGCAGCGTGCTGGCGGTGGCGTTCGGGCTCTATGGCCCGATTCTGGACGCCCTCGCCACCTTTTTCAAAAACGTGAAAGAGAATCTCAAGCTGCTTGTGCCGGTTGGTCTGGGGAGTCTGGTGGGGCTGTACGGCGTGGCGGCCATCCTGAACAAGGTGATGGACAAATACGAGGTGCCGTTGATCTTCCTGTTCTGCGGGCTGATCGCGGGCTCCATGCCGGCGCTGGTGCGGGAGGCCAGGACGGCCAGCGGCGGCCTGAAGAAGCGGTATTTCATCGCCACGGCCGCGGGGCTGGCGCTGAGCCTGCTGCTGCTGTTAATCGAGCGGGAGCCGGGCGGCGGCGAGGCCATGACAGTTGGCCCGCTTCAGGCGGCGATTACGGGCGGCATCCTCACGGCGGGCTCGATCCTGCCGGGGTTCTCCACGTCGTTTATCCTGTTTCGGCTGGGTTGGTATGGGCCCATGATGGCGGCGTTTACGAAGCTGGACGTGGGCATGCTCCTGTGGGCGGTGCTGGGGGCGCTGATCGCGGCCGTGTCGCTGATCGGGCTGATGCGCATGCTCATCAAGCGGCATCCCGGCCCCACGTACTGCCTGGTCATCGGCCTGATGATTGGCTCGATGATCTCCTCGCTGCCTCATGTGCCGCTGGCGTGGGGAAGCCTGGTTTACGCGATTCCCTTCGCGGTCGGCGCGCTGGCCGCGTGGCTGATGGCGAGGATGGAGGGATAAAGCATGGTGAATCTGAGCAAACGAAATGCCGCCAAGGCCGGAAATCTCCTGAACTATCTGCTTGAGCCCGTTGAATAACTGAGAAAATGATACGCGAATAAACCGCCGCTTCGGAGCCTTGCTTCGGGGCGGCGGTTGTTTTGCGACGGGTTATTCCGCTTCCATATACCACTGGTCTCCTGTTCTGTACAGGCAGGTCTGCTGCGCGCGGATGACCACATCGTAGCGGCGGTTTTCGCGGTTCATGCGGGACACGCGCATGCCCAGCACGTGCTCGACGCGGTATATGCGGCCGTTTTCCCAGGTGATGGAAACGGGCAGCAGCTTTCCGTCCGCGTCAAACTGGGCCAGGACGCCCACGGGTACCTTCCTCATAGGGCTTCGATCTCCTTTCTGGCCGGTTCGTCCGGCTGGAACTCGGTCATCTCCGGCCGGAAGCGAAGGGGCAGGTTGCTTCTCTGCAGCTGCGGATTCAGCCGGCCCTCGATGGCGATGGTCTCGTGAAAGCGCTTCCACAGGGCCTGAACCTGCAGCTCGTGGGGGCTGGTGGCCGTCACCCGCAGCGCGTCCATGGGCACGATGCGGCTGCAGCCGGGCATGTGCATCAGTGCGCAGCGGTGGGTGGCGTCGTGGATGATGAAGCGCTCCGCGTTGAATCGATCTGAAAAGTGCGGGTCGATCAGCGGCAGCACCCGGTTCTTCGGCTGGATCACCGAGGCCAGCACGCCGTCGATCTCCGTGAAGCGCACGAAGCCCATGTAGTGATGCGCCTCACGTTCCAGATAGCGCACGCCGCTCAGCAGCGCGCTCACCCGGGCGTCGGCCAGCCGGTTCATCACCCCGGGCCCCACTGTGAAGCCCAGCTTCAAAAATGTCAGGATGCGCCGGTCCCGCTCGAAGATGCAGCTCAGATGCGCCATGCGGATGAAATCCGCCGCCTCGGGGGAGATTTTGTTGATGACGCCCCGCAGCACGCGCTCAGACTTGGCGTAGTCCGTGTCGATTCGGCGGGCCTCGAAGAGCATGGTCTGCTGATCGTCCGGCGAGAGGATGGCGTCGGGCATTTCATGCCGGGCGTAGCTCTCAAACACGCAGGTGAGCAGCCCGTCGAAGCTGCCGTCGTAGCGGTAAGTCAGATTTGTCCGGTCAGGCATTTTGTCAGATCCTCCTCCGTGGTGTCGAAAAAGGAAAGCTGCCGCGCGCTTTCGGCAAGGCCATTGCCGGAGGACAGCGCGCCGATGAGCTGCGCCCGGTTCAGCGAGGCGCTCACGGCCATGCGCCCGCCGGCGGTGAGAAAGTACTGGGCGCGCTTCATCACCACGCCCAGCCGCCGAAGCTCCTCCGCGTTGAGTGAGCCGCCGCGCCGCGCCTGCAAAATGCGCCGCGCGCTGGTCACGCCGATGCCGGGCACCCGCAGCAGCGCCTCGTAATCCGCCCGGTTGACCTCCACGGGGAAGAACTCCGGATGGTTGACCGCCCAGTTGCATTTCGGGTCCAGCAGGGGATGGAAGTTCGGCTGGCGCTCGTCCAGGATCTCGTCGGCGGAGAAACCATAGAAGCGCAGCAGCCAGTCCGCCTGATAGAGCCGGTGCTCCCGCAGGAGCGGCGGCCGGGTGGTGAGGGCAGGCAGGCGGCTGTCCGCCACCACGGGGATATAGGCCGAATAGAACACGCGCCTGAGCTGGTATTTCTTATAAAGCGCCGCGGTGAGGGAGAGAATCTGCCGGTCGGTCTCCGGCGACGCCCCCACGATCATCTGCGTGCTCTGCCCGGCGGGCACGAAGCGGGGCGTGTGATGGTACAGAGTGAGCTCGTTTTGCGTCTGACGGATGCCCTGGGCGATCTGGTTCATGGGGCGCAGCACGTCCTCGCCCCGCTTGTCCGGCGCCAGGCGATGAAGGCTCTCCCTGGAGGGCAGCTCCAGGTTGACGCTCATGCGGTCGGCCAGCTGACCCAGCCGGGCCACCAGCCGCTCATCCGCGCCGGGAATGGCCTTGGCGTGGATGTATCCGCCGAAGCGGTATTCATTACGCAGCAGCGACAGGGTTCGGATCATCAGCTCCATAGTATAATCCGCGCTGCTGACGACGCCGGAGCTGAGGAAAAGGCCCTCGATGTAGTTGCGCCGGTAGAAGGTCATGGTGAGTTCGGCCAGCTCACGGGGCGTGAAGGTGGCGCGGGGCGTGTCGTTGGAGCGGCGGTTGACGCAGTAGGAGCAGTCGTAGGCGCAGGCGTTGCTCTGCAGCACCTTCAGGAGGGAAATGCAGCGCCCGTCGGCCGAAAAGCTGTGGCAGATGCCGCAGGCCATGGAATTGCCCATGGCCCCGGCCTGCGCGGAACGGCCCACGCCGCTGGAGGTGCAGGCCGCGTCGTATTTGGCGGCGTCCGACAGGATGGTCAGCTTTTCCATAATGGTCACGCGAAATCACTTCCTTGATTAAAAAGAACAAATGTTCTTTATACTCATTATAGCACAATCTCCCCTGAAATCAACCGAACGCCAGGTAAAATTTCGAACATATGATCGGATCAGATCACCAGCTGGCCATTTTCATCCTCCACCACGCGATAGATATTCAGCTCCTCGCCGGTCTGCGCGTCGATGTACACCAGATACCGCGCCCCGTCCGCCTGGGCGGAGAACTCCCAGCAAAGGGCCTCGCCGCTGCCTTGGGGAATGACGCACAGCCGGCCCCGCTCCACCGTCAGGGCGGGATTGAGCCGCGACCGGGCCTCGTCCTCACCCAGCGCCGGGGTGGGCAGGTCGCGCGCCGTGTGATTCGACAGGTAGTTCAGCGCCTCCAGCCCCACGGGCAGCCCCGTTTCCATGCTCATCTGCACCTTGATGAGATCGGGATAGAGCACCACGCCCTCCTGCACGGCGGCGAAATTGACCGTGAGGTAATGGCCGAAGGCGGCCCAGTAGCTGACCACCACCGGCGGATAGCCCCGGCTTTTCAGGAAGGAAGCCGCCATGTCGATGAGCGCGGCCTGGGAGAAGGCGGTCTTCCGCGCCGCGCCGTCCACCATCATGTAGATCACCTGGCCGCCCCGCTTCGTCATTGCCAGGGAGATCAGGCCGTCGCCGGTGAACAGGGCGATTTCATAGCTGGACGCGGGCACGCTGGCCTCGCCCGTGACCCGTGCCTCGGTCACGCGGTCCTCGCCCACGAAGGCACGGGCGGCGGTCAGCGCCTGTTCGGCCGTGATTTCATCGCCGCTCAGCGCCTTCAGGGTGGCCTCGCCGCGCCCGTCGGAAAAGGGGCCGTCGTAGAGCAGGATGGGGTAATCCACCGCCACCTCCTCCAGCTCTACACGTTCCAGCGGCGTAGCGATTTCACCCTCCGGTGGGTCGGACAGGAACGCCTGCCCCCGCCCGACGCGCTCGACCACGCCGTCGATGAGGTTGTTCACGTTCACGCAGCTGCCGTGCAGCCGGGCCAGCAGCTCCCTGTCCGCCTCCGTCAGCGAGCCGCCGCCGTTCAGCCGCTCGGTGAGCACGGCGGCCACGTCGCCGGTCTGATTGACG
>CADARO010000181.1 GCA_902790345.1 uncultured Eubacteriales bacterium | reverse complement strand
GCTCTCGTTGTGGCAGTTGAAGAGGCTGTTTCCGATACGAACCTGATTGCCATAGCGCTTCCGGGCGGTCTTGTTCATGTAGCGCACCGTGTGCGTGCGATCCACGAACACGATCTCGTAGGGATAGGCGTCCAGAATGCCCAGCAGAACCTTTTCGTTGATTTCCATGCTTTTTCCTCCGTTCTTCATGGCGGTATCGCTTGTCTGTTATTATATACCAATTATCCCGATTTGACCAGCCCGGCGCGAAACATATTTCGTCGCCACGAGTTGCCGGCGATTGCGGGGTATTGGAAGGAGGTATAACCTTATGAATCGAATGTCATTGATTCGCCCGGCCGCGCTGCTGCTCATCGCGCTGGCGCTCTTGAGCGTCGCGTGTCCTCCGGCCGCGCGGGCGGAAGGGGAGGAAGCCGGCCGGTTGACGGTGTACTTTCCGAATTGGAGCGTCTATTCCGACGCGGGAAATCAGGTGAAGAACCTGCCCTGGGATCGGCTGGACTGCGTCAACCACGCCTTCTGGAAGATCGTGCCTCAGGACGGCGGCTTTGCCATCGCGTCAACGGATCCCTGGGCGGACACGGACGCGGCCAATCCCATGGCGCACTTTCCCCAATACGCCCAGTGCGCGCGGGAGCACCCCGACACGAAGATTCTTCTCTCCATCGGCGGATGGACGGCCTGCGGATATTTTTCCGAAATGGCCCTGACGGAAGAAAGCCGGGCTTCCTTCATCGGGAGTTGCCTTGACACCCTGGATGCCTATCCCTTCCTGGGCGGGCTTGATATCGACTGGGAGTATCCCGGCATCGCCCGCGCCGGCGGAGAAGGCGACGAGGGCAATCCCGTCAAGGGTGACGACCGGACGAATTACACGCTGCTGCTGAAGGAGCTTCGCGCGGCCCTGGACGAGCGCTTCGGCGCGGGGCGGAAGCTGCTGACCGTATGCGCGGGAACGTCCGCCCTGACGCGGCAGGATTACGCCGCCCTTTACCCCTATGTGGATCGCGTCAACCTCATGACCTACGACATGGCGGGCGCCTATAACGCTTTCACTGGGCATCACACCGCGCTGTACGGCAAAAGCTCCGCGGATGTGGCCGTGCGCTATCTGCTGAAGCAGGGCGTGCCGCCGGAGAAGATCGCCATCGGCTCTCCGCTCTACAGCCACGGCTGGCGGATGAACAAGGCGGAGAAGCGGGTCGTGGGCGTCGCGGCGAAGGGGCTGAGCGAAGGGGATTTGACCTGGAACCAGCTGCGGCTTCTGGAGCAGGCCGCCGTTTCCGAGGGAACGCCCGGCTGGCACATGGGCTACGACGAGGAAGCGGAGGCGGCTTATCTGTGGAACGACGACCCGGCCTCCGACGACTACCTCACGTTTTATACTTATGAGAGCGAGCGCTCCCTGGCTGCGAAGCTCAGTTACATCAGCGAAAACGGCCTGGGCGGTTTGATCGTTTGGCAGGCCCATGGTGACAGCCCGGAAGCGGACTGGCCCATGCTCACGCGGATGTATCGGGGATTGCACCAATGAGATGACTGCGATTTCAAAATAAAGGAGTTTTCCATGCCGAACAATGAATCACTCGAGTCATTTATCGAAAAGCTCCCGGCCCTGGCGGAAGGGGCGAAGGAGCGGCTCAGGGGACATCAGGGCGCGTTTCGCCTGGAAACCGCGGAGGGCCGCGTCTGCGAGATCGAAATCCATCCGGACGGACAGGTGACGTTTGAGCCCCTGAACCGGGAGCCGGACTGCACCGTCACCGCATCGGAAAGCGATCTTCTGGCCGTCATTCAGGGCAGACTGAGCCCGACCAAAGCGCTGCTTCTGCGGAAGATCAGGGTGCGCGGTCAGATAACCAGGCTGACGGCGTTGATTTCCCTGCTGGACTGAAAAGCGGACCGCAATTGCTTCCAGCCGTCCACTATGCGAAGGGGAAGACAGAATGATAAGGAAAATGATTCCGTAGCTGGTCGCGCTCATGCTGTGCTACGGCCTTGGCCGGGCGGAGGGAGCGATTGGCTCGCTGGCGCGCGGCGAAGCCAAACCGGCGAACGCCGTCGTTCTGTCTGAGATGAACGGGAAGCGCGTCGCCGTGCAGACCGGCACCATTTCCGGCGACGTGGCAAAGCGCGTTCTGCCGGACGTCGAGCTCAGCTATTACAACACCCAGACAAACGCCCTGGCGGCGTTGCGGGCGGGAAAGGCGGACGACTGGGCCACGGACGAGCCCGCCGCCAGATATCTGCTGTCGGAAAACGACGATCTGCGGGTCGCGGACCGCCTGGACACAAACGAACTGGCCGCCGTCTTCCCCAGAAATGAGAAGGGGCAGGCGCTCTGCCGGAAGTTCAGCGCGTTTGTGGACGAATTGTGGGCCAACGGCGGGATGGATGAAATCCAGAACAACTGGTTTGGCGCGGATGAAAGCAAGCGGGTCGTGCTGGACTATGAGGCGCTGCCGGACATCAACGGCACGCTGATTATGGCGGTGGACACGACGCTCTTGCCCTTCGCCTATGTGAAGGACAACCGGGTGGTGGGCTTCGACGTGGACATCGCGGCGCGATTCTGCGCGGTCAACGGCTACCGGCTGGAGGTCACGTCCATGAACTTCGACGGGGTGCTTCCCTCCGTTCAGACGGGCAAGTGCGACTTCTCGGCCTGCGGCATCACCGTGATGGAGGAGATCTATCGCTTCTGGAGCGACCCAAAGAATGAATCCGTTTCGGTGGACATGAGCGGCCTGACGGGTGAAAGCGGCAAGCTGCGCTTCGCCACCAGCGGCACAAAGGTGCCGATCTCCTTTGTGGCGAACGGTCAGATCACAGGCACGGACCCGGACATCGCCGTTCTCTTCTGCCGCGAATACGGCTACGACATTGAGGTCAACATCGTGGACACGGCGGGCATCATTCCCGGCATCGTCACCGGGATGTACGATTTCTCCCTGTCCGACATGGTGGTCACCGAGGAGCGCAGGGAGAGCGTCGGCTTCTCCATTCCGTATCATGGAACCGAGCTGTTGGTGCTCACCCGCAGGGCGGACGCCGCTGCCGCCGCGCCGGCGACGGGGGAACAAACGGGCCTTTTTGAGCAGCTGAAGGTCAGCTTCAACAAGACCTTCCTTCGGGAGGAACGCTGGCGGCTGTTCGCGGACGGCGTGCTGACCACCCTGCTGATCACGCTGCTGGCGATCCTCTTCGGCACGCTTCTGGGGTTCGCGCTGTTCATGCTGTGCTGCAACGGCAACGTCATCCCCAATGGCGCGACCCGCTTCTCCATGTGGCTGGTGCAGGGCATGCCCATGGTGGTGCTGCTGATGATCCTGTATTACGTCGTGTTCGGCTCCGTCGCCATCAGCGGCGTTTCCGTGGCGGTGATTCGCTACGCCGGGCCGCGCCTGGATATAACAAAAGCGGGAAACGACCTGGCGCTATCCGTGCTGAAGGGCGTGACAGAAAGCATGGATTACGCCCACGCGGCCGAGGGTGAACTGCCCAATCGCCTGATACTGACGGTCAGGAATTGAATTTTTCAAATGGCGAAATAAACGCGGGAAGCCTTGCTTCAGGCCCCGCCAACGGAGGCTTGCCTCATGAATTATGCTGTTCACAGCGCCATTCGGCGCAACAACCGCCCCAACAAACCCTGCGAAGATTTTCTGGTATGCGGCCGCGATGTTTTCGTGGTGGCCGACGGCGTCACACAGAACGCCGAGGAGTATCATGAAGGCATGACTTCCAGCCGCGCCGCCGAAGCGGCCCGCCTCACTGCCGAGACCATCGCTTCGGCCCTGGAGCGCGCCGAGGATCCAACCGCGGCCATCAGAGAGGCCGTCGCACGGGCTGTTGACATCACCGGCCGCTACAACGAGGCGCACGACGGCCCCTATCCGGCGGCGGCTGTGTTCGTTTCAGGCGCCATTCGCGCAGACACGCTTCACTTCGCCTATCTGGGCGATTCCATGATCGTGCTCCTTCGGGGCGGCGTCCGCATCCGGCTCAGCGAGCAGCAGACCAGCCACCTGCGGCTGTATCGGGGCACATTTACCAAGCGGGAATTGTATGACACCGTCACGAATAATGCCGGGCACCCGCTGGGCTATGGCGTGATCGACGGCGAGGAGCGGGCGCTGGACTTCCTTCGGGCCTCCAGCCTGAAGCTGCAGGCCGGGGATCGCCTGATCCTGGCCTCGGACGGCATTGACAAATACCTGGCCTTCGCGCCCATTGACGAGCTCTCCACCCTGCCGCCGGAGGCGCTGCTGGATCGCTCGGAGGCCTACGACAAACCGCCCTATAACAACTACGCGGACGACAAAGCCGTCATCATCGTTGATGTACAGTGAGAGAAAAAGCCCGGACTGGCCGTGAAGTCAGTCCGGGCTTTCTGTTCAGTTGTCAGACTCGCGTCTCAGAAGGGGAGGGAATCAATCCCGGCCTTCGGCGGCGCGCCAGGCATCCAGCTGAGCCTGCTCTTCGGCCAGAACGGCGTCCACACCGGCGGCGTTCAGGGCATCCAGGAACTTGGGCAGCTCGGTCTCGGGATCGGCCAGGCCCTTGGTCAGCGGATCCAGGTATTCCTTGGTGATCTGGCGGATGCCGCTCAGCTCAGCCAGGATCGGGTTCTCGTCGAACACGAAGCCGATGTTGTTGGAATAGACCAGCTCCTTGTCGAAGGCCGCGTACATCTCGTTCATGTTGATGGGCAGAGAGGTGTCCGGCTCGGCGGTGCAGAAGCCCGGCAGAGACCAGGTGGTCATGTTCCACTCTTCGGTGTTCTTCACGATCTGGCCTTCCTCGTTGCGGTTGTAGGACACATCCTCCAAGCCGTAGAAGATCATGTTGGCGAAATCGGTGTTGGCGATGAGCTCGTTCAGGAACATCATGACGCGGGCAGGATCCTCAGAGTCCGCGCCGATGGCGTTCATGGAGCCGTACAGCTTCTGGGTGTTGGTGAAGGAGTAGTTCGGGCGATACTCCAGGAAGTCCTGAGCATAGGTGATGCAGTAGCCGGGCAGGCGCTTGGCCATGGAGTCCTGCGTGGACACGGCC
>CADARO010000180.1 GCA_902790345.1 uncultured Eubacteriales bacterium | reverse complement strand
CCCAAGGGCCGCATCATCCTGCCCCAGCAGCAGGCCATTCGCGACCTGCTGGACATGGGCGCCATGGCGCTGGTGACCAAAGAGACAGAGCTTAACGCCGCGCTGGACAAGCTGTCCGCCCCGCCGGCACTGGTGGTCACGGACAGCCAGGTCTTCCGCGAGGTGAACGCCATCCTGCCGGACAATGTGCCGCTCACGTCCTTCTCCATCCTCATGGCCCGCTACAAGGGCTTCCTGCGCACCGCCGTTGAAGGCGTCAGCGCGGTGAGCCGGTTGAAGGATGGTGACCGGGTGCTGATGGCGGAGGGCTGCACTCATCACCGCCAGTGCAACGACATCGGCACGGTGAAGATTCCCCGCTGGCTGCGGGCCTACACGAAGAAAGACATCCTCATCGAGACCTGCAGCGGGCAGGCGTTTCCCGAGGATTTATCCCCCTACGCCCTGGTGATCCACTGCGGCGGGTGCATGCTCACCGAAACCGTGGTGACCAACCGCATGAACCTGGCTCTGGAGCAGGGCGTGCCGTTCACCAACTACGGCATCGCCATCGCGCGCATGACCGGCGCGCTGGAGCGCAGCCTGCGGCTTTTCCCCGACCTGCACGCCATGATCGCGGAGGAATGACATGATGGACAGAGCCATGACCCTGTCGGAAACCCTGATCCGGGAGCACTGGCTTTCGGAAGCGGACTACGCGGAGCTGATCGCCTGCCGCACCCCCGAGGCCGCCGCTCGGCTGGCGGAGGCCGCCTTGGCGCTTCGCCGGGCCATCTATGGCGACGCGGTGTTCACCCGTGGGCTCATCGAGATCAGCAGTGTCTGCAAAAACGACTGTCTTTACTGCGGCATCCGGCGAAGCAACCGCCACGCGGAGCGCTATCGGCTGACGCCGGAGGACATCCTTTCCTGCGCGGAAGAGGGCTACGGGCTGGGCTTTCGCACCTTCGTGCTGCAGGGCGGCGAGGATCCCTTCTTCACCGACGCGGTGCTCTGCGGCGTCGTGTCCGCCATCAAGGCCCGCTTCCCGGACTGCGCCGTGACCCTGTCCATGGGCGAGCGCAGCCGGGAGAGCTATCAGGCGCTCCATGACGCCGGAGCGGATCGGTATCTGCTGCGGCATGAGACCGCCGATCCCGATCACTACGCCCGGCTGCATCCGGCGGAGATGTCCTTCGAGAACCGCATGCGCTGCCTGCGCGATCTCCGGGACATCGGCTATCAGGTGGGCTGTGGGTTCATGGTGGGCTCGCCGTTTCAGACCGAGGCGACTCTGGCGAAGGATCTGGCGTTCATCGAGCGCTTCAAGCCGGACATGTGCGGCATCGGGCCCTTTGTGCCCCACCACGACACGCCCTTTCGGGACGAACCGGCCGGCACGCTGGAGCTGACGCTGTTCCTTCTGTCGGTCATTCGGCTCATTCACCCGCCTGTGCTGCTGCCCGCCACCACGGCGCTGGGCACCATTCATCCCCAGGGTCGGGAGTTGGGTATTCAGGCCGGTGCCAACGTGGTGATGCCGAATCTGTCGCCCGTGGAGGTGCGCAAGAAGTACATGCTGTACGACAACAAGATCTGCACGGGCGAAGAATCCGCCCAGTGCCGCGGCTGTCTGGAGGTTCGGATGCGCGCCATCGGCTGCTACCTGGCGGTGGATCGGGGCGACATCAGGCCATATTGACACGAATTTTATGCCAACATCCGCGCGGAGGATGAAAATGAAACTGCGAAAACGAATTCTGCCGGCGCTGATCGGCGTGGGCGCCGTGCTGCTGGCGTGGTATCTGGTGTGCGCCTCCGGCGTGGTCAACGACTACGTGCTGCCCTCGCCCGGCCGGGTGTGGAGCACCTTTCTGAAAATGGCCGCGTCCGGCGAGCTGATAAAGGGCGTACTCGTCAGCCTGGGCCGCGTGCTGAAGGGCTTCGGCATCGCCTTCGCGCTGGCCTTTCTGCTGGCGTCGCTGCGGATTCTCGCCCCGGCCAGCGAGCCCTACTACGAGTACATCGTGCAGTTCTTCCGAAACGTGCCGCCCATCGCCATGATTCCCCTGCTGATTCTGTGGTGCGGCATCGGAGAAACCACAAAGACAGTCATCATCGTGCTGGCGTCGTTCTTCCCCATGTATCTGAGCATCGTGAAGGGCTTCACCGGCTGCGATCCCAGGCTGCTGGAGGTGGCGCGCTCCTTCGACTACGGCCGGGGCCGCGCGTTCTTCCGGGTGGTTCTGCCCTCCGCCATGGCGGATATTCTGGTGGGCATGCGCACCAGCCTGGGCTATTCCTGGCGGGCAATCATCGGTGCGGAAATGGTGGCGGCATCCACCGGCCTGGGCCACATGATCCTGTTTGCCCAGCAGATGTCCCGAACGGACAAGGTCATCGTGGGCATACTGACCATCGGCATCGTGGGCCGGGTCACGGACTGGCTGCTGGGCATCGTCATCAGGCGATTTGCGGGAGGAACGGCGCAAAATGGATGGGATTGAAATCAGGGGCCTGAAAAAGAGCTACACCCTGGAGAGCGGCACGCTCCACGTGCTGCGCGGGCTGGATCTGACCCTGGAGGCCGGGGCCATCACCGTGGTGCTGGGCAAGAGCGGATGCGGCAAGACCACGCTGCTGCGGCTGGTGGGCGGGCTGGAAAAGCCCGACGGCGGCGAAATTCGCTTCCACAGCCCGCGCAAGACGGCCTTCGTGTTTCAGGAGCCCCGCCTGATGCCCTGGCTCAACGTGCGGGACAACATCCAGTTTGGCCTCAGGCGCGGGGAAATCGACCCGGCGGCGACCAAACGAATCATCGAAACCGTCGGTCTGACGGGCTTTGAAAGCGCCCTGCCCGCCCAGCTTTCCGGAGGCATGCAACAGCGGGTGGCCCTGGCCAGGGCGCTGGCGTGCAGGCCGTCCTTCATCATGATGGACGAGCCCTTCGCCGCGCTGGATCACTTCACCCGGGAGAGCATGCAAAAGGAGCTCCTGCGGGTGCGCGAGGCCACAGACGCCAGCATCCTCTTTGTGACCCATGCCATCGACGAGGCGCTGACCCTGGCCGACAAGGTGGTGCTGCTGTCCGGAGGTGTGTGCGCGGCGGCGTTCCCCATCGCCCTGCCCCACCCCAGAGATCTCATGTGCGACGAGCTGATTCAGGCGCGTCGGAGCATCGTGGCCGCGTTGGGCGCGGCGGCGTGATTTCATCCCGCCGAAAGGCGGTTTGGAATAGACAAAAGGGCTGCGCAAAAGCGGCCGGCAATATTGAAGGAGGTAACCCCAATGAAGAAAGTGTTTTCCCTGATTCTCGCGATGATCCTGGCGCTGGGCTGCGCCGCCATGGCCGAAGGGCTCAGCGTGGATGGCCTCACCGTCACCTATGTCACCTCGCCCCTGAACGTGCCCAGCATCGTTGAAAAGGAAAACGGTGTATTTGCCGAAACCCTGGGCGTGCCCGTTGAGTACGCCGAAATCACCTCCGGCGCGGATCAGACCCAGGCGCTGGCCTCCGGCGATGTGCAGGTGCTCTATGCCGTGGGCGGCACGAGCATCATCCTCTCCGCCGCCAACGGCGCGGACATCAAGGTGCTGAACATGTACAGCCGCGCGCCCAAGGCCTTCTGCCTGTACAGCAAGGACGAAGCCCTGACCACCCCCGAATCCCTGAAGGGCAAGACCATCGCCGGCCCCGCGGGCACCAACCTGCATGAGCTGCTGGTGGCCTATCTGAACACCGCCGGCATGACCATTGAGGATGTGAACTACGTGTCCATGGGCATTCCGGAGGCCAAGGCGGCCCTGGACGGCGGCAGCGTGGACGTGGCCATGCTGGGCGGCGCGGCGGCCTACAACGCCGGCAAGCAGGGCTACCACCTCGTCACCGACGGCGAGGGCCTGATTCAGGCCATCATCGCCGTGGCTGTGACCGGCGAATTCGCCGAAGCCCATCCCGACGTGATCGAGAAGCTGGCCGTGGCTCAGGAGACCATCATGAGCGCGATCGAGAACGATCCCGAAGCCGCCTTCGCCGTCACCGCCAGCTATCTGGATCTGGACGTGGACGCCGTGAAGGAGATGTTCGCCTGCTACGACTTCTCCCTGGCCATCAGCGAAGCCGACATCGAGGGCTTCCAGAAGACCGCCGACTTCATGTACAACTCCGGCATGATCGAGGAGCCCTACGACGTGAAGGGCCTGTTCTTCGCCGAATAATCGACCATTGGCCCTATTTATCCGAATTTGATATAAGCAAAACCGGTTCCGGCGTATCATTGCCGCGAACCGGTTTTGTGTGTATAAAGGTATTGCCAGGGTCACAGACGTACCTTTCCCTCCTCATCCGCCTTGACGGGGATGATCTCCAGAAGATCCGTAACGCAGAGGGCCAGGGGAACGCCCGTCCAGCAAAAGAGCGTATAGAGGAGGCCCAGCTTCCAGCGGCCCTGATAGTAGCGGTGCCCGCCCATCCAGCCGGTGAACAGCATGAGAATCAGGTAGGTTTTCTTCTTGAAGACATAATGCCCCTTCTTCTCATCCAGCGCTTTGAGAAAGCGCCAGATGGCGCCCCAGACGCCGTAGGTCTTCTCTTCCTCCCCCGCTTCGATCTGGGCGGCCTGCTTCTCATAGTCCAGCTCCGCGAGGCGCTGCGCCTGGGATTTATCGCCTTCCAGGGGCTCCATGACCGGCGCGGTCCGCTCCTTTGCCATACGAAAGCCTCCTTCGTTCCAATATCCCCTCCCCGGAAGGCCGGGAAGGGGAAACGGCTCTTTTACTTGGCCTGGGCTTCCGCCTTGATCCGGGTGATCTCATCCTGAATCTCGGCCATCTTTTCCTTGGTGAGCGGATAGAACTTCATGGCGATGACGTTCAGGATCCAGCCCAGCACCGGCATGCCGATGAAGCACACCAGCGTGGCGATGAGAATCGCGGAGGAATAAGGCGTCTCGGCGGTGGGCAGCGCCTCACGGAAACCAATGGCCGCGTAGACCACGGCGACGATGGTAGTGGCCAGGGAGGAAATCACCTTGTCCACAAAGCTGAACAGCGTGCCCATCAGTCCCGGCACGTAGCGGCCGGTGCGGTAAACCTCATAGTCCGCGCAGTCGGCGGTCATGGGAATGACGATGTTGCCGGACAGGTTGGAGAAGGACTTCATGAGGATGTAGGTCAG
>CADARO010000179.1 GCA_902790345.1 uncultured Eubacteriales bacterium | reverse complement strand
CTACGCTCAGAAGGTGGGCGAGCTGACCAACATGCTGGGCGCGGGGCACATTCTCGTTCAGCGCTACGGCGACATCCTGGACGGCAAGCGCACCTGGCAGAAGGAGCTGGCCTTCTCCAACCTGCGCCCCTCCCTGCCCGACGCCGTGGCCGGCGACATCACCGCCGCCATGCCCTACCGCGCCATGGTGAACATTATGGGTTTCATCCAGGCCATGGATCAGGTGGTGCCCGGCTTCGCCTCCACCGAGACCCTGCTCTACTCCCCCGAGCTGAAGTTCTACTCCAACCGCGTCAAGATGGACACCGACTTCAACACCAACGTGAAGGGCCTGCACTGCCTGGGCGACTCCTCCGGCTGGACCCGGGGCCTGATGATGGCCTCGGTCATGGGGGTGCTCATGGGAAGGAAGCTGAGCTGAATTAGGAATTGTAGTTTGCTTCAATAATTCGCGCGGGAGAGATGTTTATGGATTCGATGTATTTTCCGCTTTCAGATTACGGAATGCGGTTGTTGGATGAGCCGCAAATCACCGGATTGAACAAACTGCCTTACCACACGGCGTCCGTTATGTATAAGGATGAGGCGGAAGCGATGGGATGCGATTATACCGCGTCGTCTTATTATCATTCGCTTGCCGGCGTGTGGAAGTTCAGGTATGTGGAAACCATTTTTGACATTCCGGAAGGGTTTGAAAAGGCGAAGGCTCCCGCTGACTGGGACAATATCCCCGTGCCTTCCAACTGGCAGCTTCACGGATACGGAAAAATGCAGTATCTGAACACCCGCTACACATTTCAGCAGGACGGGCAAGGCCTGACGCCGCCCTTTATTGACCCGATGAACAACGCGGCCGGCCTTTATAAAACCATATTTAACGTGCCGCGGTGTTTTGCGGGCAAACGGGTCATATTGCATTTTGGCGCGGTTGGCGCCGCGGCGAAGGTATTTGTGAACGGAGCGTTTGTCGGATACACCACGAACAGCAAATCGCCGGCTGAATTCGACATAACGGAGCATGTATTCCGGGAGCGGGAGAACGATCTGTCGGTTCTTGTGACGCAGTTCTGCGCGGGATCATGGATGGAAGATCAGGATATGTGGCGCCTGTGCGGCATCACCAGGGACGTGGCGATTTATGCCGCGCGAGACAGGCATCTGTTCGATTTCTATGGGTATACCCAGTTTGGCGAGACCCTTTCCGACGCGGCGCTCTGCGTGGAAGCGAAGATTATGAATATGACCCGCGAAGCGTCAGGCGTCTGCGGTGTCACCATGCGCCTGTTCGCGCCGGATGGAACGGAAGTGACGCCCAAAGAGGGTTGCTGTGCCGACAGCGGCAATCAGAGCCACCGCTTTGAGGAAGTCTCGATCTGGCCCTCGCGCGAAATTCAGGGCTGCGTTACCGCCACGGCATATCTTCGCGCGGAGGTGGATTCTCCGCTCCTGTGGACCGCCGAAACCCCCTGGCTGTACACCGTGCTTCTGACCTTACACAACGCGGAAGGCGAGGTGCTGGAATATCACAGCTTCCGCCATGGATTCCGCAAGGTGGAGTGCCGCGACGCGCAGTTGTTTATCAACGGCGTGTCTGTAAAGCTGAAAGGCGTCAATCGCCACGAATTCAACCCTGTCACAGGACAGATCGTCAGCCGCGAAGACATGCTCAGGGACGTTCTGCTCATGAAGCGCAACAACATCAACGCGGTGCGATCCTCTCATTATCCGGATGATCCCTATTGGTATGATCTGTGCGACCGCTACGGCCTGTACGTTATGGATGAAGCGAACGTGGAAAGCCACGGCATCTCTTACCGCAGAAATCTCCTGCCCGGCAATGACCACAGATGGCTCACGGCATTGCTCGACAGAGTGGGCATGATGGTTCAGTGCGACAAGAATCATCCCAGCATCATCTGCTGGTCTTTGGGCAATGAATTGGGATTTGGCGAAACGGTTGCCATCGCGGCCGCTTATTGCAGGGCGTATGATCCCACGCGTCTCATACACAAGCGCCAGATGAACAGCATAGCGGATATGGACAGCGAAACATACCCTTCCCCCGAGAATATGGCGGAACACGCCATGAACAAACCGGACCGCATGTTTATCGCGAACGAGTATGCCTTTGCTATCGGCAATGGCATGGGCAGTCTGAAGGATTACTGGAAGACCATCAATCGTTATCCGCAGCTGGTCGGCGGCTTTGTGTGGCAATGGTGCGACATGGGCATCGCCTGTCAGGACGACCAGGGAAGGGATTATTTTGCCTACGGGGGCGATTTTGGAGAGAAGTTCCACGATGGAACATTTTGCCTTTGCGGCGTGGTCACATCCGATCGCAGGGAAACCGCCAAACTGGCGGAGCTTAAGAAAGTCCACGAGTACATCACCTGCCCGGCCTTTGATTCTCAGAGAAGCACGGTGACGGTCCATAACCGCTATTTCCATATGGATCTCTCCTGCTTCGACTTATACTATACCGTGCTGTGTGACGGCAAACGCGTCTATGAATCGCATGTGAGTTGTCCTGCCGTACAGCCCGGCAGGGAGGCTGACATCAAGCTGACGTATCCCATCCCGGAAGGCGGCCATGGCCGGGAATATGTATTGGATCTCAGCTTCCGTTATCGCGAAGAGACGTCCTTCGCTCCGGCAGGCCATGAAGTGGCCTTTGCGCAGTTTGTTCTCCATGGCTGCAAGAGCGCAGCGCCCATGCTGGAGACAGAAGCCTTGCCACGGCTCTCTGTTTCAGAAGACAGTCAGGCCATTCGTATCGCCAATGAGACCATACAGGTGGTGATCGATAAGGCCACAGGGCTGGCAGAATTGACTGTGAACGGCGTAACCGCGCAAAATGTGAATCTGCCAAACGTATACCGGGCCATGACAGACAACGACCTTCGCAGTATGATCCGTATGGCCAGGGAGCAGGGAGCGAGCGGCCATGCGACCTGGGAAACCGCCGGGCGCAAAAATATGAAGTTTCATTGCGCGGCCATCAGCTGGGAACAGACGCGGGAGTCCGTCGCGCGCGTTTATGTCAATCTTCACGGTACGGGAAACAATGGATGCGGTTTTGATATAAAGACCGTCTATTCAGTACTGGGAGACGGACGCCTGATCTGCGACAACAGCGTGACGCCCTTTGGGAATCTGTCGGTGTTGCCAAGGATAGGCGCCCAGCTGACCCTTCCCGCCGAATACAAAAACGTGCGGTGGTACGGTTTTGGTCCGTGGGATACCTACGCCGACCGCGACGCCTGCGGCAGATTGGGCATTTACTCTGAGCAATGCGGAGACCCGCTGGCAAATTACGCGATGCCCCAGGAGTGCGGCAACAAGGAGCATTGCGGCTATATGGCGCTGACGGATGAGCGCGGCAAAGGGCTCATGGTCTTCGGAACAGTTCCTTATCCCATGTCGGCTCTGCCATTTACAGCGGCAGAGTTGGATGACATGAAGCATGTGTCGGATACGCTGGCCAGAGACAAGGTGGTTGTGTCGGTGGATTACGCGCAAAACGGCCTTGGCAACAGATCCTGCGGCCCGGATGTGCTGCCGCAGTATCGTCTGCGCCCTGAAGCGGTCCGCTTCGTCTATACGGTGCGGGGCGTAAACGAGGACAACGATGATTTCCGCGTGCGCTATCCGGAAGAGCTGGTGCCGGCGGTGAACAGCCGCGTGCTCCCCGGCGCCGACCTGTTTGAAGCGGAAAGCTATCGGGATCCTTCCGACGCGGACATCCGCAAGGCCACCGGATTCGATGATTAGTCGTCGCCCCATAACGCAAAAGGAACGGAACCGCCCCTCATAGGAGCTGTCCCGTTCCTCTTTTGTATGCCGCTTTTTCGCGCTTTACAGATGGCAGTTCATGGCCGCGAGCTGATCCTTCACGTACTTCTCGATGAAGGCCGCCGCCTCGTCCACAGGCACCTTCACCTGCATGGACTTGTCTCGGGCGCTGATCTCGATGGTGCCGTTCTTCAGGCCCTTGGGGCTCACCACCACGCGCACCGGCACGCCCAGCAGGTCGGCATCGGAGAACATGAAGCCCGCGCTCACGGGGCGGTCGTCCCAGATGACCTCGATGGAGGCCGCCTCCAGCGCCTTCGCCAGGGCCTCGCTGGCCTCGACCACCTCGGGCTGATCCGCCCGCAGGGAGCAGATCTGCACGTGCCAGGGCGCGATGGAGATGGGCCAGATGGGGCCGTAGTCGTCGTGACTGACCTCGCAAACGGAGGCGATCAGGCGGCCCACGCCGATGCCGTAGCAGCCCATGATGGGGTTCTTCAGGCTGCCGTCGGAGTCCACGTAGGTCATGTTCATGGTCTCGGTGTACTTCTTGCCCAGCTGGAAGATGTTGCCCACCTCGATGCCCCGGGAGATGCGCAGCGACGGCTTGCCGCAGATGGGGCAGATGCCGCCCTCAACCACCTTGGCCACGTCGGCGTATTCCACCTCGCCGAAATCGCGGGCGATGTTGAAGCCGGTGTAGTGGGCGTCGGCCTCGTTGGCGCCGGTGACCAGGCTCTCGATGCCCTTGAGGGAGGCGTCGAACACCATGGTGAACTTGCCCTTGTTCTCGATGGGGCCGATGAAGCCCGCCGTGATGCCGGATTCCTCGGTGACGACGCCGGGATGAATCTCACACTTGAGGTAGTTTCGCAGCTTGGTCTCGTTCACGTCCAGGTCGCCCCGGATGAACACCAGCACGTACTTGTCCGTCAGGTTCTCCTGATACACCACGGCCTTGCAGGTGGTCTTCGGGTCGATCTTCAGGAAGGCGCACAGGTCCTCGATGGTCTTCACGCCGGGGGTGGCCACCTTCTTGAGCTCTTCCTTCTCGCCAGAAACGTTTTTGATGATGCTGGGAGCGGCCTCCATGTTGGCCTTGTAGTCGCACTCGCCGCAGAGCACGATGCTGTCCTCGCCGATGTCGGTGAGCAGCATGTACTCGTGGGAGATCTTGCCGCCCATCATGCCGGAGTCGGAGCACACCGCCACCACCTGGGGGATGCCGGCCCGGGCGTAGACGCGGTGATAGGCGTCGTAGAACTGCTGATACACCTTCTCCAGATCCTCCTGGGAGGTGTGGAAGGAGTAGGCGTCCTTCATGGTGAACTCGCGCACGCGGATCAGGCCGCCGCGGCAGCGGGGCTCGTCGCGGAACTTGGTCTGGATCTGGTA
>CADARO010000178.1 GCA_902790345.1 uncultured Eubacteriales bacterium | reverse complement strand
CATGGTGTCGGCGAAGTGCTCCTCCGGGGTGTCGTCCTCGCCCATGGTGTTGAGGCAGGCGTTGATGCCCCCTTCAGCCAGCACGGACTGGGCCCGCTCCGAGGGCTGGGCCGAGATGAGGCGGCAGGGCCGCCCCGCCTCCGCCAGCGCGATGGCCGCGGAGAGCCCGCTCAGGCCCGCGCCGATGATGTTGATTTTCTCCATGCTTTTGCCCTCCGTCACTGCCCGTTCCAGCGCAGGTAATACACGATGAACGCCGCCGCCATGAGAAGCAGCAGCGCCGAGGCGATGAACAGAATGTCCCCCGCCCGGGGCTTCAGCTTCCGCACGCCGAAGGATATGAGCATGGGCTTCACGTTGGCGATGATGTGCACCGCCAGCGCCGCCACCAGCAGCAGCTGCGCGACCAGACGCCCGGTGGTGAACCACTTCAGCCGCACCACGCCCTCCGCCACGTAGCTGAATGCGTTGGCGTGGAACCCGATCAACAGCATGATGGCGAAGCCGGAGAGCCGCCGCGCCCAGAACAGCGCGTTCTGCCTGAAATAGGGCGCGCCGGTGCGCCGCCAGACGCGAAGGCTGTCGTATGTGAACTTCACGCCGAGAATAAAGTGGATCGCCACCAGCGTCTCCAGCGTGTGGGACAGCGCCTTGACGATGGCCGTGCCCGCGTCCAGCAGTTGAAAGGCCCCCAGCACGCCATGCAGCGCGAACAGGGCCAGGATCACCGCCGACAAAACCGCGTTTATCCTTCTCACGACTCAATCGCCTCCGCTTCCGCGCCGCTGATCTCCAGCAGCGCCGCCCCCGCGCTTCGGGCCGATTCCGCCCCGAAGGCTTCGGCAAATTCCTTCGACATGACCACTACGTCAAAAAGGCCCTCGTCCGCCCGGGAGAGCATCAGCGTGCCGTCCACCACGGCCAGCTTCATCTGGTTCTCCGGCAGGCGCGACTGATAGCTCAGCGCCATCTCCACGCCCCCCGCGTCCTGCCGCGCGGCCAGGCAGCGGATGTCCTCCATGATGAGGGGACTTTCGCCGTGGAAGAAGTCCGTCCAGTCCTGAACGGTGCCCTTCTTCTCGTGCAGCGCCGCGTTCAGCAGCACCACGTACTCGCCGGAGGGCGCGTCCAGAATCACGCTGGCGCTGGACACGCCGTCCAGCCCTCCGCCCAGCAGCGCCCCCCAGTCGATGGGGCCGATAAACACACGGTATGGCAGGATCAGCGTGAGCGCCAGGATCAGCGCAAGGCAAGCCCCGTGCAGCGCCTTTTTCACCGCGAACACCTCCAACGAAACTGATTTCCATGACGACAAATTAGCAACCGGCGTTTTTCATGGCTCCGATTGCTAATTTGAGCGTATCCAGTTATTTCTTCGACGCGGACGCCGTCATTCCTGCCTCGCCTTTTTCAGCGCTTCGGAAACGGCCTCCTTGAACTGGCCGTAGTTGATGGTGGCGCCGGAAATGGCGTCCACCTTGTCCAGCTCCCCCACCTCGGCCAACTGGCGGGCGTACTCCTTGGCGCCGGCCACGGCCTTCTGGGCCTTGTTGTAGTAGTCCTTGTTGGCCACGCTGCCCCGGGCCTTGCCGTATTCCTCGTCCTTCAGGCTGCCGTCGGTCTCATAGGTGCTGAACTCGCAGGCCACGATCTTGTTGTCCTTCAGGGTAATGCTCACCACGCCGTAGCCGTCGCCGTTGCCCTCCTCGTCGCCTTCGTACACGCTGCTCTGGCCCTCGTAGGTGCCGTCCTTGTAGCTCACGTTCTTGGAGCCGCAGCCGCTCAGCGCCGCCAGAGCCGTCATCAGCGCCACGATCAGCGCCAGCCGCTTTATCGCCTTCATTTGTCCGTCCCTCCTGAGAAATGCGCAATTCGCAATGCGCAATGCGCAATTTTTTTAGTCGGCAAAGTTTTCGTTGATGACCTCCCGGGCCACGCGGCCGTGATCCAGCACGATGGTGCGCTGGGCGGCCTCGGCCACCTCCGGGTCATGAGTGACCACGATCAGCGTGGTGCCCTCCCGGTGCAGCTGGCGGAACAGATCCAGCACGATGTTCTCGTTGGCCTCGTCCAGGTTGCCGGTGGGCTCGTCGGCCAACACCACCTCGGGGTGGTTGATGAGCGCCCGGGCTACGCACACGCGCTGCTGCTCGCCGCCGGAGAGCTGGCTGGGCAGGTGCTTCGCCCGCTCGGACAGGCCCACCCGGGCCAGGGCCTCCATGGCTTCCTTCTCGTCGGGCAGGCTGTGGTAATACTGGGCCACCATCACGTTCTCCACGGCGGTGAGGTAGTTCACCAGGTGGAACTGCTGGAAGATCAGGCCGATCTTGTCGCGGCGGATGGTGGTCAGGTTCTTGGCGCTCTCCTTGGAGATGTCCACGCCGTCCAGCAGCACCTCGCCCAGAGAGGGCTTGTCCATGCAGCCGATGATGTTCATCATGGTGCTCTTGCCGGAGCCGGAGGGGCCCATGATGGCCAGCCATTCGCCCTTTTCCACATTGATGCTCACGTTGTCCAGCGCCTTGAGTTCGCCGTAAATCTTCGATATATTTTTAAGCTCCAGAAGACTCATTGTTGTTTCCTCCTCGTGCTGTCATTCGCCCTTGAGAACAAGCGCCGGATCCACGTCGGTGGCGCTGCGCACCGGCTGCAGGCAGGCCAGGCCCGTGACCAGAATGGACACGATCACCGTGACCGGCACCAGCAGCGGCTGGAAGGAGATCGAGCTGTTGAACACGTTCACGCTGATGCCCTGCGCGAACACGAAGCCCAGCCCCGAGCCCAGCAGGCCGCCCACGCCGCCCAGCAGCAATCCCTCGCCCATGAACTCGGCGATGATGGAGCCATCCGACGCGCCCAGGGCCTTGCGAAGGCCGATCTCGCGACGCCGCTCGGACACAACCGCCATCATGGTGGTGGACACGCAGATCATGGTCAGCGCCAGCACGATCACCGTGACCAGCAGCACCAGCGCCTGCAGCTTGGAGAGCACCGTGGTCTCGGACTGGGTCACCCGCTTGACCAGGCGCGGCGTGATTTCGGGCACGTGATCGCCGATGTCCTTCACATAGGATTCCAGCTCCGCCTGACTGGCCGACACGCTCAGCTCCGCCAGGTCGATGGCGTTTTCCTTCCGCGTCAGGGCCTCCATGTCGCTGAGGGAAATGAAGATGTACTCCTCCTCCGCGCCGCCGGTGTCCAGAACGCCGGTCACGGTGAAGTCCATGGTAGCGTCCTCCACCTCGTCGCCGGAGGCCTCCAGGATGTAGCGCACGCTCATCTCACTGCCCGCCACCAGCTTGAAGGTGCTGGCCACCTTCTTGCCGATGAGCACCTCGCCGCTCTCGTCCGGCCATTCGCCGCTCACGAACCAGTAGGGGCTGGTGCTCTTCGCGCCGGCCATGTCCGTGCCCGCGGCGATGGTGGGCTTTTCATTGATGAGCACCGACTCGTAGCGGTACGGGGCCACGCCCACCAGATTGCCCGAATCGATGTGGCTCAGGCCCTTGTCCACGTCTTCCATGGTGAAGGAGGACTGGCCCTGCCCCGCCATGAAGAGCATGTTCGCGCCGTAGCTGCGGAACTGAGCGCCCATCTGCCGGGGCACGTCGTAGTAAATCGTGACCAGGCCTGACAGGATGGCCGCGCCCACCACGATGGCCAGCATGGCCACCAGCATGCGGGAGCGCCGCCGAATCAGCGAGGCCGTGATCATGCGGAAAAACATCTTTCTCTTGCTCATGGTTATTCGAACCTCCCATCAACGGCCGTGCAGCACTTCGGCGGGCCGCAGCCTGAGCAGCGTGCGGATGGCGGGAATGCTGCCCGCCAGCGACACGCAGATGACCAGCACGCCCACGATCGGAATGACCATGGCCTTCATCTCGATGGCCGAGCCGAACACCGTCTGGCCGATGATCTGGGCGAAGCCGAAGCCCGCGAAATAGCCCACCACGCCGCCGATGATGGCGGTGATGACGATCTCGGTGAGCACCATGCCTGACACCGAGGCGTCGTGCGCGCCGATGGCCTTCAGCAGGCCAATCTCCGCGCCGCGCTCCATGACGGAGGCCGTGACCAGGTTGGAGATGCCCAGGGCCGAGCCCAGCAGGCTGAGAATGGTGATGAGCACCATCAGAAGATGGGTCTTTTCCAGAATCTCGCCCTCGGAGTCCGCCACCTGGCGCACCGGCGAGGCCACGGAATCGGTGATGACCTCCTGAATCTGATAGCAGATGGAGCTGGCGTAGGCGGTGCAATACCAGGTTTCATACTGGGCGATGGTGAGGGCCGCGGGGTTCTGGGCGGCCTTCACGGCCAGCTCATTGTCCGGCGTGGTGATGGCGCTGACCTCGATGGAGGACAGCAGGCCGTCGGTATCCGTCAGCCGCTGCACCGTGTCCAGCGGGGCGTAGATCTGATCGTCCTCGTCGCCGCCGGCGTCGTAGACGCCCACGACTGTCAGATCCGCCTCGCCGGAGGAGGCCTTCACGTGGATCACGTCGCCGGCCTTCACGCCCAGGCGAGACGCCACGCCGGAGCCCAGCATGGCCTCGTCCGCGTCGGCCATGGCCTGCTCGTCCAGCCAGGCGCCGCTGGTCACGTCCCACCAGGAACGCAGGCTGCTCACGCCCGCGTCCAGCGACTCGCCCGTGGGCAGGTCGAGGTGATGGTTGAACCAGGTGCCCACCAGCGTCACCTCGCCGCCGTCGT
The DNA here is from genome assembly GCA_902790345.1 of uncultured Eubacteriales bacterium. GTDB lineage: Bacteria > Bacillota > Clostridia > Christensenellales > Aristaeellaceae > Firm-10. The sequence continues at coordinate 500 of CADARO010000178.1, read as the reverse complement.
CCAGCGACACGGTGGTGTCGATGAAGGGCGCGAAGTCCACGATGTTGAACGCCCAGAAGATGGTCTTGATGTTGCCCAGCTCGGATTCCTTCAGGTAGGCGTCCTGGGCCCCGCCTTCCACGTCGTAGATGTCGTTCAGGATGGATGCGTTCTTGGGATAAACGGTGATGTTGGCGCCGTAGGTCTTCAGCTCCTGATTCACCTTGTCGCCCACATCCATCATCACGTTCAGCATGGCCGTGGCCAGGGAGGCGCCCAGCGCGATGGTCAGGGCGATCATCAGCATTTTTCCCTTCTGCCTGACCAGGATGCCGCGAAGCATTCTAAAAAACATGTGCTCTCTCCCTCCCCGTTACTTGAACGTCTTTTCAAACGCCGCCAGGGTTTCCTTGGCGATGACGATGTAGCCATCCTTGATGGTGTAGTCGAACACGATGGGGTTGCAGCCGCCCTTGAATACGATGGTGTTGATGTTCATTACCACGTCGCACAGCTTGCAA
>CADARO010000177.1 GCA_902790345.1 uncultured Eubacteriales bacterium | reverse complement strand
GAAGAAGTCGCTCAGCGCCCGGGTGAGCTGGATGACCTCCGCCTGCTCTCCCGCCTCCGCTTTCCACACGATGGCGTCCAGGGTATTGTAGAGAAAGTGGGGATTGATCTGTGCCTGCAGGGTGCGCAGCTCGGCCTTTTTCAGGTTTCTCTCATCGCGGATGCGCTGCTGCATCATGTCGTGCAGGTTATCCGCCATGATGTTCACCTGGCCCGTCAGGTTATACATTTCCTCCACATTGGTCATGGGCACCCGGGCGGTCAAGTCCCCCTCGGCGATCCGGGCGGTGGCGCTTTCCAGCTTGGCAATGGGCTCGCGCACGAACTGAGCGGTGGATTCCGCCGCCCGCCTCGCCAGCAGCAGCGCCAGTAGGGCCAATAAGAGTTCCGCCCCCACGGTGGAGAGCACCATGCGGTTCAGCCGTACGCTCATGGCGGCGGAGGAATTGATCTCGCTGGTGATGTAGTCGTTGAGCATGCTCACCACCAGCTCCGCCACGTCGCGAATCTCCCCCAGCACCTTCTCATTGTTCACGACCAGCTCTCCATGGGCCAGATTATCGCTGATCTGATTGATATACTGGGTCAGGGTGTCCATCGTACGGCCGGCGATGACCAGCTCCAGCCGGTCATCCGCGCCGGTCTCCTTCGTGATGACGTCGATCGTCTCATTCACATGATCGATCATCGACCAGACGCGGCTTTCTTCCAGCGCCTCCCGCCCGCTGACCGCCTGCCAGACCGCGCCGGGGATGGCGTCAGTTACCATGGGCTTCAGCGCGGCAATGGCCTCCATGCGCTCCAGGGAGCGAGAGTAGCGCCCGGCGAACACCAGCATCATCGCCAGACTCACCACCACCGGCACGATCAGCGCCAGGATAATGCGCCAGCTCATGCCCTTGATCCGCCCGGCGATGCTTCGATTCCATCTTTGCCTGACCACATCAATACCCCCTGGGCGGCAGCGCGCTCAAGTCGTCGTAATCGCTGAAGACGCGCTCCTCCGGATGGATCTCATGGTCGATGGACTGGCCCGCCTTGAGGGCCAGGGCCGTTTCCATCAGGATGGAGCCCAGCATGGGCGTGCACTCCACGATGCAGTTGATCTTCCCCTCCCGAAGAATGTCAATGGCTTCCTGACCGCCGTCGATCGAGATGATGACCATGTCTTTGCCGGGCCGATACCCAAGTTTCTCGATTTCGGGCAGCGCGCCCATGGTCATCTCGTCGTTGTGGCTGAACACCACGTCGATCTCGTCGCCGTACCTGTCCAGCAGATAGCGCATGCACTCCGCGCCCCTGCTGCGCAGGAAATCACCGTTGACGCTTTCCAGGAGGACCATGCGGTCGTCCTTGGCTATGGTGTCCATAAAGCCCTCGTGGCGCTGTTTCATTGGCGTTGAATTCTCCGTGCCGGTGATTTCTACCAGCCTCAGCTGATCTTTTCCCAGATCATCCGCTTTTTTCAGCAGGTATTCCGCGGCCATCACGCCTTCCTCGTAGAAGTCAGCGCCGATCTGACTCACAAACAGCTCGCGGTCGGAGGTTTGGATGGTCCTGTCCACCAGAATCACCGGAATGCCCGCCTGCTTCGCCTCGGTGAGTACGTTGTCCCAGCCCTCCTCCACGATGGGGGAAAAGGCGATCACATCCACCCGGTACGCGATGAAGCGCCGAATGGCCTTGATCTGATTCTCCTGCTTCTGGTTGGCGTCGTCCATCATCAGGCTGACGCCGTACCGCTTCGCTTTATCCTCTATGTCCCGCGTGTTGCCGATGCGGAAAGAGCTCTCGCTGCCGAGCTGACTGAAGCCCAGCACCAGCGCCGCCTGCAGTTCCTGTTGACGCGGCGCGCATCCGCTCAGCGTCAGAAAGCACAACACGCTGATCAAACCGGCCGCAAGCCTTTTTTTCATAGCAGTCCCTCCCGAAGTGGCAAAGGTATTTCTTTCATTTCTCTTCAACTGCAACACTATGACCCGGAACGAGCGTTAGCGGTTTTCATCTGCATAGAAACAATTCCTGCCACAAAGAGATGCCCCAAGCCAGGCTGAAGAACACCGTCGTGCTCTGTAAAAGCGCCACCATCTGAAAGGATACCAGCGGGATGGCCTTCGCGTTGAGGTAGAACCCGATCCCGGTTATGAAGCCGAACAGGAGAATCGCTGCCACGCAGGACAGATTCGGAACAGACGGGGGCAGGACTTCACCCTGACCCAGCGGTACGCCGAAGGACATGACCGCAGCCATGGCGAACATGATCAGGTTGCTGTCCAGAACGTCTATTCCGTCCGCAGTCTTCTTCTGCGCGAAGACGAACAATCCCGCGAATATTCCTGACGCGACGTAGAGAAGCGTCAGAAAGATATTGTCGCTCAGCAGCTGGTCTGCCGGCGTCCCATTCCAGGTGATCAGGAGTATACCTGATACGCACAGGGCGATTCCCGTCCACTTTGCGGCATTCATTCTCTCGCGCAACACGAAAACGCCCAGAACTGTATGTACGATGATCTGCACGGGCCTGGTCAGGATATTGCCATAGGAAACGCCCGCGGACAAGGCGGTGTTTTCCGTAATATAGGCCAGATATTTCACGGCCGCCCCGAAGAGGAGCCATCCCCATTTTGACTTCAGCGCCGCTGCGAAAACCTCCCGAAAGCGCTGCCTGAGCACGAGTTTCAGCCCAAGGAGCCAGAACACGCCCACCAGAAAACGCAGGAAAGTGATCATGGAAGGCGTGAAAAACGGGCGGATCAATTTTACACAGGTGCCGCCAAAGCTGAACAGGAGCGCCACCAGCCCCAGATAGAGATAGCCCACAGGAAAAAAACCTCCTCGTGATCGGCGGTTTGTTATGACACTCGTATTTTAACGCATCGTGCGCCTTATTGCAAGGGAAGATCAAGCGAAGCTCGTGCCATTACTTTTTTCGCGGACTTGGGTCGCTGAATCATCCAAGTTTCCTGATCATAAAAAGGCGGCGACACCTCCTCATCTTCCGGCACCGTGCGAAGGTTTGAAAGCGTGTCGCCTTTGTCCCCCCTGATGTTGCGCGAAATCCCATCCCGGGGTTCTTTTACCTTTTATCCTGTCACTTCATGGATCTGTTTATGAACCATCACCATACCGGCTTATCCTTCACTCCCCAACCTCCGATATGTCGCCCGCCCCGGCGTAGCCGCAGTCCCTGACCAGCCGCTGGCCTTCCTCCGTTCTCAGAAAATCGAACAGGCGCCTCTGAGCGCTGCCCTCGGGCGCGTCGACTCGCAGAACGGCATAAAATGGTTGAACGTAGGGATACGAACCGTCTTCAATCGCCGCCACGTCAGGCGCGACGGCGTCCACGCTCAGGATTTTGACCTCATCCATCGCGTACATGTTCGCCGCATAAAACCAGACGGAATAGCCGAGGGCGCCCGCGGCGTTGTCGTAATCGGCTACGCCCTCGATCAGGTCAGCCATTTCCGTCAGAACCATCATTTGCGGCGCTTCCATGATGACATCCTTCGGGACCGCGAGATTGTACATCATCACCTGGGATCCCGAGGCATCCGGCCGCTGATATGGGATGATCGGAAGGTCTTCCCCGCCGTCGACCTGGCTCCAGTCCGTCTTTTCGCCGGTATAGATCGCTGTGATGTCCGCCTGAGACAGGTTGTTCACGGGATTATGGGTGTTGACCAGGAACACCAGAGCGTCGCGGCCGATGGGAATGAGCTCGTAATCCACGCCCTGATTGTCCATATATTCAAAGGACGCCTCGCTGGGTTCGTAAACCAGCAGCAAATCCGCCCTGCCGTCCGCCAATTCGTAGAAGGCGTAATTTGTCGTGTTGTGACGTATTGCGTCTTCCGCCTCCTGCGCCGTGCAACCGGTAAAAGCCTGCATGAGCGCGTAGCTCAGGGGCAGCGTGGCCGTCGAGCCATCCACAACCGGGTATTCATCCATGGGAATCAGCGCGCCTCCGTCCGGCGCGAGGCCTTCCGCCAGTCCGAGTCCGGAAACCATCCCGAGCGCCGCGATCATAACGCAGCAGATCAGCTTTTTCATTCTGTACCTCCATTCGCCGGATCGTCCGGCATAATACATACATTTATGTGCTTGTCAGTCCATCAGCGTCATGTAATTGCTGCGCTTGAGAACCCAGCCGCCGGTTGAATCGACGACCCCGTGCCACTGGCCGCGCCGCACTGAGTAGTAACCCTCGCAGACTTGTACGATGTAGTCGTACTTCGGCTCGAGAAGCTCGTTGCCGTCTAGGTCATACAGCCCGTAGCGCATCCTGTTCCAGTCAGGTCCTGTATATCCATCGCCGTAGTCGATGACGTCAAATAACGTGAGTTCAAGCGCGTATGCTCCGTCCGCGCCTGTCACGGCACGCAGCATTCCGACGCCGCTCATTACTGTATTGCCCTGGAAATCGCGCAGTTCGTACGTATAATCGTCGTAATTACTGACGCAGTAGCGGTTTTGGTTGATGATCGAAAAATCCTTGTCATCGTCCCGGATGACGCAGATCAGCTCCCCGTCGAGACTGTAGGCGCGGGTCTGGTCGACGGACGCTCCACGCACCACCAGAGCGGCATTTTGGTCGATCCAGCCGTAATCCGCGTCGCCCACCACAAAGAGCGGCTTCAGCGTTTCCGCGTCCAGCACCGTGATGTCCGTGCCGCGCTGCGCGGACAGCGCTCTCTTCCGCTCGTCAAACACAGGGTTGATGGAGTCGTATTCAAACGGCAGCGCCGTATCCCCCTCGCGGTCGATCATGCCGATGCGGCCGTCCATCGAAACAATGGCGTAATTGCCAATAAAGCCGTATGTGTAATCGTAGATCGGCGGAATTTCCCAACTGCCGGTCGTGTCGATAAAGCCGATCAGCTCGCGCCCGCCGTCATTGACGCCTGCCGCGGCCAGTCCGTCGATGAAATCATCCAGCTCGTTCACATCTCCGCCTCCCAGCGTGATCTTCGCGACGGACACGCCGGGCCTGATGAGATCAGCTTCCGCTCTCTGAATGGCCCAGCTGTCATCCATCAGGCCGATATATGACCCTTCGCCAGTAGGAATCAGGGATTGATATGTGGGTTCGACGAGCGTTTCTCCATGCCAGCCATACAGGCCCATTAATCCATTTGTCGACTGGAATTCGATATGCTCACCATTCGGGGCCAGCCAGAAGCATGCGCCGTCTGTCAAGCGCCGGCCTTTTTCATCCAGCAGATAGCAGCGCATGTCCTCGCCTTCGGCCTTTGTCGCCGAAAACAACCGCTCGCCCGAGTCTGAAACCAGCGTGTAGATCGAAAGATAACCGTCGTCAGCGTACACATTGCCGCTCAGATCGATCAGACAGCTGCCCTCCGGCGCATTGTATGGATACAGCGCGTCTTGCGCGGGTTTCTCCTGCCCACCGTAGATCGTGCGTCCCGCCTGCGCGCAGGGGAGCATTGAGACCAGAACGATTGCCACAAGAATGGCCACTCTCTCCATTCTATTCACGTTCATGGTTATTCCTTTCATCATATATTTCATTCTGACACCCGCTTACGTCAGTTTGACGAATTCCAGGGCAATATGTTCCGATACCCATTTGACTATTGACAACGCAGCCTGCAGATGTTAGAATAATTCATACCTATTTAGTAGGTTATATGAGCAAGTTCTCCACGCGAAAAAACAGCCTGCTTCACAATGCCTTTCACAGAAAGATTGGATGAAACCATGAGTGTCAGTCAGAGAAGCTACCACATCGAAATCATTCCCCCAAAGCAGGACACGCAAAAGCTGGAGGCTGATTTGAAGCAGTTTGCCTCCAAGCTTGACCGCGTGATGAACAGCGGTTTCACCGCCTCGATCACCGACAACGCCATGGGACTGCTTGCCTTTCAGGGGCACGAATGCATAGAGGAGCTTCGTCTGCCGGTGAAACCGGAGCAAATCCTCATCCACCTGAACACATGCCGCCCTTGAGAATACACGCAACAAGGACTTCCTTATGCACGTCAAGCCCGCAGCATACTTCCAGCAGATTTCGCATTGTGTCACCTTCCTCTGACAGTATTGCGGAATTGATGTGCTTCGGTGAAATGAATTATATTACTCGTGCTATTCCTCTGCTCAATGGAACAAGAGGGCAACATGTTACTGTGCTCCAAAGTACATCCAGCCACGATCACTCACGAGTTCGAAGACCCAGATGTATATCGACCTTATCCCGCAGCTACAGAGTACCATAGAACGCACCGGTTTCATACCTGACTGTAAAAAAAACGCCCTTTCATGTCCGATCACTCTATCGCGTGTATCAGCGCATGATCAACATCAGCGAATACGGTCTCTATTACAGCGGATTCGACAAACAGGTTCATGCGGATGAACGGGATTTCTACGTCAACGACGGCACGTGGGACACCTATCGTACCGCGCATCCGCTGCAGCTGATTCTCGAGCCGGAGCGGCAGATGGACATCATCCACTCCTACCTGCGCATGTATCAGCAGTGCGGCCACATGCCCACCTTCCCGCATCTGATGGGCAGCCGAGCCGTCATGGTGGGCAAGCATTCCACGGCCATGATCGTCGACGCCTACATGAAGGGCTACTGCGATTTTGACCGGGAGCTGGCTTGGGAGGCGATGGTGGATAACGAAGAAAACGTGACCAAGCTGCCGTGGGCGGCGGGACCTGTCAACGAATACGACGAATGCTATTTCAAAAACGGCTTTTTCCCCGCGCTGCCGGAAGGTGAAAAGGAGTGGCTTGCCCAGGCTCATCCCTTCGAGCGCCGGCAATGCGTCACGGTAACCTTGGAAACCTGCTATGACGAGTGGTGTCTTTCCCAGTTTGGCAAGGCGCTGGGCAAGCCAGAAGCGGAGAAATACGCCCGCCGCGCGCTGAACTACCGCAACGTGTTCAACAAGGAGACAGGCTTCATGTCGCCACGGTTGGCGAACGGAGACTGGGTGCCGGATTTCGACCCGAAGCTGAGCGGAGGCCAGGGCGGCCGGGCTTATTTCGCCGAGTGCAACAGCTGGACCTATACCCTGCACGTGCAGCACGACATCGACGGCTTGGCGGCCCTGATGGGCGGCAGGAAAGGGCTTGAGGCCTATCTGACAGGATATTCGTGGAGCAGTATGGCACGAGCAAGTATGCCTTTCTCGGGCAGTTCCCCGATTCGACCGGGCTCATCGGCCAGTTCTGCATGGGCAACGAGCCCAGCTTCCACATTCCGTATCTCTATAACCATACGGGCCAGC
>CADARO010000176.1 GCA_902790345.1 uncultured Eubacteriales bacterium | reverse complement strand
ATGACCTTTCAGGACTTCATCGAGCTGTACATGAAGGACATGAGCCAGCGGCTCAAGCCCTCCACGCTTGACAACAAACGGTGGCTCATCGGCCTGAAGATCACGCCGGTGTTCGGGAAGATGCCTCTGAACGAGATCAAGCCCACAGACGTGTGGCGTTGGCAGAACTGGCTGGCCGGGCATCGGGATGAACAAGGCAAGCCCTACTCCCAGACCTATCTCAAAACCATCAATAATCAGCTCGTGGCGCTGTTCAACTACGCGGTGAAGTACTACGGCATGAAGGAGAATGCCTGCCACAAGGCCGGTAGCATGGGCAAGAAGAACGCGGAAGAGATGCAGTTCTGGACGAAGGAGGAGTTTTCCACCTTCATCCAGGCGGTGAAGTACAAGCCCGCGTCCTATGCCATGTTCATGACGTTGTACAACACCGGCATGCGTAAGGGCGAGTTGCTGACACTGACGCCCGCGGATATCGACCTCGGGAAGGGCACGATCTCCGTGACGAAGAACTACCAGCGGATCGCCGGGAAAGACATCATCACCACGCCCAAGACGCCGAAGAGCAACCGCGTCATCACGATCCCGAATGGGTTGAGGGAATGCCTGCGGGATTACATGGCCCAGTGCTACGAGCTTCAACCTGACGACAGAATCTTTCCCTACACGAAGTCCTTTCTGGATCACGAGATGGAAAACGGCTGCAAGCGTTCCGGCGTAAAGAGGATTCGCATCCACGACCTGCGGCATTCTCACGCGAGCCTGCTGGTGGAGATGGGCTTCTCGCCGCTGCTGATCGCGGAACGGCTGGGGCACGAGCACGTGCAGACTACCATGGAGACCTACAGCCACCTGTACCCGAACAAGCAGGTGGAGGTTGCCAACCGGCTGGACGGCATGATGCCGGAAGGCTGAGCCCTGGCAAGGCACCGCAGCGGCTACAAAAACCGGCTCCAATGTAGCCATTCTGTAGCCACTGAAAAATGAAAAATCCCGAAAAGCCTTATGTTTCAAGGCTTTTCGGGATGGAAAAGAACGGATTTGCTTATTCCCACTCGCCCCTGCCCGATTCATCCTAAACAAATCCGCATGGGCGATGTGGCTCACATTATCTGGATTCTTTTCATTATCCGCAGTTCACCGTGTCCGGGGTGGGATGTTGCCATTCTGTTGCCACGGAATGAAGAACAGTTACCAACTGACAGGGATATTATAGCATGCTGCATGTCGTCTGTCTACCATCGCAAAGGAATAAACTCAAAGCGCCATTTTTACATCGAACTGCTATCAGTCCCTCCGTTATGGCTGCGAAAAAGTCAGGGCTCCATATGTTGAGCGCTTCCGGCGTTCTGATGAATGGCAGCACATCCTCCTTCGCTTGATTGAAATCAATCGACTCAAAGCGTCTGCACAAGATGCCCTAATATCGTTCAATGACAAATCTTCTCTGGTGTCTTCAAAGCCCGAATCGACTCCCCCAAACATCTCCACAAATCGCGTCTTAACAAGGCCATTGTTTATTGGCGGCTTTCCACCCCGACGGGTCTTAAACTGAGTGCCGATGAAGAAGCCGAATGATGGCGCTTTGATCCGGCTCCAGACGGATGCGCAGGCTCTTGCCATCCGGGCACGCCTCGGCTTTTCCGTAAACCACGGAAGCGGCGGCATAGGCGCGCGGAAGCTCAAGAACGCCTTCGCTCTCGTCGGGCAGGCTGTTGATGAGAATGACAGCGTCGGAATCGCAGGTGTCGCCGGTTTCCATCAGGCTGACCTTGACGCCCGGCGCTGTGCACGGGTTTTTGCGCACCCCGTTTTCCGCCAGCAGACGCGTCACGATCTCCTTCGCAACCGCGCTGTCATTGCCGCTGTCGAGCGAGGAAATATCATCGGAAACCAGTGTGCGGTTGGAATAGCACAGGCCCAGATTGACGCCGCTCAATACCGCGGAGCCCGCGCCAAACCGGTTTTTGAGAACAGCGGGAGAGCCATCCTCATAGCGCCAGAGAACATCCGCTGAGACGTTTTTGTAGGTTTCGCGGTGAATATTACCCTGCAGAAGGAGTATGCGTTCGCCGGCGTGCAGTGTCACCTCCTGCCGCATGGTGAGTTCATCCGCTTCGCAGCCGAAAACAGCGTCAAAGCCGAAACCGGGAACCTGATAGGACAGGCGGAATGCGTCGTCGAACGCGCCAAAATAGGGATCGGACAGTATCATGCCGCCTTTGCGGACGTATTCCTTCAGCGCTTCGGCGAATTGAGGCGAGAGCGCATAGGGCGTTGGCACGATGATGACCTTGTAGGCGCTCAGGTCGCTGAAGAATGCCTCGTGGATGATGTCCACGGGGATATTCTCCTCCCACAACATGCGGTAATACCCAGAAACGGAATCCACCGCGAATTTATTGTCTGCCCGGTTGCAGGCACACCAGTTGGCCAGATACGACCGAATGCTGAACACCAGCGCCACCTGAGCGCTCTCCTGCGTGCCATGAAGGAACACGTCCTCATTTTCCTGCAGCGCCTGGCACAGCTGCGAGGCGCAGCGGGTGAGGTTCGTCGGGCCGCCCGCGTTGTCTGTGAGCGCATATCCGCCGAATTCGGAGCCAAAGCGTTCCTTGCGATACTGCCAGTACATGAGGCCCTGCGCGCCGTGGCGAATGGATTCGAGGGAGAATTTATTGAACGTGTTGTCATCGATCCGGCCATGCTGCCAAAGCCCGGTGCCGTTCATGCCGGCGGTGAGCTCTGCCTGCCAATATTCCTTGCCATTTGCCGCACAGCGGGTGGCATCGCAGCCCAGCGCCAGCGTGCCACAGTCGGACGCGCTCTGTGGGAAGGCGCTGAAGCCCCACTTGTCCAGCACCTGAGCGTGTTTCCAGTCGTCAAAGGCCATGCCGCCCAGCTGGGCACAGGTGATCGCGCCGCCGCCCCAGGCATGGGCGATGACGGGTTTGTCCGCGTCCACAGCCCTGATGAGCTCCGCGCGGTAACGAACCTCTTCCGCCACATTGTCGATATTAAACAGACGGAAGTCACACCAGTCGCTGTAGGAGGCCATCCAGCGAGGCGGGCGCACTTCGTCGAAGCGGCCGTAGCCGTGGCCCCAAGCCTCGTTCAGCGCCGATATGTCACCGTATTTTCTTTGAAGCCATTGCTGAAACCGGCGCGTGGAAGCCGGGCAATAGCAGAAGATGTCGTTGGGCTTCTTTCGGAAATCAATCCACTGATGCGGCTCATTCATGGGTTCATAGAAAGCGACGTTTGAATACTTCCGGGTTTCCCGCACAACGCCCTGAATGAATCGCGCCTCGATTTCGCGCACTTCCTCGTGGTCATAGCAGAGGCCCGGCCAGCCGCCGGAGGGCGTGTTGGAGCGAATGGCCGGCTCAAAGGGCAGGTTGTCCTCGTTGACATAAAAGTAGCGGGAATACTTTTGAACAGCCCAGGCTGGGCAGGCGTGCATATGAAACAGGAGGCCAACCCGCAGGTCGTTTGCGCGGGCGCAGGTGAGGAAGGAATCGATATAATCGTAATCGATTTCGCCCTCCGCTTTTTCGATGATGTTCCACACAAGCCAGGCGCGGATCGTGTTAAAGCCCAGCTTCTTCATGTTCTCCATGTCGCGCAGCCATTGGTCTTTGGCGGGTGTGGCGCCTCTGAGATATTGTGTGCCGAACGTAAACATGAAAAACCTCTCCTCCATTTCATATTTTGAAGATTGAACTCACGGTTTCCGGATGGAACGCACACTGTTGCGGATGATGATTTCGCCGTAGAGCTGGATGATTTTGGCGGGTGTGGCTTCGGACAGGAGCAGGTCGATGGCGGTCCGGGCGATGGCCTTCTTGGGCGTGTCGCAGGTGGTCAGGCGCAGTGACTGTATTTCCGGCGACTGGATGTTGTCAAAGCCTGTGACGGAGAAATCCTCCGGGCAGCGCAAGCCGCGCTTTGCCAGATGGAATATGACAGCCTTGGCCATCGCGTCGTGGCCACAGACGAATGCTGTAGGGAGGGGGTTCAGCTCGTCAAGCGCCTGTGCGATCAGATCGTCGCCGACGTGCTCCATGTTCCCCGCCATCGTCAGCCTGTTCTCCAGTGGCTGCAGCCCATGGCTGACCATAGCGCGCACATAGCCGACCCAGCGATCCCGGGCGCTGGACGTCCTGAAGGGGCTTTCGATGAAGTGTATGTTGGTATGGCCCAAATCGATCAGGTGACTGGTCAGCTCGTAGGCTGCGGAAGCGTTGGCGGTGCAGACACAACTCGTCTTCAGACTGTCGTAATATTGGTCCGCAATGACAAAGGGCAGTCCCAGCCCCTTGAGCATTCGGCAGTAGCCCTCGGACATATTGCCTACGGAGACAATGCCGATGATGGATATGCTGCCCAGAAGAGGCGGCACGCGCAGCGCCTTTTCGTCCTCGGGCGATACACTGCTCAGAATGAGCTTACAGCCCTTTTCGTCCGCGTAGCGCTGCATTTCAAAGTACAAGCCGGGATAAAAGGAGACGCTGTTGGCATCCATGGAAAAAAAACGCTGGGGAATCAGCGCGAGGATATTGCCGGTCCCCGCGCCGCGCAGGGCGTAGCCCATCTTGTCCGCGACGTGCGTGATGTGCCTGCGCATCTCTTCGCTGACGCCGCTCTTGCCCCTGAGCGCCAGCGAAACGGCGTTGACGCTGACGCCTGTTTCGCGCGCGATGTCCGACAGGGTTATGGCTTTCTTTCGCATCGGTATCTCCTCCTGACAAAACGCGGGAAAGCATATTGACAATCCCTGTTAACTGTATTATAATACATATAAAGCTGATTTTCAAGCTATTTTAAAGCAATTTAAAGTAAAATTCAATTCGATACCCAACGCCGGAGGGGAGGCGGGATCATGGTTTTTTTCGACTCTGCGTGGTTGACACAGCCAGAACCTATGGCCGTTATCGGTGACAGCGATCTGCGATAGAAAGGGAGGTGTCTGTTTTGCTGGCGGCGCTGAAACGCAAAAGGGGCAACCGGATGAAGCACGGGATCGACGATTATTCTGTCTCGATCTTATCGTATCTCGTGACGGGTATATTCGCGGTGGTCTGCTTCTTGCCCTTTCTGCTGGTAATCATCTATTCCTTCACGCCCTACGATCTGTATCTGAAAAACCCTTTGTGGGAAGCGCCATGTCGATGGCGCTGCTGGTGATGACGGCCTATCCCCTCACGAAGAAGCACCTGAAGGGCTACAAGCTCATCACCACACTGTGGATCATCACCATGTTCTTCTCGGGCGGTATGATCCCGGAATACTTTCTGATGCGCACGCTGGGGCTGCTGAATACCCGTTGGGCCATGATCCTGCCGGGTCTTCTGGGCTGCTACAACCTGATCCTGATGCGCAATTACATCGAGAACCTGCCTGTATCGTTGGAGGAGGCAGCGCTGATCGACGGCGCGAACGACATTCAGGTGCTGATCCGCATCGTGTTGCCGCTGTGCTTGCCCATACTGGCCACGCTGGGGCTTTTCACCATCGTGGGCTACTGGAACAGCTACTTCTCCGCGATCATCTACATCACCAAGCGCACCATGTGGCCGCTGCAGCTGGTGCTGCGCGAGATCGTGTTCGAGTCGGGCGTCAACGAGGTTCAGCAGGGCATGGCGGCGGAGGAGCGCATGACCGCGCCGTTCCTGCTGAAGATGTCCTCCATCGTTGTGGCTACCGTGCCCATCATGCTCGTTTATCCCTTCCTGCAAAAATACTTCATGTCGGGCCTGGTGCTCGGCGGCGTGAAAGAATAGGGAGGCGGTATTATGGCAAAGACGGCATCCCAAATCACCTGGCGCAAATATATCTGGAAAAACCGCTACCTCTATCTGATGTGCGTGCCGGGCTTGGTGTTTTTGATCATTTTCAAGTACATCCCCATGTACGGCATCATGATGGCCTTTCAGGATTTCAACTTCAAGAAAGGCATCTTTGGCAGCCCGTTCAACAATTTCGCCAATTTCAAGCAACTGTTTGGAAGCGGCAAATTCTACACGGTCTTTACGAATTCCATCGTTCTGAGCGTCACGCGGCTGGTTATCTCATTTCCCATTCCGATCATCCTGGCGCTGCTGCTGAACGAAATCCACGCGAAGGCCTATAAGCGCACGACGCAGACGCTCATGTACGTGCCGCACTTTATCTCCTGGGTTGTGCTGGGCGGCATCGCCACCAACTTCCTGAGCATGACCGACGGCCTTGTCAACGACATCATCGCGGCCATGGGCGGCACAAAGATCAACTTTCTGGGGTCAAGCGAGTGGTTCCGCACGGTCATCATCGCCACCAACATCTGGAAGGAGGCTGGCTGGGGCACCATCATCTATCTGGCGGGCCTGAGCGCCATTAATCCGGAATACTACGAGGCCGCCACGGTGGATGGCGCCAACCGATGGCAGCGGATCTGGCATATCACCCTGCCGGGTGTCTCCAGCACCATCGTCATCATGCTGGTTCTGGCTGTCGGCGGACTCATGAACAACGGCTTCGAGCAGATTTACCTGTTCCAGAACGACCTGAACCGCTCCGTGTCGGAGGTTTTCGAGACCTACACCTACCAGATCGGCATCGTGGGCGGGCGGTACTCCTATTCCACCGCCGTGGGTCTGTTCAAAAATGTGATCGGCACGGTGCTCATCTTCTCGACCAACCGGATCGCCAAGAAGCTAGGCGGCGCGACATTGTACTGATCATAACGGCCGAGGCCGTCATGATAAATTTCAAAAGGAGGAAACCCGTATGAAGAAGGCATTGTCCATCATCCTGACCTGCGCGATTCTGCTGACGCTGGCCGTGTTCCCGGCCGCGGCTGAAGAGGATCGAGTGACTCTCACGATGCTGCAGCGGCTCAACGCGTCCTATGTCGTTGAGGACAACCCCGTCATCAAGGCGTGGGGCGATCTGCTGGGCGTCAACATCGAAATCGAGGCTCCCCCGATTTCCAGCTACAACGACCGCCGCAACATCGTCATGGCGTCCGGCGACCTGCCCGACATCATCTATGTCGGCGACACCGGCACCAACTATGTGCAGTGGGCTTCCGATGGCTTGCTCCTCAACCTGACCCCGTATTTCAATGAGGAAACCATGCCCAACGCTTTCACCTGCCTCACCGAGGACGAGCTGGCCACCGTGCGCATCGCGTCGCTGGACAATGAAATCTACTCCATGCCCCGCGTGCAGACCAAGCCTTGGGACGGTATCATCTACCGCGGCGACTGGCTGGAGAAGCTGGGTCTGGAAATGCCCACTACACCCGCCGAGTTTGCAGAAGTGGCGCTGGCTTTCACGACGCAGGATCCCGACGGCAACGGCATCGATGACACCTTCGGCTGGTCTCTGAACACCGCCATGGGCGCCGAGCACCGCTCCGTCCTGTCCGGTTTCGGCGTGCGCCCCTCCAGCGTGCCCGATGAGAATGGCAACTACGTGCTGATGCAGGCTCAGGACGCCTACATGGATTACCTGGACTGGATGCGCGACATGTACGCCGCCGGTTCTCTGGATCCCGAGTTCTACCTGACCACCATGTACGAGGACGACGACATCTTCGATGCCGGCCGCATGGGCATCAAGTACTGCAACACCGTTGTTGAGCACTTGGTCACTGTCGCCGCGAGGGAAGCCTTTAAGGCCGCCAACCCCGACGCGAAGCTGGTCATGGGCCCGCCGCTGATGCAGGAAGGCCAGACTGTGGCTGATGTGTACTACAATCCTCAGATTTGGGGCAACTACGCCATCAACGCCGACACCGAGCATGTCGACCTGTGCGTCAAATTCCTGGACGCCGGTTACACCGACGAGGTCAACGAGCTGCTGATGTTCGGCGTGCAGGGCATCACCTACGAGGAGTTCTTCCCCGAACTGCGCTACGCCTCCAAGACTGAGGAGCAGAAGCTCAACGCCGACAAGTATGTCGCTTCCTATGCCACGATCAACTATCAGACCCACGACAAGGGCCTGCTGATCGCCAATGGCAACACCGACGAGGAAGTCGCCATCTTCAACGAGGCCTATGAGCGCATCGGCGCGCAGACCAATCGCGTTTCCTATCTGGGTGGCGGCCATCTGGCTGGCATCAACGAGATCAACGTGCAGATCAGCGACGAGGGCATCGGCGATACCTTCGGCGAGCTGCGCACCAAGTACATCTGCGGGCAGATCGAGAAGGATGAGCTCGTTAACTTCATCCAGAACACCATGGTTCCGGCCTATCAGCCAATTCTGGACATCTACGCGGCCAACGATCTGAACAAGTAATCTGAACAGGCAACGGTGAACTTCATGCCCCTGTCGGAAGAGTATCCGGCAGGGGCATCATATGAGAAAGCGGGTGATACGGGTGATTCCAACCTACTGCAACAGTCGTGAGGAGATACTTCGGCTGGCAGGTGAAAACGCGCTGTTTGCCGATTCGCTCAAAGCGGCGAAAAAAACGGATGCCTTCTGGCGCTCGAGCTTTCAGGACGATAAGAGTCGACTGAGCGGATGGTTCCACAACTTCGTGTGTCCGAAATGCGCCGTGACGTTCCGTCAAGATTACATATATCAGCCAGGGCGCGTCTTCGTTTGCGAAAACTGCGGGGCGAGCGTGTCGGGGAAGGCGCTGGACGAGGCTTGGGTGTACGGCTATCGCTACGACGCGGTGCGCGCGCTGACCAGTTCGGCGCTCAACTATCACGTATACGGCGAGAGGGAATCACTTGACTACATCATCCGCTTTATCGATTTCTACGCGGATGACTACAGTGATTTCCCTGTGCACGGCAAAAACGCGGGGCAGGGGAAGATCATGGGCCAGAGCCTCGACGAGGCGGTCTGGGCCGCGGCGGTGATGCGGGCGCTGAACGTCGTTGGAAAGGACAATATTCCGGACGCTAAGCGCGAAAAGTGGTGGAACGAGCTGTTTTCGCCCCTCGCCGAGCTGATCGGGCGTCAGGCAACGGCCATACACAATATCCCATTGTGGCTTCAGGCGGCGCGTGGCGTGATCGCGCTGTACTACGGGGACGAGGCGCTGCTTCAGGATGCCGTCGAGAGTGAATTTGGCGTACGCAATCAGGCGAAGAAGGGCTACACCGCCGACGGACTGTGGTACGAGATGTCGCTGGGGTATCATTACTATGCCACAGAGGCGCTGTGTGAGTTCGTGGCGGCCTACGCCTGCGTCAATCCCGAGGACGAACTTGTGGACTATTTGAGGCGTGCGTATCAGACGCCCGGTCAGCTTTCACCGGACGGCTGGTCTCTGCCCTGTATCAACGACATGTCCTATCCGTCGCGGATCGCCTCGCGTTCTCGTCCAGGCCTCAGGGCGTACAGAGTCGCGCCGTCGCGTGAGCTCGCTCTGCAAATTCGAGAAGGCATGTGCCGCGAACCGGAAAGGCTTGAGGGCGCGGAAACCTTATTGTATATGTCCCCGGACGTGCCCGAGGGCATAGAGTTCAACCCGCCCGAAAGGAAGGTATTCCCCGCTTCCTGCCTCGCCGTGATGAACAAGCCCATGAACATCGTCCTGAAGAGCGGCTCGCTGACGAAGAGCCACATGCATTCGGACGCGCTGAGCGTTGGGGTATACCCGTTCTCGAACGATATCGGCAATCCCGGCTATGGCCATCCGATGTGTCAGGCGTATTATCGCACGAGCCTCGCGCACAACACGGTACTGATGGACGGAAGGTCACAGCCCTTCCGCGCGCAGCGGCAGCGCGTGTACGAGACGCCCGCTGGCATAACCGCGCGGGTGGAGGACTTGTTCGACGGCGTGATGGGGCAGCGCACACTGACTGCCCACGGCACGTCTGTCACGGACGTGACAAAGATCACGGCCGATAAGGCGCATCAGTTCGACTGGATATTTCACAGCGAGGGCGAGGCTGCGCTCCCGGCGGGCGGCAGGCCTTCTGAGCTGAAAGGCGACGAGGCATCCTACACCTACCTGACCGACGTCATGGAGTACGACGCAAAAGACGGCTTCAAGGCGAGCTTTACCCTGAACGGACAGGTAGTAGAGGT